>DATAFA010000048.1:0-15280 GCA_036257785.1 Solirubrobacterales bacterium | reverse complement strand
AAGGCTGCTTCCTTCCGGACCTGACCTGGTTCGCGGGCTCACATCGCGCGGGACCTGACCGTCAACGCTGCCCGCGACGTACTGGCCCCGAAGGCCGGATCCTCGGGCGGGCGTTCAGCCCCGCTGGAGCGGATTGCGGGTACAGGGCTCCGCTACGTCCCCGCTCAGCACGGTCCACGGCGCATCGTAGCGCGACGCCGGCTCAGCGGTGCGGATGGAGGTGGTCCCCCGCCATCTGCTTCTGGCCCGCGATTGCAGTCGCGGCTCAGCCCTCACCCGCCGCCTGCCTGGAGGCCGCCAACTCGGCCTTCACCTCGTCGAGCTTGAAGTCGGAGAAGCTGAGGCGCTTCTC
Source organism: Solirubrobacterales bacterium (assembly GCA_036257785.1). Lineage (GTDB taxonomy): Bacteria > Actinomycetota > Thermoleophilia > Solirubrobacterales > 70-9 > RHKX01. The sequence goes on along the minus strand of DATAFA010000048.1, from coordinate 14,928 downwards.
GAGCAGCGGGATCGCCGCCTCGGGATCGCCGGACAGCCGCAGCGCCTGGGCGTAGTTGAAGAGCGCGTAGGCGTAGTCGATCTGGGTGCTGTCGGCGGGGAACGACGCGACGGACCTCTTCAGCTTCGGCAACGCCCCGGCCACGTCGCCCTGCTGGAGCAGCGCGTAGCCCTCGTTGTTGAGTGCGATGCCCTGCGCCGCGTCGCCGCCGCCCGACGGCGTGGATTCCGGCGGCGGCGTGGTGGCCGTCGTCGTCGCGGTGGTGGTCGCGGTGGTCGTCGATACCTCGGCGGTCGTCGTCGGCTTCTGCGTCGCCGGGGGGTCCTTGGCCGCCTGTCGTTCACCGCCGCCGTCCTCGTCCCCCGACGCGAGCGCGATCGTCGCCACGGCTGCGAGGACGAGCGCCGCGAGGCCGATCACGATTGCCCGCGTGCGGCCGGCGCCGGGTCCGGGGGCCGGCGCCCGGCTGGACGCGAGCGGACGGCTGACGATCGGCTCCGTTCGCTCGGGCCCGTCCTCGATCGGGTTCACCGCGGTCACGAGGACGCTCCGTCGCTGGAGGATCTCTCGCGCGGCCTCGGCGTCGGCGGGCCGGTCCGCCGGCACGGCGGCGGTCAGAGCGTCGATCAACCTCCCGATCCGGTCCGGGTCCTCCGGCGAGTACTGCTCCGAGAGCAGGACCCCGAGCGAGTAGAGGTCGGACGCCGGGGTCGCCCGCCCGCCCCGTTTCAGCTCCGGCGCCAGGTAGGAGGGCGTCCCGACGACGAGGCCATCGCTGGTCAGCCCGGTCGCGTCGGCCGATTGGGCGATCCCGAAGTCGGTCAGCAGGATCCGCCCGCCGCGGTCGACGAGGACGTTGCCCGGCTTGATGTCGCGGTGGACGATTCCCGCGGCATGGATGTGCGCGAGCGCTTCGAGCAGCGTTGCCGCGAGCTCCGCGGTGGCGGGCGGGCGGTGACGGTGGCGCAGCTCGGCGAGGCTCCAGCCGTCGATGTACTCGCTGACGAGGTAGGGGCGCTCGTCCTCGTAGCCGTAGTCATAGACCGGGACGAGGTGAGGATGGGACAGCGCGGCCGCAGTCCGGGCTTCGCGCTCGAAGCGGACCGAGAAGGCCTGGTCGGCGAGGATCGCCTCGGACGGGACCTTTACCGCGACCCGCCGGCCCAGTCGCAGGTCCTCGCCGAGCCAGACGGTGGCCATGCCGCCGCTGCCCAGCTTGTGCTCGAGGCGGTAGCGGCCGCCCGCCAACTCGGTTCCCGCGCCGAAAGCCATCGGTCCTCCCTTGCCCGGGCGCGGGGAATCCAATCAGCCCCGGACCCCAGCTTCAGGCAATGCCCTCCACGAGGGCGGGGCAACGGTCAGCGCAGCGCGAGGCAGACCGCGTCCGCCTGCGCCTGGCGGATCAGCCCCGAGACCCGCGGCGAGCCCTGACCGGGGACGATCTGGGAGTTGACCGAGAAGACGACCGAGCGGCGGCCGTTCGCGCTCGAAGCGGCGAACAGGCGATAGCCGGGGTAGGAGCCGGTGTGCCCGAAGACGGCGCCGCAGCGCGTCCGGTAACGGAACAGCGCCAGCGTGGCGTCGTTGCGGCCGGGGCCCGGGGGAGAGGAGCGACCGCGGACGTACGAGCTCTGGCTGCGGCCCACCTTGGCGCTGAACAGGTCGCCGCCGACGTAGGCGCGGAAGAAGCGGTTGACGTCGAGCGGCGTCGAGACGAGCCCACCGGAGGCCCACGCGAGTGCCGGGTTGATGAACTTGCTCTCGTCCTGGAAGACGCCGTTCTTGTCGCGGTCGTAGCCGTGCATGTAGCCCTTCGGCAGCGCCAGCGTGTCCGGCAGTCTCGTGTTGCTGATCCCGACCGGCCGGTAGATCTCGCTTCGCAACAGCTGCTCGTAGGACTTGCCGCTTGCGGCCTCGGCGATCAGGGCGACGATGATGTTGTCGCTGTCGGAGTACGAGTAGGTGCTGCCCGGCGTGTGCTCGGGGTCCTTCGTGTTGACGAAGTCGATCAGCTCCAGCGGCGACAGGTACTGCGCCGGGTCGCTCATCAGGAGGTCGATGAAAGCCTGTTGGCGGATGTAGTCCGGCAGCGCGGCGGTGTGCTGGAGCATCTGCCGGACGGTGACGTCGCCGGCCTTGGGCCAGACGCCCGGGAGCCAGTCGTCGATCGTGTCGTCGAGCTCGAGCTTGCCCTTCGAGACGAGCGAGAGCGCGATCGCGCCGTTGAAGGCCTTCGCCATGCTCGCGATCCGCATCGCACGGTGCGCGGTCGGCCTCGCCCCGCTCTCCATGTCGGAGACGCCGCGGCGCCGGAACTCCCGCTTGTTGCCGCGCTGGATCAAAACCGACAGGCCGGGCGGAGCCATCGGGTCGTCCATGATCCGGTCGAGTGCCTTGTCGAGCCGGCCGCCGTCGGCAACGGCGGGCGGCGCGGCGGTCAGCGCGAGCAGCGCGATCGCCGCGAGCAGCGCGCCGGCGGCGAGCGCCGAAGCGCGAATCTGGAAGCGGGTTGCCATCAGCGAGCGACGCAGTCTATGGGGAGCGCGCCTCTAGACTGAGCGACCGTGACCGAGCAGTCCCTCTATCGCCGTCATCGCCCTCAGTCGTTCGCCGACGTGGTCGGGCAGGAGCACGTCGTCCGGACCCTCAGCAACGCGATCGAGCGGGACCGCGTCCACCACGCCTATCTCTTCGTCGGCTCGCGTGGAACCGGCAAGACGTCGATGGCGAAGATCCTCGCCCGCTCGCTGAACTGCGTCAACGCCCCGACCCTCGAGCCCTGTGGCGTCTGCGAGTCCTGCGTCGCGATCGCCGCCGGCAACTCGATGGACGTGATCGAGATGGATGCCGCCTCGAACCGTTCCGTCGACGACATCCGCGAGCTCCGCGAGCGGGTCAGCTACGCGCCCCCCGAAGGGACCTGGAAGGTCTACATCCTCGACGAGGCCCACATGCTCACCCGCGAGGCGTGGAACGCCTTCTTGAAGACGCTCGAGGAGCCGCCGCCGAACACCGTCTTCGTGCTGGCGACGACCGAGGCCCACAAGGTGATGCCGACGATCGTCGACCGCTGCCAGCGCTTCGACTTCGGCCGTCCCTCGCCGGACGAGATCGCGATCGTCCTCCGCCGCGCCTCCGAGGCCGAGGGGTTCGTCCTCGACGACGGTGCAATCGGCGCGATCGCGCGCGCCGCCAACGGCAGCTTCCGCGACGCGCTCGGGACGCTCGACCAGCTCGTCGCCTACAGCGGCAACGAGATCGCGACCGACGACGTCCTCGCCGTCCTCGGCGTCGCCGACTCCGAGTTGCTCTTCCGCGCCTCCGAGGCGATCGCCGCCGGCGACGGCGCCGAGGCGCTCCGGGTCAGCGCCGCGGTCTCCCGCTCCGGGCACGATCCCGCCCGCTTCGCCACGGACCTCGTCGGGCATCTCCGCCAGCTGCTCGTGGTCGCCACGCTCGGCGAGATCCCGGATCACTTCCTCGTCGTCGCCGACCAGGAGGCGCGGCTCTCCGAGCAGGCCAACCGGCTCGGCGAGGTCGCCCTGGTCCGGGCGATCGACGAGCTCTCCGCCGCCCTGACGGCGATCCGCGAGGGCGACGAGGCCCGGATGACGGTCGAGCTGGCCCTCCTGCGCGCGGCGAAGCCCGAGATCGACCCCTCGCGCGCCGCCCTCAACCAGCGGATCGAGCGGCTCGAGCGCGCGGCGTCCGGAACCGGTCCGGCACCTGCCGACCCCGGCCCCGCCGCCCCACTGGGTAATCCCACCGTCGTAATACGTGGGTCAGATGACCCAGCCGGGCCCGCAGCCGCCGAGCCGGCCGAGCCCCCCGCTTCGCAGCCGCCCGAGCCCGAGGCGGCGTCGGAGCCCACCCCGGAGCCACGGGCGGCCGACTCCGCTCCGCAGTCCACGGCCGCCCCCGAGCCGACCGCGTCCGTCCCCGCCCCGCAGCCGGCCGCCGAGCCGCCGCCGGCGGAACCGACCGGCCCGGTCGCCGTGGCCGGGCCGGAGGGCGGTCTCGGCCTCGAGCACGTGACCGAGCTCTGGCCGGGAATCCTCGATCAGATGCGGCAGAGCGGCGCCGGGATGCTTTCGGCCGTCGTCGGAATCGCCAGGCCGGTCGCCGTCGACGTCGCCGCCGGCACGCTGACGATCGCGTTTCCGCCCGGATCCGCCTTCAACCTCCGCAAGGCCGACGACAAGGACAACCGCGAGCTCGTCGCCGCGGCGATCCTGGCCGTACTCGGCGAGCCGCTTCGGCCCGACTACACGATGCTCGACTCCGAGCCCGGGGCCGAGCAGCCCGCCCGCGGCGGCGACAGCGTCGCGGCGGGCGGTGAGAACGACCTCGTCGAGCGCTTCATCGCCGAGTTCGACGCCGAGGTCGTGATCGACGACGCACCTGATCAACCGATGGAGGAGACGAGCTGATGGCGAGAGGACGGATGCCGGGACCCGGCGGCATGGACATGGGCGCGCTGATGAAGCAGGCCCAGCAGATGCAGGCCGACATGGCAAAGGCACAGGAGGAGCTCAAGGACGAGGTCGTCGACGCGAGCGCCGGCGGCGGCATGGTCAAGGTCAAGGTGAGCGGCGACCTCGTCGTGCAGGAGATCGTCATCGACCCGGACGCGGTCGATCCCGAGGACGTCGAGATGCTCCAGGACATGGTCCTGGCCGCCGTCAACGAGGGAATCCGCGCCGCGCAGGAGCGCGCCGAGTCGAAGATGGGCGGCATCGCCGGCGGCCTCGGGGGCGGCGGCCTCGGCCTCCCGGGCATGTAATTGCATCCCGCTCCGGTCGACCGCCTGATAGCCGAGCTCGGCAAGCTGCCGGGCATCGGCCGCCGCACCGCTCAGCGGCTCGCGTTCCACATCCTCCGCTCGAGTGACGACGACGCCTTCGCGCTCGCCGCCGCGATCCGTGAGGTCAAGGAGCAGATCGGGCTCTGCGAGACGTGCTTCAACCTCGCCGAGGGCCCGGTCTGCGTGATCTGCGGCGACCCACGCCGGAGTCGCGAGATGATCTGCGTCGTCGAGGAGCCGCAGGACGTGATCCCGATCGAGCGGACCGGCGAGTACCGCGGCCTCTACCACGTGCTCGGCGGTGCGCTCTCGCCGATCGACGGCATCGATCCCTCCGACCTCAAGATCGAGGAGCTCGTCGCCCGCGTCGACGCCGGCGGCGTCGAGGAGATCGTCATCGCCACGAATCCGACCACGACCGGCGAGGCCACCGCCCACCACATCGGCGAGCGCCTCCGCGGCCGCGTCACCCTGACCCGCCTCGCCAGCGGCCTCCCGGTCGGCGCCGACCTCGAGCACGCCGACGAGGTCACGCTCGGCCGCGCGCTGACCGGCCGGCGCAACGTCTGAGCCGCCCAAACTCCGCGACGCCACCGAGGAACTTCTCCGATATCGAGGGTTTCCTCGGTCTCGGCGGTGCCGAGGCGGAACCGTCCGAGGCGGAGCCACCGCCAGTGCCCGCTCTATCCTGAGCCGGCGATGACGACCGACGCGGCGAAGGTGGAATCACAGGTGAGCACGCCCGGAGTGGGCTCCGGCGGCGAGATCGTGGTCATGAAGTTCGGCGGCACCTCGGTTGCCGGCCCGGAGGACCTGAAGCGGGCGGCGGCGCGGATCGTCGCCGAGCGCGAGCGCGGCAACAAGGTCGTGGCGGTGCTGTCGGCGCGCGGCAAGACGACCGACGACCTGCTGACGATGGCGAGCGAGATCTCCGATCGGCCGAGCCCGCGGGAGATGGACATGCTGCTTTCGACCGGGGAGCGGATCTCGTGCGCGCTCTGCGCGATGGCGATCTGGGACCTCGGCCACCAGGCGATCTCGCTGACCGGCTCACAGGCCGGGATCGTCACCGACTCCTCGCACACCAAGGCGCGGATCGTCGACGTCCGCGCCGGCCGGATCGAGCAGGCGCTCGAGCAGGACAACATCGTCCTCGTCGCCGGCTTTCAGGGCGTCTCGACCGACTCCAAGGACGTGACGACGCTCGGGCGCGGCGGCTCCGACACGACGGCCGTGGCGCTCGCTGCCGCGCTCGGCGCCGCGGTCTGCGAGATCTACACCGACGTCGCCGGCGTGTTCAGCGCCGATCCCCGCGTCGTGCCCGACGCGCGCAAGCTGGCGGTCGTCTCCTTCGAGGAGATGCTCGAGATGGCCGCGTCGGGGGCACGGGTGCTGCAGCTCCGCAGCGTCGAGTACGCGCGCAACCACGGCGTCAGGATCCATTGCCGCTCATCGTTCGAGCAGGGCACCGGTACCCTCGTGGTCGCAGAGGACGAGACCTTGGAGAACCCTTTCGTCACAGCCGTCACCCACTCCGCCGAGGAGGCGCGCGTCACCCTGGCCGGGGTCCGCAACGAGCCCGGCATGGCCGGCCGGATCTTCACCGCGCTCGCCGACGCGAACGTCAACGTCGACGTGATCATCCAGAACGAGCCGGTCTCGACCGAGCACGGCGCCGACCTGTCGTTCACCGTCCCCCGCGACGACCTCGACACGGCCGTCGCGGCAATCACGGGCGAGAACGGGATGAGCTCGGGCGAGATCCTGACCGACGTCCAGATCGGCAAGGTCTCGATCATCGGGGCCGGCATGCGCAGCCATCCGGGCGTCGCCGCGAAGGTTTTCAAGGTCCTCGGCGACGAGGGGATCAACATCGAGATGATCTCGACCTCCCCGATCAAGATCTCCTGCGTGATCGCCGCCGGCCGGGTCGACGATGCCGTCCGGGCGCTGCACGGCGCCTTCGAGCTCGGCGCCGACGCGGTCCACGAAGAGGACTCGACCGGCGAGCACAAGGCTCGCGCCCCCGTCCGATGAGCGCCGCCGGCGCGTCCGGCCTCCGGGTCGGCGTGCTCGGAGCCACCGGTGCGGTGGGCTCGACCGTCCTCGAGATCCTCGCCGAGCGCTCGTTCCCGGTCGCCGAGCTCGTCCCGCTCGCCTCGGCCCGCTCGGCGGGCCAGCGGCTGCCGTTCGCGGGCGGCGAGGTCGAGTGCCGCGAGCTCTCCGACGAGTCGATCGAGGGGCTCGACATCGTCATCTCCTCGGCCGGTGGGGCGGTCAGCTCCGAGTGGGCGCCGCGGATCATCGCCGCCGGCGCCGTCGTCGTCGACAACACCAGCTTCTGGCGGATGCACGAGCAGGTGCCGCTCGTCGTCAGCGAGGTCAACCCCGAGGCCGCCGACGCCCATCGCGGCCTCGTCGCCAACCCGAACTGCTCGACGATGCAGATGGTCGTGGCCCTGAAGCCGATCGTCGCCGCGGTCGGGATCGAGCGACTCGTCGTCTCGACCTACCAGTCCGTCTCCGGGACCGGGCGACGCGCGATCGAGGAGCTGCGGGCCCAGTCGGCGGCCGTCCTCGCCGGTGAGACCCCGGATGCCCACGTCTATCCCCATCAGATCGCATTCAACGTGCTGCCGCAGGTCGAGACGTTCAAGGGCGGCGACGACTACACGACCGAGGAGCGCAAGATGATGGCCGAGACGCGGAAGATCCTCGGCCTCGGCGAGGAGGTCGGTATCTCGACCACCTGCGTCCGAGTCCCGGTCTTCAACTCGCATTCGGAGTCGGTCAACGTCCAGACCCGCGACCCGCTCGACCCGGACGCCTGCCGGAGCCTGCTCGCCGGCACCGCGGGCGTCGTCGTCCTCGACGACCCGGCGGAGGGCATCTACCCGCTCGCGACCGCGGCGGCGGGCCGCGACGAGGTGCTCGTCGGCCGGATCCGCCGCGATCCCTCTCACGATCGCTGCCTGAACCTCTGGATCGTCGGCGACAACCTCCGCAAGGGTGCGGCGACGAACGCCGTCCAGGTCGCCGAGGTGTTGATCGAACGGGATCTGGTCCGCGTCCCCGATCTTGCCCTGGACGCCGGCTGACCGAACCGCAGCGGTGACCCCGCTCGCGGAGCCCGCCTGACGGAGCACCCCACGATGATCGGCGCCTACGCCACCCTGCTCTTCGTCCTCCTCGCGGCGCTCGTCCTCGGGCAGACCCTCGCCGCGGTCGCGGCGGGCGCCGATCGCGAGCGGCGAATCGCCTTCAGCTGGCTGGCTCCCGCCTACGGGCTCGCGGTCCTGCTCGTCGTCGCTGGGATCGCGATCCGGCTGCCCGGCCACGCGACGACCGCGGCGGTCGTCCTCGGCATCGTCACGGTCGCCGCCGCGATCTGGCTGCGCGGGCGGGTCGGCGGGCAGCGGGACGCCGCCGTCGTCGGCGTTCCGGTCGTCGGCGTCACGGTCCTCGCGGCATCGCTGCCGTTTGCGATCGCCGGCTTCATCGGAATCCTCGGCGTCGGCCTCGTCAACGACGACATGGCCTCGCACCTGATCATCGCCGACTACGTCAGCGACTACTCGGGTGTGGTCCCGAGCTTCATCAAGGGCGGCTACCCGATCGGCCCCCACGCCGTCGTCGCCGCCGTAGCGCGAGCCGGCGGTGCGGACCTGATCGACGTCTTCGCCGGCTTCACGATGGCGCTCGCCCCGCTCTTCGGACTGCTCGGCATCGGCCTGCTCGGGAGGATGAGCCGGCCGCGGCTGATCGTCGGTGCCGCGCTCGTCGCGCTGCCCTATCTCGGCGCCGCGTACCTGACCCAGGGCGCCTTCAAGGAGCCGCTGCAGGCGATGCTCCTGATCGGGTTCGCGCTGTCGCTGGCCGCGCTGATCGGGATGCGGACGCCGCTCGACGAGACCGTGACCGCCGCGACGAGAGAGGGCGTGCACCCGGTCCGGCGGGTGCTGCCGCTGGCCGTGCTCGCGGCGGCCTCGGTCTTCAACTACAGCCTGCCCGGCCTGCTCTGGATCGGCGCCGTCGGCGGGGCCGTCCTGATCGCCCGCTGGTTCTTCGTCCGACCACGCCCGGAGCTGCCCGAGGATTGGCCGCGCAAGCTCGCCCCCTACCTGATCGGCCTGCTGATCGTCGTCGCGGCCGCGACGGCGGGGGAGTGGAGCCGGATTGCCGACTTCAGCCGCCTGTCGGCCCTCAACCCCGACCGGTTCGGCTCCGACCTCGGCAACCTCGCGCAGGCGCTCTCGCCGCTCGAGGCGCTCGGGATCTGGCCGGCCGGCGAGTTCGACGCGACGCCCGCCTCGGCGGGAGCGCCGGCGGCGTTCTTCTACATCGGGGCGTTGATCGGGCTCGCGGCTCTGGTCCTCGGCTTGCTGCGCGACCGCAGGGAGCGCGACTGGGTCCTGCCTGCCCTGCTCGTCGCGATGGCCGGCGTCTACGTGCTCGCGGCGATCTTCAGCAGCCCCTACATCGCCGCGAAGGCGCTGGCGATCCTCGCCCCGGTCGTGATCGCGATCGCGCTCCGGGGAACGCTCGCCGCCCGCGGCCCGGCGCTGGCGCTCGGCGTCGTCCTCGTGCTCGCGGCGGCGGGCTCGTCGTTCCTGGTAATCCGCAACGCCCCCGTCGGTCCCGACTCACATGCGGCCCAGCTCGAGTCGTTCCGCCCGATCGTCGCCGGCGAGCCGGTGCTGTTCCTCGGTCGCGACGACTTCATCGGCTGGGAGCTCCGCGGCTCCGGCGACATCACCGGGATCGTCACCAACTTCTACGACGTCGAGGACGCGCGGCCCCGGTTCAAGAAGGGGCAGGGAGGGGGCGAGAAGTTCGACGTCGATGCCGTCTTCCCGCAGACGCTGGACAGCTTCCGCTACATCCTCGCGACGACCGGAGGGCCGGCCTCGGGCGTGCCGCCGCGGTTCCGCGAGGTCGAGCGAACCGACGATTACGTGCTCTACGAGAACACCGGGCGGACCGGCAAGCGCCGCACGCTCGACGAGGGCACCGCCCCCGGTGCGGTCCTCGACTGCACCGACCCCGAGCAGCGCCCGGTCGCGAAGGGCAAGGGCACGGCACTCGTCTGGAACACGAAGCCGGTGATCGCCGAGCCTGACGGCTGGATCCCCTCCGACACCGCCTCCGACGGGGCCCCGGCGACCATGAAGCTCGAGATCCCGGAGCCGGGCCGCTGGCTGATCTCGCTCGAGTACGACAGCCGCCGCCCGCTCCGCGTCACCTCGGCCGACCTCGGGCTCGATGCGACGGTGGCGGCCAATCTCGACTTCCGGGGTGAGACGCCGACATTCCCGGTGGCCGAGGTGCGGGTTGATTCCGCCACCGACGCCGAGGTCAGCGTCGAGCCCGAGCGGCCGAACCTGATCGGTCGCCTCCTCCGCGCTCCCGACGAGGCTCATCTGCGCTCGCTGACGGCGACGCCGCTCGACCCCGGCGCCGTCGAGCGGATCCCCGTCCGGCAGACCTGCGGCAAGTACGTGGACTGGTACCGCGTCGGCTGAGGGTCGCGAAACATTGGGGGTCGGCTTTGGGGTTGTCCTCGATGGCACCGCCCCCGTTCTCGCGCAGGATCGGATCAGCAATTCCATTCCGAAGCCGAGGAGGCCCCCGATGACCCCGACCACCGAGATGACGATCGACCTGAGCCCACTGCGTGACCGGTTCACCGGCGATCTCCAGACCAGCACCGACCCCGGCTGGGACGAGGCGCGCAGCGCCTGGAACCTCGCCGTCGACCAGCATCCGGCGGTCGTCGCGATCCCCGAGGACGCGGACGACGTCGCCCGGGCGGTCCGGTTCGCCCGCGACCGCGGCATCCGCGTCGCCGTCCAGGGCACCGGCCACAACGCCGCCGCTCACGGTGACCTCGCCGGCGTCCTGCTGATCAAGACCGAGCGCCTGCGCGACGTCCGCGTCGAGCCCGCTACCCGGACGGCGCGGGTCGGTGCCGGCGTCACCTGGGGCGAGGTCGTCGGCCCGGCCGCCGAGCACGGCCTCGCCGCGCTCGCCGGCTCCTCGCACGACGTCGGCATCGTCGGCTACAGCCTCGGCGGCGGCGTCAGCTGGCTGGCGCGCAAGCACGGCCTGGCCGCCGAGCGGATCACCGCAATCGAGTTCGTCAGCGCTCACGGCGATCTCCGCGAGGTCACCGCGCTGACCGACCCCGATCTGTTCTGGGCGATCCGTGGCGGCGGTGGCAACTTCGGCGTCGTCACCGCGATGGAGTTCGAGCTGCTGCCGATCACCGAGGTGTACGCGGGGGCGCTGTTCTTCCCCTACGAGCGCGCCGCTGAGGTGCTGGAGGCATGGCGGCAGTGGACCCGGTCGGTGCCCGACGAGGTCACCTCCGTCGGCCGGATGATCCAGATCCCGCCGATTCCCGACGTCCCCGAGTTCCTCCGCGGGCGCTCGTTCACGGTGATCGAGGCCACGTTCCTCGGCACCGAGCAGCAGGGCGCCGAGCTGCTCGCGCCCCTGCGTGAGCTCGGTCCCGAGATGGACACGTTCGCGATCGTCACACCGCCGGATCTGCTCGCCCTGCACATGGACCCCCCGGGTCCGGTTCCGGGGCAAGGCGACCATCAGATGCTCGCCGACCTCGACGCGGAGTCACTGCAGCGCCTCGTGGCGGCCGTCGGACCGGGCACGGACTCACCGTTGCTCTCGTTCGAGTTCCGCCACCTCGGCGGGGCGCTCGGGCGTCGCGGTGAGGGGAGCGGCGCCCTGGGCGCGCTCGGCGGCCGGTACATGACGTTCGCCGTCGGGATGCTGATGGACCCGGCGATGGCGCCGCCGCTGCAGACCGCGTTCGCGGCCGCCCGCGAGGCCCTCGACGTCGTCGACAGCGGCGCGGCGTACCTGAACTTCGCCGAGAGCAGGGTCGAGCCCGGGGCGATCTTCGGCGAGCGGACGCTCGGCCGGCTGCGCGAGATCCGTGCCAACGTCGATCCCGAGGGCATGTTCCTGGCCAATCACTCGATCGACGCCTGAGCGAACCCGCCATCGCCCCCGCACGGCTCTTATAGATTCGCCGTGTGGGAGGTTCGCCGGAGACTCTGGTCGAGCGCGAGGGCGAGCTCGAAGCAGCCAGTCACGCGCTCGGCGAGATCGTCGCCGGTGACGGGTCCGTGATCGCGGTCGAGGGACCGGCCGGCATCGGCAAGAGCGTCCTGATCGGCGAGATCACCGAGCGCGCCGCGGCCGATGGCTTCGCGACGCACTCGGCGCGCGGCAGCGAGCTCGAGATCGATTTCGCCTTCGGCGTGGTTCGCCAGCTCTTCGAGGCGGTCGTGAGCGAGCGCGGCACCGACGTCGCGCTGGCCGGGGCCGCGGCGCCCGCCGCGAGCCTGTTCGCGGCCGCCGCCGCGCCCGAGGAAGCCGTCGCGAGCGGCAACGTCTCCTTCTCTGTCCTCCACGGCCTCTACTGGATGACGCTGAACATCGCCGGCGACGATCCGCTGCTGCTGGTCGTCGACGACCTGCAGTGGTGCGACCGGGCCTCGCTGCGGTTCCTCGCCTACCTCGCCCACCGCCTCGACGGCACCCGCATCGGCCTGCTGAGCGGCCATCGATCGACCGAGCCGGGGGTCGATCCGACGTTGATGGCGGGGATCGCCGCCGAGCCGTCGTCGGTCGTGATCAGCCCCCGGCCCCTGTCGGTGCAGGGGATCGGTGAGCTGATCGAGCGGCGCTTCGAGCGGCCAGGCGATGCCGAGTTCAGCGATGCCTGCCGGCGCGCCTCCGGCGGCAACCCGCTGCTGCTTCAGCAGACGCTCAACGCCCTCGCGCTCGAGGGTCGCTCGCCGACAGCGGGCGACGCGCCGGCGATCACCGACCTCGGTCCCCGGGCCGTCTCGCGGACCGTCGTCTCGCGGCTGCGCGGGTTGCCCGAGGAAGCGACCGAGGTCGCACGCGCCGTCGCGATCCTCGGCGACGGCAGTGACGTCGCCACCGTGGCGCGCTTCTCGGGCCAGGATCCGGACGCGGTCGCCGGCTCGACCGGGGCGCTCTCGCGGGTCGGCATCCTCGCGCCGCGGACCCCGCTCGAGTTCGCTCACCCGCTCGTCCGCGCAGCGATCGTCGCAGACGTCCCGCCAGGCGAGCGCGAGCTCGCCCATGCCCGTGCCGCGCGGCTCATGCACGAGTCCGGCGCTGCGCCGGAGAAGACCGCGGCCCAGCTGCTCGCGGCGCCGCCGGTCGGGGAGGATTGGGCCATCGAGGTGCTCGACCGGGCCGCGCAGGTGGCGGCGGCGAGCGGCGCCTCCGACAGCACGGTCACCTACCTGACACGGATGCTGCTCGAGCCGATCCCGCCCGAGCGCCGCCCCGGAGTGATGCTGCAACTCGGGATGGCGGAGGCGGGAACCGGGGGAGCGGCCGCGGCCGATCACCTGCTCGCCGCCTACCGGGAGCACGACGTGCCGGAGCTCCGGGTCGCTGCCGCCTACGCGCTCTCGCGGGTCCTCCTGTTCGTCGGCGAGGCACAGCGGGCCGCCGACTTCGCCGCCGAAGCCCAACGCGATCTCGGCGCCGACGCCCCCGAGCTGATCGCGATCGTCGAGTCGGTGGAGCTGATCTCGATCTACTTCGGCGCCGACGTGCCCGATGCCGAGGAGCGGTTCCGCCGGTTGCGGCTGCTGCCCGAGAATCCGACCCCCGGCGAGAGCGTGCTCGCCGCGGCCGCCTCCTACGACTGGCTCTACCGCGGTGGATCCGCCGACGAGTGCGCGGGCCTCGCCTCGTCGGCGATCGAGCTCGCCGCCCAGATGGAGGTCGACACCGGGCTGACCTGGATCGTCGCCAACGTCGTCCTCGTCGCCGCCGAGCGCCCCGAGGCGGTCGAGCTCTGGGATCGGGCACTGGCCCGCTCGCACCGTCAGGGCTCGATGTTCGGCGTAATGAGCGTCCAGCTCTGGCGCGGATTCACCGAGCTCCACCACGGCGAGCTCGAGGACGCCGAGCTCTCGTTGCGAGCCGGCGTCGAGCAGATCAGTCTGCTCGGTGGCGCGACCCTCGAGTACGCCTACGGCCTCCTCGCCTCGACGCTGATCCGGCAGGGTGAGGTCGACGAGGCCGAACGCGAGCTGCACTCGATCGACCGGCCCGAGGGCACCGGCGACGGTGCGCTCGTCTGGAAGGTTGCCGAGATCGAGCTGCTCCTCGAGCGCGGCCGCGACGAGGAGGCTCTCGCCGCCGCCGAGCGTCACGTCGAGCTCTGCGCCTGGCGGATCAACCCGGCCTTCGCCCCCGGGCGCCGGCTGCAGGCGCGTGCGCTGGCGCGGCTCGGCCGCCGCGAGGAGGCGGAGTCGGTGCTGCGCGCCGACCTCGAGCTGGCCGAGCGCTGGGGCTCGCTGGGCGCGGTCGGGCGTGCCCTCGCCCAGCTCGGCGAGCTGCGCGGCGAGGACGGGATCGAGGACCTCGAGCGCGGGGTGGAGCTGCTCTCGCAATCGCCGCTCAAGCTCGATCTCGCCGCCGCCCTCACCGCCCTCGGAGCCGCAGTGCGCCGCTCACGCCGGCCCAGCGAAGCGCGCGACCCGCTCCGCCGCGCCTACGAGCTCGCCGAGGCCTGCGGCGCCGCTCCGCTCGCCGCCCAGGTGCGGACCGAGCTCCACGCCTCCGGAGCCCGTCCCCGCGGCAGTGCCCTCTCCGGCCCGGCCTCCCTGACCGCCTCCGAGCGCCGCGTCGCCGATCTCGCCGCCGCCGGCCAGACGAACAAGCAGATCGCCCAGGAGCTCTTCGTCACCCCGAAGACCGTCGAGGTCCACCTCTCCAACGCCTACCGCAAGCTCGACATCAGCGGCCGCCGTGAGCTGGCGGGCGCGCTGGGGGACTAGGGCAGGGCAAACCTAGGGGTCGAGGTTCAGGGAACCGCCCGATGCCGGCGTGGGTGCGAGCGGTGAGGATGCGCGCAGTCCGATCCAGGAAACCGAAGAGGGAGAACCCCATGAACAACGCCAAGAAGTTCCTCGCCATCGCCATCGCCGTACCGGCTCTAGCCGTGGCCGCGGCCGGCTGCAGCGTCTCGATCGGCGGCGGCGACACGATCGACTCCGCCGACCTCGAGAAGCAGCTCGCCGATCAGCTCGCCCCCCAGGCCGGCGTCG
>DATAFA010000033.1:0-7028 GCA_036257785.1 Solirubrobacterales bacterium | reverse complement strand
TGGAGGCCCTCGACCGTGCCGGCCGAGCGGTAGCCGACCGCGGCGGCGGCGGCGGTGGCGATCTTGCCGATCCGCTCGCGCATCTCGTCATCGACGTGCGGGCCCGGCGCCTCCTCGATCAGCTTCTGGTGGCGCCGCTGGATCGAGCAGTCGCGCTCGCCGAGATGGATGACGCTGCCGTGGCCGTCGGCGAGGATCTGGACCTCGACGTGGCGCGGGTCGTCGAGGTAGCGCTCGAGATAGACGGTGGCATCGCCGAAGAACTTCTCACCCTCGCGCGCGGCGCCCTCGAACGCGTCGGCGAGCTCGTCGGAGGTCATCGCGACGCGGAACCCCTTGCCACCGCCACCGCCGGCCGCCTTGCAGGCGATCGGGAAGCCGATCTCCTCGGCGAGCTCGGCGGCGTCCGCGACCGTCTCGGACGGCTCGGTGGCGCCGGGGACGATCGGCACGCCGGCCTTCTGCATGATCTCGCGGGCGCGGGTCTTCGATCCCATCGCGTCGATCGCATCGGCGGGCGGGCCGATCCAGGTGATGTCGGTCGCGCCGATCGCGCGGGCGAAGGGGGCGTTTTCGGCCAGGAAGCCGTAGCCGGGGTGGATCGCCGCGGCGCCGGACTCGGCTGCCACCGCGAGGATCTTGTCGACGTTCAGGTAGCTCTCGGCGGGGACGGCGGGGCCGAGGAGATAGGCCTCATCGGCTTCGCGGACGTGGCGAGCGTCGCGATCGGCCTCGGAGTAGACGGCGATCGCGCCGATCTCCATCTCCTTGAGGGTGCGGATGACGCGGATCGCGATCTCGCCGCGGTTTGCGATCAGGACCTTCTCGAACATGCGGCGGCGGAGGATAGTTGACCCCGGCGGAATGCTCCCGCTTCGCGTCCGCCTCCGCGGCCCTCTCGGCGAGGTCGCGGGATCGGAGGCCAAGGACGCAGGAGGCGAAGCGGCCTCAGGCCGTGAGCCGACGAGGACGCCGGCATCCGGTTCCGCGACCCGCCGTCAGCCCCTTGGCTCGTCGCCGGGCCAGAAACCCGTGGCCCGCTCGAACCCGACGGCGCCGCCGCGCCGGACCAGGGCCTGGACGACCTTGACGATCACGCCGCTCACGGCCGCCGAGATCAGCACCTCGGTCCAGGTCGCGTCACGGTCGTCGGGGTCGGAGGGATCCTCGTCGGCGATCGCGCCCCAGATCTTCTCGAAGACCTTCTTGCTGAGGATCCCGGCAAGTAGACCGACGATCAGGGCGAATGGCTTGTAGACGAACTTCATCTGACTCCCGTCGAGGTTCAGGCGGCTTCGAGCGCCGCGTCGTGCTGCTCGATTACCCAGATCACCTGGTCTCTACCGGGACCGACGCCGACGACCGTGATCGGGACGCCGATGAAGTCGGCGATGTAGTCGAGGTAGTCGCGGGCCGCCTCGGGCAGGTCGGCGAGGCTGCGCGCCCCGCTGATGTCCTCGTCCCAGCCCGGCAGCTCCTCGTACTCGGCCTGCGCCCGGTGCAGGACCGACTGGTGGTAGGGGAACTGGTCGAACGTGGCGCCCTCGGGGTGGCGGTAGCGGACGGCGACCTGCAGCGGCCCGATTCCGGTCAGAACGTCGAGCTTGGTTATGACGAGGCCGGTCATCCCGTTCAGCCGCGCCGCGTAGCGGAGCGCGACGAGGTCGAGCCAGCCACAACGGCGCGGGCGCCCGGTCGTCGTCCCGAACTCGCCGCCGTTCACGCGGAGGCGCTCGCCGGTGCCGTCCTCGAGCTCGCTCGGGAACGGTCCCGACCCGACCCTGGTCGTGTAGGCCTTGGTGATCCCCCAGACGTCGTCGATGTCGGTCGGTCCGACGCCGGCGCCGACGCACGCCGCCCCGGCGATCGGATTCGACGAGGTGACGAACGGATAGGTGCCGTGGTCGAGGTCGAGCATCGCTCCCTGAGCGCCCTCGAAGAGGACCGAGCGGCCGGCGTCGAGCTGCTCCCAGCAGAGCCGGGCCGTGTCGGCGATGTAGTGCTCGAGCCGGTGCCCGTAGGTGACGTACTCCTCGGTCATCGAGTGCAGGTCGAGCTCGGGGTCCTTCGCATGCGGGCGCAGGAGCTGCCGCTTCGGCTCCATCGCGGCCATGATCTTCTTGCGGAGGATCTTCTCGTCGAGCAGGTCCTGCACGCGGATTCCGAGCCGGGCCGACTTGTCGGCGTAACAGGGGCCGATCCCGCGCTTGGTGGTGCCGATCTTGCTGCTGCCGAGCCGCGCCTCGCCGGCCGTGTCGAGCAGCACGTGGTAGGGCATGATCATGTGCGCGTTGGCGGAGATCCGCAGGTTCGCGGCCGGAACCCCGCGCCGCTTCAGCCCCTCGATCTCGTCGGTGAGGACCTTCGGGTCGATGACGACCCCGTTGCCGATCGCGCACAGGGTCCCCTCGTGGAGGATCCCCGACGGGATCAGGTGGAGCTTGAACTCCTCGTCGCCGCGGACGATCGTGTGACCAGCGTTGTTGCCGCCCTGGAAGCGCACGACGACGTCGGCCCGCTCGGCGAGCAGGTCCGTCACCTTTCCCTTCCCCTCGTCGCCCCACTGGGCGCCAACGATCACCAATCCGGGCATGTCGGGGCGATTATGAAGGTTGCGGTGGGCCCGCACCGGGCGCCATCTCGACCCGGCGGTCCTGCCCGAACAGCGGCAGCGGGTTCCCGTCGCACATCTCGATCAGCCTCGAGACCGTGCGGGCGCCGACCTGCTCGGTCAGCTCCGGCTCCTCGAGGTTGGTCGTGAAGGCGATCGATCGCTCGTCGTTGTAGCGACGGTCGACGATCGCGTAGAGCTGTTCGAGCACCCAATCGGTGCTGCGCTCGGCGCCGAGATCGTCGATGTGGAGCAGGTCGACGGAGACGAGCCGGTCGAAGAACGCCAGGTAGCCGTCCTCGCCGCCCTCGGCGTCGAACGTCTGGCGGATCCGCGCCAGCAAGGCCGGCGTCGAGTAGATCGCGACGCTGCGGCCGGCGTCGATCGCCGCCTTCGAAGCGAGCATCGCCAGCGTCGTCTTGCCGGTGCCGGGACCACCCATCAACCAGAGGCCGTTGCCGGCGTCGAGCTGCTCGTCGATCGTCTCGCAGTAGCGGCGAACGGCACCGACCGTCGCGCTCAGGCCCGGCTGGCGGGCCATGTCGGAGACCGGCGGACGCTCGAATGACACGCCGCGGAACCGCTTCGGCAGCGAGCCCTTGAGCCCGCTCGTGCGCGCCCGCTCGATTCGCCGCTGCCGGCAGTCGCAGGCCCGGGCCGTGTCCTCGTCGTCGATCAGCCACCCCGAGCCGTCGCAGACACCGAGCGGGCAACTCGCCCGCGCGGTGACCTCGCCGCCGGGATCCGGCACCGCGACGGGACCGCCGTCCGGGCGCGGCAACACCGACCCGAGCGGATCACGATCGGCGGGCTGCTCCGGCAGCGCCGCCCTGAGACCTCCGAGCGGACCGCGCTTCGGCTCCCCGCCGCTCACGCGGCCTCACCGGGCTCGGCCTCGGGAGCGCCGGCGTAGGCAGCCGAGCTCGCGAGGTTCGCGAACTTCGGGAACTGATCCTGGAAGGCGAGCGGGACGATCCCGATCGGGCCGTTGCGGTGCTTGGCGATGATCAGGTCCGCCTCACCCGGCCGCTCGCTCTCGTGGTTGTAGTACTCGTCGCGGTAGATGAACGAGACGATGTCGGCGTCTTGCTCGATGCTTCCGCTTTCCCTCAGGTCGCTGAGGATCGGGACCTTGTCGGGGCGCTGCTCGGGGGCACGGGAGAGCTGGGAGATGCCGATCACCGGGACCTCGAGCTCGCGGGCGAGGATCTTCAGGCCACGGCTCATCTGCCCGACCTGCTCGACGCGGTTGGCGCGCGGGTCGTCGCTGCGCATCAGCTGGATGTAGTCGACGATCACCAGCCCGAGGCCACCCTGCTGGGAGTGCAGGCGCCGGCACTTGGCACGGAGGTCGAGGAGGCTGAGGTCGGAGGAGTCGTCGATGAACAGCGGCGTCTCGGCGAGCTCGTTACAAGCCTTCAGGACCTTGTTCCAATCCTTGTGGACGTTGCCCTTGCGGAGCCGGTCGGAGGGAATCCGCGCCCGCGAGGCGATGAAGCGGTGCGCGAGCTCGGTCTCCGACATCTCGAGCGAGAAGAAGGCGACCGGCCGCTTCGTCTTCCAGGCGACGTTCTCGGCGATGTTGCAGACGAGGCTCGACTTGCCCATCGCCGGGCGGGCGGCGAGCACGATCAGGTTGCCGGGCTGAAAGCCGCCGGTGATCTCGTCGAGCTTCTTGAAGCCCGACGGGGTGCCGGTCATCTGGGCCTCGCCGCTGGCGAGCTTGTCGAGCTTGTTCAGCTCGATGTCGAGGATCGCCTCGAGCGAGCTGAAGTCGCCGGCCTGCTCGGCGCGGGCGACGTTGAAGAGGAGCACCTCGGCCTGCTCGACGAGGTCCTGGGGCTCGCCCGCCCGCGACTGGACCGACTGCTGGATCCGCTGCGCGGCGCCGAGCAGTCGCCGCAGCATCGAGTTCTGCTTGACGATCTGCGCGTAGTGGCCGGCGTTGCCGGGGACCGGCGTCGTCGCCGCCAGCGAGTTGATGACGTCCTGCCCGCCGACCTCCTCGAGCTTGCCCTGGCCGCGCAGCAGCTCGGCGACGGTGAGCGCGTCGACCGGCTCGCTGCGCTCGTAGAGGTCGTGGATGGCGCTGTAGATGGTCGCGTGGCGGCCGCGATAGAAGTCCTCGGCGCCCAGCCGCGCCTCGCCCATGACCGGGTCGATCGCCGCCTCGGACACCATCATCGCCCCGAGCACCGACTGCTCGGCCTCGAGGTTGTGCGGCTGCAGCAATGGCCCGCCGGCCTCGCCGCCCGGCTCCCCTTCGATCACTCCGATTTCGCTCCCGTCCATGACTTCGACGAGACAAGCACACGCGGCGGCGTGACGCGATCGCTGATGGGCCTATTTACGGGAAAGAGACGGGACGGTGCGAGAAACGGCACGAAGCCGGCGCAACCCGTCACCCGCCCTGGCGGCCCGGGCGGCTAGCGCTGCTCGGCGACGATCGTCTTGACCGAGGCCGTGGCGCCGCCCGGCACCTCGATCTCGACCATGTACGTGCCGACCTCGCGGATGCCCTCGTCGAGGCGGATCCGCTTGCGGTCGATCTTCAGCCCGCGCGCTTCCTGGATCGCCTGGGCGATCTCCTTCGAGGTGACGGAGCCGAACAGGCGGCCGTCCTCGCCGGCGCGATGGGTGATCGTCAGCACGGTCTTGGAGAGCAGCGCGGCCGTCTCGCCGGCACGCTCGAGCGCCTCGCGGGAGGCCTTCTCGGCGGCCTCGCGGCGGCGCTGGGCCTCCTCGAGGGCGCCCTGCGTCGCCGGCTGGGCGAGCTTACGGGGGACGAGGAAGTTGCGCAGGTAGCCCGGCGAGACCTCGATCGCGTCGCCGACCCCGCCGAGTCCCTCGACGTCCTTGAGAAGAATCGCCTGAGCCATCTCCGCGCTCCGGCCTAGCGGTCGCCGACGTAAGGCAGCAAAGCCACCTCACGAGCCCGCTTGACGGCCAGCGCGAGCTGCTGCTGGTGGCGGCGGGAGAGACCGGTGACGCGGCGCGAGCGGATCTTGCCGCGGTCGGAGATGAAACGACGGATCAGAGTCAGATCCTTGTAGTCGATGTTCTCGACCGGGATCCGGGTGTACTTGCGGGGGCGGTTGCGGTCGAGGCCGCGGCGACCGCCCCGGCGCGGTGGGGCTGCGGCGGCCATCAGCGCACCGTCCCGCTGTTGTGCGAAAGCTGCTTCATAGGCGGCGCTGGATCATAGGGACCGCGCCGTCCGGGCGCGCTCCGCGGTGCGGTCGCGATCGGACCGCACCGCGCTTTCCGGGGCGCCCTGGTCGTCTAGAACGGGATGTCGTCGTCGGCGCCGCCGCCCGCCGGAGCGGCGACGGGATCGCCGAAGTCGGTGTCGGCCGGGACGTCGGAGCTCGCCGCGAACCCCTGGTTCGCCTGGGCCTGGACACCGCCGCCCTGGGACTGACCGCCGCCGCCCTGGTTGTCGTCACGGCTGCCGAGGAACTGGACGGTCTGGGCGACGATCTCGACCTTCGAGCGCTTGCCGCCACCGTTCTTGTCCTCCCAGGAGCTCCATCGGAGCCGCCCGTCGACGGCCACCGGCCGACCCTTCGAGAGGTACTGGGCGCAGTTCTGCCCCTGCGCCCCGAAGACGACGACGTTGAAGTAGTTCGGCTCCTCGACCCACTGATCGGTCGCCTGGTCCTTGCGACGGTGGTTGACCGCGACGCCGAGCTCGCAGACCGCCGTCCCGCTCGGCAGCTCCCGGAGGTCGGGGTCCCTGGTCAGGTTGCCGGTGATCGTCACCCGGTTGATGTTCGCCACTCTCGTGCTCCTTCTGATCGCTTAAGACTCCTCCGAGTCTAGGCAACCCCGCACGCGGCAAATCCGCCCCGGCCCGAGATAAGCCGGAACTAGCGGAAAAGCGGTGGAAAGCGCTACTCGGAGTCGGCGCCGGCGGCGGCAACGGCCGGCTCGGAGGAGCCGCGGTCGCCCGCGGAGTCGTCGTCGGAGCGAGGCCGGCGCGGGCCGCGTCCGCCCTCGCGACGGCCGCCGCGCTCGCGGTCGTCCTCGTCGCGGCGCATGATCTGCTCGGTGTCCGGTGGCACCATCGTCGGCGCGTCGGGCTCGGTCTTGAAGATCCGGAAGCGCAGGACGCCGTCGGTGATCTTCAGCGAATGGTTGAAGTCGTCGAGCATGTCCTGGCTGCCGTTGAACCGGAAGAAGCGGTAGTCCGACGACTCGCGCTTGTCGATCTGGTAGGCCATCTTGCGGAGGCCCCAGTTGGCCTCGTGCAGGACCTCGCCGCCCGACTCGAGCTTCGACTTGACGTCGGCCGCGATCTTGTCGCGTTGCTCGTCCCCGGCCTGCGGGTCGAGCATCAGGATCATCTCGTAGGTGAGCGTGGCCATAGGCGGCGGGGGACTATAGCGGGACTCCGGCCGGGGGCGAGGGCCCTGGC
>DATAFA010000029.1:0-6644 GCA_036257785.1 Solirubrobacterales bacterium | reverse complement strand
CGGCGCCAGTCCCATCGGCGTCCCGGGATGGCCGGAGTTCGCCTTCTGGACCGCATCCATGGCCAGCGTCCGGATCGTGTCGATCGCGAGCTCGTCGAGCTCCGTCGCCCCCCGGTCCCGCGCCGTCGCCGCCTTCGTCTCCTCGGTCATGGGCCTTCCTCTCGTCTGGTCAGTTCGTGTTTGGCAAGAATCGCGGCTCCGAGCACGCCGGCCGTCGGCCCGTACCTGGAGAGTCGTATCTCCGTCTTCGTTCCCACTCCGGGCAGCACGTAAGCCTCGGCCGCCCGCCGCGCCGGCTCGAGCAGGAGCTCGCCCGCGGTCGAGACGCCGCCGCCGATCGCGACGACGTCGGGATCGAACGAGTTGATCACGTTCGCGATGCCAATCCCGAGCCGCTCGCCGAGGATCCGCAGCAGGCCGACCGCGACCTCGTCGCCGTCCTCGGCGGCCGCGACGACGTCATGTCCGTCGACCTTCTCCGCGCCGGCGCCGAGCCGGCCGAGCGCGGAATCCGGCTGCTGCTCGGCGGCGTCGCGCGCGAGCCGGTCGAGCGCCCGGCCGGCGGCGAGCGACTCGAGCGACCCGCGCTGCGGGAACCTGCCCGCCTCCGGTGCGCCGGCGGTCAGCTCGGCGCCGATCATGATGTGCCCGAGCTCCGCGGCTGCCCCGCTCGCCCCCCGATAGGGGCGCCCGTTGACGACGATCCCGCCGCCGACTCCGGTTCCGACGGTGAACATCACCAGGTTCTCGACCTCGATCTCGCCGCCCGAGCACGCCTCCGCGAGCGCGGCCACGTTCGCGTCGTTGTCGATGAACACGGGCAGACCGATCCGCTCTTCGAGCAGGTCGCGCAGCGGCAGGTCCGCGAGCGGGATGTTGACCGAGGCGCGGATCCGCCCGGCGTCGAAGTCGACCACCGAGGGGACGCCGATGCCGACCGCCCGCACCGACTCGGTCCGGACCGAGTCGACGAGCGAGCAGATCTCGTCGACGAGGGCGTCGGCCTCGCCGAGCTCGGTCGGCTGAATGCCGCGGTGGCTGAGCTCGCCGCCCTCGAGCACGGCCACGGCCACTTTCGTCCCGCCGACGTCGATGCCGATGTAGCTCTCGCTCATCTGCTGCTGGAGAGGCCGGTGGGGTGCAAACCGCCCGTGACGATAACGGCGCGACGGGAGGGACTCCGGATAGTCTCGTCGCCGTGGCGCTGCACGATGTCTCGATCCCGATCCGGCCGGGGATGATCGTCTACCGCGGTAACCCGGGAGTCGAGGTCGAGCGGGCCCTGACGATCGACGGCGGCGACGGCGCCAACGTCAGCCGCCTGACGATGGGCGTCCACACGGGGACCCACATCGACGGCTCCCTGCACTTCTACGACGACGGCGACGGCGTCGACGCCCTTCCCCTCGATGCGATGCTGGGACCCTGCCTGCTCGTCGAGATCGCCGACCCCGGCGAGGCGATCGACCGGGCGACGCTCGAGGCCGCGGCGATCCCGGCCGGCACGGAGCGGGTGATCCTGAAGACGCCGAACTCGCGACTCTGGGACCGCGCCGAGTTCACCCACGACTTCGTGCGCCTCGACGGCAGCGGCGCCGAGCTCGTGCTCGAGCGCGGAATCCGGCTGATCGGCATCGACTACCTGTCGATCGGCGACCACGACGCCCATCTCGCCCTGCTCGGCAACGGCGTCGTCGCGCTCGAGGGCCTCGATCTGCGCGGGATCGAGCCGGGCTCCTACGAGCTGATCTGTCTGCCGATGAGGCTGCCGGACACCGACGGCGCGCCGGCGCGGGTGCTGCTGCGCGACGGCGACGACGACGAGGAGCGCGAATAGATGACACCGATCAGGCGGAGGGCCAACCGCGGCGGGATCGACCTCGGCGGGACGAAGATCCAGGCGATCGTCGTCGATGCCGAGAACACGGTGATCGGCGAATCCCGCTGCCCCACCCCCCACGACGACGGGCCGCCGGGCGTGGCCGACGCGATGGCCGGCGCGCTCCGCGAGGCGGCGGAATCCGCCGGGGTCGAGCCGTCGTCGCTGCGCGGCGTCGGGGTCGGCTCACCGGGCGAGGTCGACGCGGCGACCGGGGCG
Source organism: Solirubrobacterales bacterium (assembly GCA_036257785.1). GTDB lineage: Bacteria > Actinomycetota > Thermoleophilia > Solirubrobacterales > 70-9 > RHKX01. The sequence goes on along the minus strand of DATAFA010000029.1, from coordinate 4,546 downwards.
GTGTCGAACGCCAAGAACCTGCCCGCCTGGGCCGACAGCTTCCCGCTCGGCGCGACCCTGGCGCAGGAGCTCGGGACGAGGGTGGCGGTCGGCAACGACGTCGGTGTGGCCACCCACGCCGAGTACGAGCTCGGGGCCGGGCGCGGTCACGACTCGGTCCTCGGCGTCTTCTGGGGGACGGGAGTCGGCGGCGGGCTGATCCTCGGCGGCAAGCAGTGGCACGGTCGCGGCTCCGCCGGCGAGATCGGGCACATGGTCGTCAAGCGCGACGGCGCGCCGTGCCCGTGCGGGAACCAGGGCTGCATGGAGGCTTACGCGGGCCGCTCGGCGATGGAGACCGAAGCCCGCAGGCGGGTCGAGGACGGAGACCACACCGATCTCTTCAAGCTGATGGCCAAGCACGGCAAGCCGCGGCTGACGAGCGGCGTCTGGGAGCGCGCGCTCGACCACGAGGACAAGATGGCGATCGATCTGATCGATCGCGCGGTCAAGGCGCTCGGCGTCGGGATCGCCTCGGCCGTGAACCTGCTCGACCCCGAGATCGTGATCCTCGGGGGCGGCCTCGGGGTCCGCTTCGGCGAGCGCCTCGGCCCGGAGATCCGCAAGCGGATCGGCAGGAACCTCTTCGACAAGGACGACCCGCCCGGGTTCGAGGTCGCCGCCCTCGGCGACTTCGGCGGCGCCCTCGGAGCGGCGCTGCTGGTCGTCTAGTCGCGCAGCTCGCGGTACCTGCGGATCAGGGCGTTCGTCGAGCTGTCGTGGTCGAGCTCGGGCTCCTCGCGGGACTGGAGCTCGGGGACGATCCGCTTCGCGAGGGTCTTGCCGAGCTCGACGCCCCACTGGTCGAAGGAGTCGATCCCCCAGATCGTCCCCTGGGTGAAGACGCTGTGCTCGTAGAGGGCGACGAGCTTGCCGAGCGTCGCCGGGTCGAGGCGCTCCGCCATCAGCACGTTCGTCGGCCGGTTGCCCTCGAAGGTCTTGTGGGGGACGAGGCGCTCGGGGACGCCCTCGGCGCGGACCTCGTCGCCGGTCTTGCCGAACGCCAGCGCCTCGGCCTGTGCGAAGACGTTGGCGACGAGCAGATCGTGGTGGTCCCCGAGCGGGTTGAGCCCGCGGGCGAAGAAGATCAGATCGCAGGGGATCAGGTGCGTTCCCTGGTGGATCAGCTGGTAGAAGGAATGCTGCCCGTTCGTTCCCGGCTCGCCCCAGAAGATCGGCCCGGTCGCATAGTCGACCGCGGTTCCGTCGAGGCGGACGTGCTTGCCGTTCGACTCCATCGTCAGCTGCTGCAGGTAGGCCGGGAAGCGCTCGAGGTACTGCTCGTAGGGGAGGACGGCCACCGTCTCGGTCCCGAACAGCTCCGCGTACCAGACGTTGAGCAGGCCCAGCAGCGCCGGCAGGTTCTCCTCGTACGGCGCCGTCCGGAAGTGCTCGTCGATCGCGTGGAAGCCGGCCAGCATCTCGGCGAAGCGCTCGGGGCCGATCGCGATCATCGTCGTCAGACCGATCGCCGAGTCCATCGAGTAGCGACCCCCGACCCAGTCCCAGAAGCCGAACATGTTGGCGGTGTCGATCCCGAACGACGAGACCTCCTCGGCGTTCGTCGAGACGGCGACGAAGTGCTTGGCGACGGCAGCGCGATCGCCGAGCGCCGCCAGCGACCACTCGCGGGCGCTGCGGGCGTTCGTCATCGTCTCGAGCGTCGTGAACGTCTTCGACGCGATCACGAACAGCGTCTCGGCGGGGTCGAGGTCGTGGGTCTTCTCGATGAAGTCGGTCGCATCGACGTTGGAGACGAAGCGGACCGTGAGATCGCGGTCGGAGTAGTGGCGCAGCGCCCGATACGCCATCACCGGGCCGAGGTCGGAGCCGCCGATGCCGATGTTGACGACGTTGCGGATCCGCCTACCCGTGTGCCCGGTCCACTCGCCGCTGCGGATCCGATCGCTGAACGAGGCCATCCGGTCGAGCACCTCGTGGACGTCGGCGACGACGTCGCGGCCGTCGACGATCAGTGAGCGCTCGCGCGGCATCCGCAGCGCGACGTGGAGGACGGAGCGATCCTCGGTCACGTTGATCCGCTGTCCCGAGAACATCGCCTCGGTCCGCTCGCGGAGCCCGGCATCGGCGGCAAGCGCGACGAGCAGGCGGATCGTCTCGTCGTCGACCCGGTTCTTCGAGTAGTCGAGGTGCAGGCCCTCCGCCGCGGCGACCAGCCGCTCACCACGTCCCGGATCGGCGGCGAACAGGTCGCGCAGATGCCGGTCGCCGACTGCCGCGTGGTTGGCGACCAACCGCTCCCAACCGGGCAGCGACTTCATGCCGGCGGCGCCGGCAGGGCCGAGCGAGGTCACCTCAGCGGGCCGTCCCGACGGCGCTCTCCTTGCCGGCGATGCAATCGAGCAGGTCCGACCACGACTTCTCGAACTTATCGGCCCCCTCCGTCTGCAGCTGGGTGGCGAGCTCGTCGAGGTCGATGCCGGCTGCGGTGAACTCGGCGAGCAGCGACTCGTTGTCGCCCCCGTCGGCGGGGAGCAGCCCCTGCAGCCCGTCCCCCTCCGCGTAGGCGAGCAGGGTCTCCTCGGGCATCGTGTTGACCGTGTTCGGGGCGGCCAGCTCGTCGACGTACTTGGTCTTCGGCAGCTCGGGGTCCTTGGTCCCGGTCGAGGCGAAGAGGAGTCGCTGCGGGCGGGCGCCCTCGTTCTCGAGCCGCTGCCAGCGATCCGACGCGAGCAGCTCCCGATAGGCGACGTAGGCGCGGATCGCGGCGGCGACCCCGAGCCGGTCCTTGAGCTCGGCGGGCACCCGCTCGGCGACGGCCACGTCCCAGCGGCTGACGAACACCGACGCCACGGACTCGATCTTCGGGTCCTCGCCGCGCTCGATCCGCCGCTCCACGCCCTTCATGTAGGCGTCGGCCTGCTGCCGGTACTGCTCGGCGTCGAACAGCAGCGTCACGTTGATCGGGATCCCGGCGACGATCGACTCGGTGATCGCGTCGAGGCCCTGCGGCGTGCCCGGGATCTTGATGTAGAGGTTCGGGCGATCGGCTTTCTCGTGCAGCGTGCTCGCCCACTTGGTCGTCGCGGCGGTGTCGTAGGCGAGCAGCGGCGAGACCTCCAGCGAGACGAAGCCGTCGACCCCGTCGGTGCGGTCGTGGACCGGCCGGAAGAGATCGGCGGCACCCTGGAGGTCGGTGATCGCGAGCTCGAAGAAGAGCTCATCGCCGCCCTTGCCCTGGGCGGTCAGCTCGGCGATCTGCTCGTCGTAGTCGTCGCCCCCGCGCAGCGCCTTGTCGAAGATCGTCGGGTTCGAGGTCAGCCCGGTCAGCGACAGCTCGTCGATGTATCGCTTCAGGGTGCCGTCCCGGACGATGTCGCGGGTGATGTAGTCGAGCCAGAGGCTCTGGCCCGCGTCGTGCAGTTGCTTGGTTGCCGTCGATGCGCTGCTCATCTCTTCGCTCCTCTACTCGCTGTCAGCTCTTGGTGGGTGAAACTCTGCTTCGGGCAGCCGCCACCTGTTGGGGGCGACCAGGTCGATCGCGGCCGGCGGGCCCCACGACCCCTGAGGGTAGGGATGGACCGGGCTCGGATGCTCGAGCACGTCGGCGCTGACCGCCCAGAGGCGCTCGATTCCTTCGGCGTTCGTGAACAGGGTGCCGTCGCCGAGCATCGCGTCGTGGATCAGGCGCTCGTAGGCCTCGAGCTGATTGTCGGTCAAAAACGACTGGTCGTAGCGGAAGACCATGCGGGCCGGCCCGAGCTCCATCGTCGCCCCTGGCACCTTCGCCTGGAAGTCGGCCGTGATCGAGCCCGGCTCGGAGAGCTCGAAGACGAGCTGGTTGGCGCCCTGGTGCTGGACCTCGCTCGGGAACATCTTCATCGCCGGCTCGCGGAAGTCGAGCACGACCATGTGCCGGGACTCGGCCATGCACTTGCCGGTCCGCAGGTAGAACGGCACCCCGGCCCAGCGCCAGTTGTCGATCTCGACCTCGACCGCGACGAAGGTCTCGGTGCTCGACTCCGGGGCGACGCCGGGCTCGCCGAGGTAGCCCTCGTACTGGCCGCGGACGACCTTCGCGGGGTCGATCATCCGGTAGGCCTGCATGACCTTGTTCTTCTCCTCGTGCAGGGCCTTCGACGAGAGCGCCACCGGCGGCTCCATGGCGATGTAGCTGAGCAGTTGCAGGAGGTGGGTGACGACCATGTCGCGGTAGGCGCCGGTGCCCTCGTAGAAGCCGGCGCGATCGCCGATCGAGAGGGTCTCCGGGACGTCGATCTGCACGAACTCGATGTTGTTGCGGTTCCAGAGCGGCTCATACAGCCCGTTCGCGAAGCGCAGCGCGAGGATGTTCTGGACCGCCTCCTTGCCGAGGAAGTGGTCGATCCGGAAGATCTGCGAATCGTCGAAGGCCCCGTGGAGGACCTCGTTGAGCTCGACGGCCGACTCGTAGTCGTGGCCGAACGGCTTCTCGAGGATCACCCGCGCCTCGGACCCGTTCAGGCCGGCGTCCCGGAGCGTCGCGATGATCGACTCGAAGGCGGCC
>DATAFA010000019.1:0-13295 GCA_036257785.1 Solirubrobacterales bacterium | reverse complement strand
CGGCCTCGTCGAAGTCGCCGAGAATCCGCCTCGATCCATCCTCGTGGACGACCGCGATCCCGGCGTTCGACTGCACGAGCAGCGAACCCGGCGCCGACAGATGGGTCAGGACCGGCCGGGCGTCGGGCTCACCGACATCGTCGATCGCGTCGCCGATCCACTCGCGGACCGCGGCGCCGGCGGGGGTCCAGGCAACTGCCGCGCCGACGATCAGGGTCAGGATCGACGCCCCGAGCCAGCGCAGCCGGCGCCGCGGCCACCCCGGCATCGGTGCGCGCTCGGTTCCCCGCTCCTCGTAGGCGGCGTCGAGCAGCCGCCAGGCGCGGCCCTCGCTTTCCGCGGCGCCCGGGATCTCGATCCGTCGCAGCTCTCGGCCGAGATCAGGCATCGGCCCGCTCCTCGTAGGCGACGCCGAGCTGATCCAGCGCCCGCCGGAGCCGGGAGTTGACGGTTCCGGTCGGGAGGTCGAGCGACTTGGCGATCTCCGACGGCGTGTAGTCGAGCAGGTACCTCATCACGACGACCGCCCGCCGCTCGGCCGAGAGCTGGGCGAGCGCCGTCATCAGCTCGTCGGAGACCTCGGCCTCGGGCTCCTCCGGAGCGGCGCCCAGGAGTCGTTCGCGGCCGACCCCGACGCGGCCTTCACCACCGGGATCGGCCTGGACCTCGGCCCGCAGACGCCGGGTCCGGGTCCAGTCGATCGAGCGGTTGACGACGATCCGGTTCAGCCATGGCCCGAGCGGCCGGCGCGCGTCAAAGCTGCCGAGATGGCGAAGCGCGGCCACGAACGACTCCTGGGCGATGTCCTCGGCTGCGGCGGCGTCGCGGACGATCAGGTACGAGGTCCGGTGAACCCGCGGCCAGTGGATCCGGAACAGCGCCTCGAACGCCTCCTTCGATCCGCGCTTGGCCTCGCGGATCAGCTTGCGCTCCGACCGCTCCGCCCTAGCCGGCACGCGCAACCGTCCCAGCCCGTGCAGCGGAAACGCGCCATCGGCCGCGCCACCAGAGCTCTGGGTCGCAGGATCGAGGCTGGAAACGAGGTTGTCCATGACGCGCGGGCAGCACCTCCCCCTCTCATACGGTCCCGGCCGTTCCGGAAGTCCCGGGGGACCTCAACCTCGCCGACGACCGTAGTCAGGGCATGGGTGCAGCGTCAAGCGCGGCGGGACTCAGCCGATGCCGTCTCGGCGAGTGGTGGATTTCCATCGACAGTCGATGTCTATCCGCCATTCGGAGTTCCGTGGCTGCCGCTGAATCAGCTAGGTGACCGCTGCCGGCTTCGACTGGTTGCCGGGCTGGATCACGGGGATGCCGCGGGTGAACACGAGCGCGACGAGGGCGAGGATCGCGAGGATCGCGAGTGCGGATCGGAGACCGTCGATCCGGCTCTGCGCGTTCTCGTCGACGACGGCGTCGGCGGTCGGCTGCGGGACGCCGGCGTCGGCGAGGGCGGTTTGGAGTTGGTCGTCGGAGACGAACTGGACGCCGCTGGCGAGTTCAGTCTCGGCCTGGGCGGCGAGGGCGTCGGGGACGGCGGGGTTCGTCTGGATGCCGGTGAAGAACGACGTGGCGAGGGCGGCGATCAGGATCGCCCCGGCCAGCGCCGTGCCGATCGAGGCGCCGAGCTGGGTGCCGGTGTTCTGGAGGCCGCCGACCTCGCCGCTCTGGGAGTCCGGCACCGCGGAGACGGTGACGCTGCCGAGCTGCGAGGCCAGGCAGCCGAGTCCGGCGCCGGCGAGGAGCAGCGGCCAGGTGACGATCTCCGCGCCGGCGCCGATGTCGAGCAGCCCGATCAGCAGCACCAGGCCGGCGAACAGCACGACGAAGCCGATCCGCGCCGCCCGGCGCGGCGAGACGTCGGGGAACAGCTTCGGAACCCCGACCGCGAAGGCCAGCAGCGTGAGCGAGAGCGGCAGCAGCCGGACGCCGGTCTCGATCGCCGACAGGCCGAGGGCGACCGAGAGGAACAGCGGCACCGCGAAGAACAGCCCCGCCTGGACGAGGAACATGAACAGGAACGACATGACGCCGTTGCGGAGCTGGAGGTTGCGGAGCATCGAGGGGTCGATCAGAACCCCCTGCCCACGCTCGACCCGCCGGTTCTCCCAGGCGAGGAAGAGGGCCATCGCGACGCCGCCGGCCAGGACCATCCAGATCACCGGTGAGAGCCCGAAGATCGTCGGCGCCTCCGGCTGCGGCTGGACGAAGCCCCAGGACCCGGACTTGAGGATCGCCATCACGACGAGGCCGAGGCCGAGGGCCGACAGCACGGTCCCGCCGACGTCGAGGTGGACGTCCTTCTCGGGCGGGGTGTCGTTGATCCGCCGGGCGAGGAGGAGGATCCCGAGGACGACGACGACCTCGCCGGCGAAGACCCAGCGCCACGAGGCGTAGGTCGTGAACGCGCCGCCGACGACCGGCCCGATGGCGGCCGCGCAGGCCCCGGCGGCCGCCACGAGCCCGTAGGCGCGCGGCCGCTCGGAGCGACCGAAGTTCGCTGCGACCAGGGCGACGATCGCCGGCATGATCAGCACCGCGCCGAGACCCTCGAGCAGCGACCAGCCGATCACCAGGATGGTCAGGTTGGGCGACAGCGACGTGGTCAGCGAGCCGCAGGCGTAGATGATGCAGCCGATCGAGAAGGCGCGCTTGCGGCCGATGATCTCGCCGAGCTTGCCGCCGGTGATCATCAGCGAGGCCATCACCAGCGTGTAGAGGGTGATGGCCGTCTGGATGCCGGTCACGGTCGTGCCGAGGTCGTCGGCGACGGTGGCGATGGCCGTGTTCATCACCGTCGTGTCGAGGGCCATCAGGAACTGCCCGGTCGCCAGCGTGGCGAGCACGAGTCCGGAGGCTGCGGCGACCGCGCCGGTGGTGGTCTTGCTCATCGCGAATGCTCTGACATGAATGCGAACGGCGACCGCCGTCGCCGGTCAGGCTATCCGGGCTCAGGGACGGCGGCCTACGAGGCGAGCATGTTCTCCATCAACTCGATCGCGCCGCCCTTGTGCAGGTGGTCGTTGAGGTTGCCGCACTTCGGGCTCTGCACGCAGGAGGGGCAGCCCTCGGCGCACGGGCACTCGCCGACGAGCCGGGCGGCGTCGCCGACGAGCCGCGGGAACTCGTCGTAGCCGCGACGGGAGATCCCGACGCCGCCGGGGTGGCCGTCGTAGATGAAGATCGTCGGCCGGCCGGTCTGCATGTGCACGTTCGTCGACAGCCCGCCGATGTCCCAGCGATCGCACATCGCCAGCAATGGCAGGACCGCGATCTGGGTGTGCTCGGAGGCGTGCAGGGCGCCGAGCTGGACGTCCGGCGGCAGCGCCTCGGGACCGGCGAGCTCGTTGGGGAGCACGTACCAGAGCGCCTGGGTCGCGTAGCTCTGCTCGGGCAGATCGAGGGCGACGAAATCGAAGGCCTCGTCGCCGTGGCCGTCCCCGATCCGCTTGCGCTGGAAGGCGATCACCTGCTCGCTGACCGAGACGATCCCGAAGTGGAGCTCGACGCCGAGGACGTCGCGCTTGGCCTCGATCCGCTCGATGTAGACGTCGGTCTCCTGGCGCGGTTGCGTGTACCAGTCGCCGCTGAACGGCTCGACGATCGCCCGGCGCAGGTCGAGGTCGAGCTCGCGAACCTCGTAGGAGCGACCGAGGTGGAGGTAGACGGCGCCCGGGTGGACGGTCGAGAACGCCCGCTCCGCCTCGACGGTGCCGAGGAGCTCGCCGCTCTCGGCGTCGACGACGGTCACCGCATCGGCCGATGCCGAGCGGAGGCTGACGCCGCCCGCCGGGTAGCCGGAACCGCGGACGGCGAGGAGCCCTGACCGGCCCTTCCGCAGGTACCCGTGGACGAGCAGCGCGTCGGCCCGCTCGCGCCACCCGGCGCCGAGGATCTCGTCGTCGCGCGCGGAGCCGAGCGGCGCCTCGAAGGCGGCCGCGAGGAGGTGGGCGGACTGGATCCGCTCGTTGCGGTGGTCGAGGATCGCCGCTTCGACCGGCCGGGTCAGGAACTCGGTCGGGTGGCGGCAGAAGAACTGGTCGAGCCCGTCGATGCCGGCGAGGTAGACGGCGAGGCCGTCGCGGCGGCGGCCCGCCCGTCCCCACATCTGCCGGAGGCTGGCGACGGTGCCCGGGAAGCCGACGCAGATCGCCGCGTCGAGCTCGCCGATGTCGATCCCGAGCTCGAGCGCGTTCGTGGCGACGACCGCGCGCAGCTCGCCGGCGGCGAGGCGGGCCTCGATCTCGCGCCGCTGCTGGGGGGTGTAGCCGGCGCGGTAGGGAGCGATCGCGTCGGCGAGGTCGCGGCGGCCGCGCTCGACGAGCTGATCGCGGGTGAACTTGTGGATCAGCTCGGCGCCGCGGCGGCTGCCGACGAAGCAGATCGTCCGCGTCGCGGCGAGGGTCAGGTCGGTGAGCATGTCCGCGGCCTCGGCGAGCGCCGAGCGGCGGGCGCCGGCGGCGCGGTCGGTCAGCGGCGGGTTCCAGATCGCGATCCGGCGCCCGGCCCGCGGGGCGGCGTCGGTCTCGATCGGGTGGAAGGGCGTTCCGACCAGCCGCTCGGCGAGCTCGAGCGGGTTGGCGATCGTCGCCGAGGTGAGGATGAACCGTGGCTCGGAGCGGTCGAGCGCCGCGATCCGGCGCAGCCGCCGGAGCACGTTGGCGACGTGGGAGCCGAAGACGCCGCGGTAGACATGGGCCTCGTCGACGACGACGAAGCGGAGGTTGGCGAAGACGTCGCCCCAGTTGCGGTGATGGGGCATGACGCCGACGTGGAGCATGTCCGGGTTGGTCAGGATCAGGTTCGAGCCGCGGCGGATCGCCGGGCGCTCCTCGCGCGGGGTGTCGCCGTCGTAGATCGCCGGCCGCAGCCCGCCCGGCGCGATCTCCGCGAGCTTCCGGGCCTGGTCCTGAGCCAGGGCCTTCGTCGGGTAGAGGTAGAGCGCCCGGACCTTCGGGTCGCGAGCGATCGCATCCAGCACCGGCATGTTGAAGGCGAGCGACTTACCGGAGGCGGTGCCGCTGGTGACGATCACGTTCTCGGTCTCGCTGGCGCGCAGCGCCTCGAGCTGGTGGGCGTAGAGGGTCGTGATCCCGCTCCGCTCGAGCGCGGCCCGCAGGTCGGGATGGAGCTGGGTGGGCAGCGGCACCTCGCTCGCTTCCTGCTCGCGCTCGGCGCTCTCGGCGACAAGGCGGCCGTCAGCGCGGCCGGGATCGATCGCAGCGCGCCACGCCTCGTCGATCGCCGAGCCCCAGGGAAGGTCCGCGGCTTGATCCGAGCGGCTGCTCACCTCCGTTTGGGCCCGAAATCCATGTCATCCCGCCCCGTAGCGGCGCGCCGACCGGCCGAAGCGGACGGGCGAAGCCCGGAGCATTCGGTCGGGGTTATCTGCCCCGCCATCCGGACCGCGTCGAGCGCCTCGAGGTCGTGCAGCCGGTGGATCTGCGCCCCCTTGGCGGCGGCCAGCGCCGCGGCCGCGATCGTCCCGCTGCCGCGCTCCTCGGCCGGCAGGCGTCGCTCCCAGGAGCCGGCCAGCAGGGCGCCGATGAAGTCCTTGCGGGAGAGCGAGACGTAGAGCGGGCGGCCGAGCTCGTGCAGCTCCTCGAGCCGGCGCAGGATCTCGACGTCGTCGGCGACGGTCAGGTCGAAGTCGAGCCCAGGGTCGATCGCGATCGCCTCCTCGGCGACCCCGAGGGCGATCGCCCGCTCGATCCGCTCCGAGAAGAACCCCTTGAGCCGGTCGACGACGTCCGCGTAGGCCGGCGCCGGGCGGTCGACCCGCGGCGGCCCCTCGATGTGCATCAGCACGTAGCCGCAGCCGGCGGCGGCGATCGCCTCGAGCATCGGATCGGCGCCGCCGCCGATGTCGTTGATCGCGGCCGCGCCCGCCGCGACGGCGGCGCCCGCGACCTCGGGCTCGTAGGTGTCGGCGCTGACCGGGACGCCGGCCCGCTCGACGAGGCCGGCGACGGCGGGGATCAGGCGCTCGATCTCGTCGGCGGCGGCGACGGGAGGCCCGGAGCGGGCGGCCACGGCGCCAACGTCGAGCATCTCGAAGCCGGCCGCGGCCAGCCCGATCCCGTCGGCGACGGCCTGCTCGGCGGTGCCGCTGCGCGCTCCCGCGTACATCGAGTCGACGGTGACGTTGACGATCCCCGCCCCGATCGGCCGATCGAGGTCGAGGGTGCGGTCGGCGAGGCGCCAGGTGGCCATCTCAGATGGTCGACCTGGGTCGGCCATCTGAATCAGGCGAGCCGGAAGACGTCGTCGTATTCGGCGACGTCGAAGCCGGCCTCTTCGCCGCGCCCCTCGGCGTGCGTGTGCAGGGAGCCGAACAGGCCCTCGAAGAACTCCCAGGTGCGAAGCGGCGGGCGGACCTCCCAGCGGACGGTTGCGGTCTCCTCGGGATGACCGCCGAACTCGTGCGGCGTCCCCGCCGCGACGATCAGCTCGTCGCCTTCGCGGAGGACCTTCTCCTCGCCGTCGACCGCTGCCCGGACCGCGCCCGAGAGGACCACGAAGCGCTCGTCCTGGGCGGGATGGAAGTGCGCCGGGGCCGGGGCCCCGCCGGCCGCGTAGGAGGTCTCCATGACGAGTACCTCCTCGCTCTCGGAGACGCGCTCGATCGTCTGGCCGGTGAAGGGGTTGGTCAGCATGACGGTCACTATCTCAGCTTCGCGCGGGGCCGCCAAGCCCGCGCCGGCGGCAACCCGCAGCTTCCGGGCGGCGGCCATTACGCTGGCAGCCGATGGCCCTGCGCTGCCTCTACACCGATCTCGACGGCACCCTGCTGGGCAGGTTCGGCTCGCTGTTCGCCGACGCCGACGGCAACTTCTCGCGCAACCAGGCGCTGCTGCTCGAGGCCTGCCACCGGGCCGGGGTCGAGGTCGTCGTCATGTCCGGCCGCCGCGAGGCGCAGGTGCTGTCGGACTCGCGGCTGATGGGCCAGAGCTCCTACATCTACGAGGCCGGCTGCGGGATGGTGATCGACCGCGAGCGGACGCTCCTGACCGGGGAGAGCTGGGTCCCCGACGATCGCGGCACCCCGGCCGAGCGGATGATCGCCTCGGGGATCCCGGCGATGCTCTTCGAGCGGTTCGCCGGCCGGCTCGAGTACCACGCCCCCTGGCACGAGGGCCGGGTGCTCTCGCTCCTGTTCCGCGGCAAGGTCGACGTCGCCGAGGTCAACGAGCTGGTCGCCGCCCACCCCGACGGCGACGGGCTCCGGTTCCTGGACAACGGCGCGATCAGCCGGCCGATGGAGGGGATCGAGATCGCCCACGCCTACCACCTCGTCCCCGGCGGAGCGAGCAAGGGCAAGGCGGTCGGCGCCCACCTCCGCGCCCGCGGCTACCGCCGCGAGGAATGCATCGCCGCCGGCGACTCGATCGAGGACCTCGGCGCCGCCGAGTACGTCGGCCGATTCTTCTGCATGGCGAACGGCTACGAGAAGGACGAGGCGCTCCGAACCGCGCTCGGCGCCTTCGACAACGTCACCGTCACCGACGGCCGGATGGGCGACGGCGTCTACGAGGCCGTCGTCGCGACGCTCGCGCAGCGCTGACGGGCGGAACCGTCACACCCTCGAATTCCCTCCACTAGGCTTCCCCGGCCCGGACGGAGACCCGGGCGCACCCGAATCCTGGAGAGGGAGAGAATCTTGCGGAAGCTCGCGCTGTTGTTGGGAATCCTCGTCGCGCTGATCGCGGCGCCGTCGGCCGTCGCGGCGCCGGAGGCGGCGAGCGTCTTCGGTGGCGACGTCACCTGCGGCGAGGTGACCGCCGACGGCAACGTCGCCGGCGCGACCGGCCAGACCTGGTGCGGATCGATCCGCGCCGGCGACAGCATCACCTCGACCGTCTCCCCCGCGCTGCCGAGCGATCGCAGCACCACTAAGACCTTCGACGGGATCCCGCTCGACGTCAACGTCGCCTTCCCGAGCACCGGCTCGGCGCCCTACCCGGTCGTCGGCGTCTACCACGGCTACGGCGGGTCGAAGTTCAGCTTCAAGTCGATGCAGCGCTGGCTCGACCAGGGCTACGCCGTCTACTCGCTGAGCCAGCGCGGCTTCGGCGAGTCCTGCGGCAGCCAGGCCTCGCGCGATGCCGACCCGACCGGCTGCGAGAAGGGCTACGTCCACCTGATGGACATCCGCTACGAGCTCCGCGACACGCAGCTCTTCCTCGGCAAGCTCGTCGACCAGGGCTTGATCGAGCCCGACAAGATCGCTGCCACGGGCGGCTCCTACGGCGGCGGCATGTCGCTCGAGCTCGCCGCGCTCAAGGACCGGACGATGGAGCTCGACGGGACGCTGGTTCCCTGGGAGAGCCCTGACGGCACCCCGATGAGCCTCGCGGTGGCGTCCCCGAACATCCCCTGGAGCGAGCTCACCTACGCCCTCGCTCCGAACGGCAACAACCTCGACTACATCGAGGACGCCGGCTACTTCGGCCGCACCGGGGTGATGAAGGAGTCCTACGTCCAGGGACTCTCGACGCAGGGGTTCAAGGCGCCGGCCGGCAGCGATCCGCGCGCCGACATCAACGGCTGGAAGGCCCGGCTCGACGCCGGCGAGCCCTACGACGACGACCCCGCCATAAAGGCGATCGTCGACGAGATCGACACCTACCACTCCGCCTACGGCGTCGACCACAGCGAGTCGCCGGCGCCGCTGCTGATCAGCTCCGGCTTCACCGACGATCTCTTCCCGGTCAACGAGGCGACCCGCTTCTACAACCGGACTCGGGCCGAGTTCCCCGACAGCCCGCTGGCGCTGTTCTTCGGCTCGTTCGGGCACGCCCGCGGCCAGAACCAGGACAACGTGCGCGCCGCCCTCGAGGATCTCGAGGACGAGTGGGTCGCCCACTACCTGAAGGGCACCGGTCCCGAGCCGGCTTCGAACGTCACCACCTACACCCAGACCTGCCCGAACGGGACCGACGGCGCCGGTCCGTACACGGCCCCCGACTGGGCCTCGATCGCGCCGGGCGAGATCCGCGTCGTCGACGACGGCGGCGCGCAGACGGTCGACGCCGACGGCGGCGACACCGCGGTCGGCGCCGCCTTCAACCCGCTCGGAGCGACGGCCTGCACGAGCGCTCCCGGCGCGAAGGAGCAGGGCACCGCCGACTACGAGCTGCCCCCGGCACCGGCCGGCGGCTACACGGTGATGGGCGCGGCGACGGTGGTCGCGAGGATCACCCTGCCCGGCGACACCTCCCAGATCGCCGCGCGCCTCGTCGACGTCTCGCCCGACGGCACGACGAAGACGCTCGTCGAGCGCGGCCTCTGGCGCCCGACCAACCAGGGCCTGCAGGTGTTCCAGCTCTTCGCGAACGGCTGGAAGGTCGAGGAGGGACACGTCCTCCGGCTCGAGCTGCTGCCCCGTGACGCGGCGCAGAAGACCCCGGGCGGCTTCCTCAGCAACTACGGGCGCCCGTCGAACGACCAGCAGTCCGCGACGATCGACGACGTCGACCTCCGCGTCCCGGTCCTCGAGGCCCCGGGGGCGCTCGGCGGCCTCGTCACCGCCCCGGCGCCGAAGGTCCTGCCGGACCGCCCCGGCGTCGAGCTGGCGCCCGGCTACGCCGATGCGGTCAGCATCAAGGGCGACCTGGGGCTGGCCGGAAAGCCGACGGTCAAGGGCAAGAGGCTGAAGGTCGCGATGAGCTGCGACGACAGCGCCAACTACAGCTGCCGCAAGGCCCGGCTGAAGCTCGAGGGCGCCCCGAAGGGCAAGCACGCCCGCGGCAAGAACGCCGTCCTCGCCCGCGGCAAGAACATCCGCGTCGATGCCGGTGACACGAAGACCCTGGCGCTGAAGCTGACGAAGCGCGGCCGCAAGGTGTTCGGCGGCCGCAACGGCGTCGGCAGGCTCCGCACCGAGGTCTTCATCCGCGGCGACTCCACCGGCTTCACGACGACGAAGCGCACCGGCAAGGTCAAGTAGCCCGATCGGGGGGTCGCTCGCGGGCGGGTTAGGCTCCCGTCCGTGAGCGCATTGACGAACCTCGCGCCCGCGGTGCCGGTCGCCGACAACCTCCTCGCCGCGCGGGAGCTGATGGCGTTCACCCTCGGCTTCCACATCATCCTCGCCTGCGTCGGCGTCGCGCTGCCGGCGATGATGCTGATCGCCGAGTTCAAGGGCCGCCGCAACGACGACGATGTCGCCCTCGACCTCGCCGTCCGGTGGTCGAAGGCGGCAGCGGTCCTGTTCGCCGTCGGTGCCGTCACCGGCACCGTCCTCTCGTTCGAGATGGGCCTGCTCTGGCCGCGGTTCATGGAGCGCTTCGGCGACGTCTTCGGCACCGGCTTCGCGATCGAGGGGATCTTCTTCTTCACCGAGGCGATCTTCATCGCCATCTACATCTACGGCTGGAAGCGGATCGCCGGCTGGAAGCACTGGTGGACGGGCGTGCCGATCTTCATCGCCGGGATCGGCGGGGCGTTCAGCGTCGTCGCCGTCAACTCGTGGATGAACCAGCCGCAGGGCTTCAAGCTCGACTCGGCCGGGAACCCGACCGACGTCGAGCCGCTGAACGCGCTCTTCAACCCGGCCACGACCTACGAGGTCCCGCACATGCTGCTCGCCGCCTACCTGGTCGTCGGCTTCGGGCTCGCGTCGGTCTACGCGATCGGGATGCTGCGCAAGCCGGAACGGCGTCACGACCGCCGCTACCGGCTCGGCCTGTTGATCCCGCTGAGCGTCGCGGCGATCCTCACCCCGGTGCAATTGTTCGTCGGCGACGTCGCGGCCCGCGGGGTCGCCGACCATCAGCCGTCGAAGTTCGCGGGCTTCGAGTGCATCGAGAAGACCGGCCCCGACCAGACCGAGTGGCTCGGCGGCATCTGCACCGACGACGGCGTCAAGTACGGGATCGGGATCCCCGGGCTCGACTCGCTCCTGGTCGGCTTCAGCACCGACACCGTCGTCACCGGCCTCGACCAGATCCCCGACGACGAGGAGCCGCCCGCCAACACGATGCTCCACCTCGCCTTCGACGCGATGGTCGGGATCGGCTTCGCCCTGCTCGCCCTCGGCGCCTGGCTCGGCTTCGCCTGGTGGCGCAAGCGCGACATCCCGGCGACGAAGTGGTTTTTGCGCGCGGTCGCCCTGAGCGGCATCGGCGCCGTCGTCGCGATGGAGGCCGGCTGGGTCGTGACCGAGGTCGGACGACAGCCGTGGATCGTCTACGAGGTGATGCGGACCGAGGATGCCGTGACCGGCGCCGGCGGCCTCTGGTTCGCCTTCGGCGGGGCGGTCGTCCTCTACGCGGCGATCGGGACCGTCGCCGTCTTCGCCCTGCGGCGGATCGCCCGGCGCGAGGATCCCGGCGCCGACATCGGCGCCGGTGGCCCCTACGGCCCGCCGCCGAGCGCCGCGGAGCCGAAGGAGGAGGCGGCGCGATGAGCAAGCCCGACGTCGTCGCCGTGATCCTCCTGGCCGGTGCGACCCTCTATGCGACGTTCGGCGGCGCCGACTTCGGTGCCGGCGTCTGGGAGCTGCTCTCGGTCCGCTCGCGCGATCGCGACCTGCGGGGGCGGGTCGAGCGACGCGTGGCGTTGTCGCTCGGGCCGGTCTGGGAGGCGAACCACGTCTGGCTGATCTTCACGCTGGTCGTCCTCTGGACCGGATTCCCCGCTGCGTTCGCGGCGATCATGGAGACGCTGTACCTGCCGCTGGCGCTGGCCGCCGTCGGGATCGTCCTCCGCGGGTCCGGGTTCGCTTTCGGCCACACCTTCGGCGACGCCGCGGCCCGCCGCGCCCACGTCGTCTTCGCGGTCTCGTCGCTGATCACGCCGTTCTTCCTCGGGTGCGTCGTCGGCGCGATCGCCGCCGGCGACGTCGAGGCCGGTGGCTCCGGCAGCGCCCTCGGTTGGGTCGGCCCGCTCCCGATCCTGGTCGGTGTCCTGTTCGTCGCGAGCTGCGCCTACATCGCCTCCGTCTTCCTGCTCGACGACTGCCGGCGGGCCGGCGACGAGGAGCTCGAGCCCTACTTCCTGCGGCGGTCGATCGCCGCTGCGGTGGTGACGGGGATCCTCGCCGCGGCCGGGCTCGTCGTGCTCCACGCCGACGCCAGGCCGATCTTCGACGGCCTCATCGACGAGGGCCTGCCGTTCGTGATCGCCTCGGCGCTGCTCGGCCTGCTCACCCTCGCCGGCCTCGTCCGCGGCTGGTCGCGGGCCCTGCGCCCGCTCGCGATCGGGGCCGTCGTCGCCGTCGTCGCCGGCTGGGCCGTCGCCCAGTACCCGTACCTCCTGCCGGAGACGCTGACCGTCAACGACGGCGCCGGCGCCGGGCCGGCCCTGACCGCGCTGATCGTCGTCTTCGTCGTCGCCCTCGCGGTCGTCGGCCCGTCGCTGGCGCTGCTGTTCCGCCTCGCGCAGCGACAGGCACTCGAGTAGCGGCCCGGACCGATCGCCGATGGACGCGTCCGGGTACCCTGGATGCGATGAGCAGCACTGAGGCGACGGACGCCGAGGAGGAGTACCTGCAGTCGCTTTTCTGGCTCCAGGAGGCGGAGCTGCCGATGACCGGCGCCAACGTCGCGCGGGCCATGCAGCTCTCGCCGCCGACCGTCCACGAGATGATCGGCCGCCTCGTCGAGGACGGCTACATCGCCCGCGAGCCCGACAAGTCGCTGCGCTTCACCGAGGACGGCCGCCAGCACGCCGAGGCGATCGTCACCCGCCACCGCCTCATCGAGCGGTTCCTGACCGACGTCCTCGGCATCCCCTGGGACGAGGTCCACGAGGAGGCCGAGCGGATGGAGCACGCGATGTCGCCGCGGATGGAGGAGCGGATGATGGCCGCCATCGGCGACGCGAAGACCTGCCCGCACGGCCATCCGATCATCCTCGAGGACCGGATCCGCGGATCGCTCCTCGCCGACTGCGCGGTCGGCGCCAAGGTCCGGATCCTCCGCTTCGAGAACGAGGCCGAGGAGCTCCTCCACTACCTCCGCGACGCCGGCTTCGAGCCCGGCATGGAGGCGACCGTGAAGAGCTCCGACGACGAGGAGGTCGTGATCACCTCCGCCGACGGCGACCACGTGGTCTCCCACAGCGTCGCCGAGACCGTCTCGGTGGTCGCCGACCCGGCGCCGCCGCCGCGCGCCGCGCTGCCCGAGCAGCTGCAGCTCTCGCGCGACAAGTACGGCCGCTGAGGATCCGGTCCCCGAAAAGCCCCGAGCCCGCCGGAACGGGGCGGGCTCGGGATTCCTGTGGGGCAGGAGTACTGCCGCGCCGGGCTCGGAGAGGAGGGCCGGCGTCGACCTCAGCGCCCGGAGGCGCCA
>DATAFA010000158.1:0-13568 GCA_036257785.1 Solirubrobacterales bacterium | reverse complement strand
AGCGGATCCGCGACACCCTCGCCGATCGACTGGCGGAGGCACGGGCCGAGGTCGGCCGCCGGGCCGAGGCCGAGGAGGCGAACCGCGCCCTGGTCGAGCGGATGATCGCCGACCCCGCCGAGCACCGCTGGGTCCAGGTTCGCGGGGAGGACGTCGGCGAGCGCAGCTGCAAGCACTGGCATTCGCGCCCCCGCTGGGGTCTGCTCGGCATGATCGCGGGCTGGTGGCGGGTCAAGCTCTCGTCGGGCTGTCCCTTAGCCTGCGGGGCGTGCCCGGCGCGCGTCCCGCCCCCAATCAGAACCGACCACCGGCCCGGATGATCGCGAGCGACGATGGCTTCGTCGAAGGCGCGTAAGCGGCGCAAGCGGCGGGCGCGCAGCGCCGCCGCTCCGCCGGCAGGACCAGCGCCCGAGGAGGCGAGGGCGAAGCCGGCTGCCCGGAAGCGCCCGGCCGCCGCCGTGGACGAGGAGCCGCCGGCGGCTCCGTGGGGCAACTTCCCGCTCGTCGAGCTCTGCGTCCTCGCCGCGATCGTGATGCTGATCCTCGGGTTCTTCGTCGTCGGCGGCTCGCGCGGCCCGATCCTGATCGCCGCCGGGCTCGCGCTCGGATCGATCGGCGGGCTGGAGCTCAGCATCCGCGAGCACTTCGCCGGATACCGCTCGCACACGGCCGTCCTTGCCGGCGTGCCGGCGCTGATCGTCCTCGGCCTGCTCTTCTACCTCGCCCCTTCGGGGCTTCCACAGCTCGCCCGGGCCGGGATCGGGCTGGCGGTCTTCGTGGTCGCAGCGCTTCTGCTGACCCGGCTGTTCAGCATTCGCTCGGGTGGCGATCGCTACCGGTTCTCTCCGTTCCGCGAGCGGAAGCGGCGCTGAGCGGGCCTCGGGCTCGGGGCTCGCGGGCTACGCCGCCGGCCCGGAGTCTCTCCGCCCCGGGCCGGCGACTGGACGGACTTCAGCGGCGTGAGGCCTGCTTCTCCTCGAGAGCGCCGGCGAGCGCCTCTCGCTGGCGCATTGTCAGCCGGCCGAGCTGACGGTTCTCGTTGACGGCCAGCGGTACCAGGAACTTGCGGGTCCTCGTGCGGCCCCATCGCGACTGGCTTCGAAGCAACTCGGAGACGGTCATCGTCTCCGCCTCCCAGGGGCAGGAGCGAACTACCTGCTCCACCCGGAGGTCTCCGGCCCGGACCGAGCGCTTCAGGGCCGCCCGTGCAAGGCGAACCCGGTTGGCGTGCTCGAGGGCACGGATATGTTGCGGCACAGCGGCGGGTGCAGCCGTCGAGGCAGCTTCCATACTCACTCCTCCTCCTGCTCGAGAGCGGTGGTGATTTGACTAGGTTTTTCACACCGGACGAGGGTGATCGATCCTCAGATCAAAGGATCCGGAGGCCCTTCAGGAGGACCCTCCGACTCGCTCCTACCCCGGTAGCGTTCGGTGCGTTGGGCACCCTAGTGACCGCGGGCGCGACGTGCCCCTCCCGACCCCCCGAACCCGTCCGCGAGGACCGCTAAGAGCATGTTTTTGGGGGGGTTCGGCCGCCGATTCGCCCTTGTGACCAAACGGACAAGGTGAAACTACCCGAAGAGGGGTAAGAAATTAGGACACCGATCGCCTGTGACGGGTCGGGCGCTCAGCCGCCGACGAGCTCGGGCGAACGCTCGATGACGCGCTCGAAGACCGCCAGCGCCCGATCGAGATGCTCGGTCTCGTGGGTCGCCATCAGGCTCGTGCGAAGCAGCGCTCCGGCCGGCGGCACCGCCGGGTGCAGGGCGACGTTCGTGTACAGCCCCTCCTCGTAGAGCGCCTTCCAGAGCATCGCCGCCCGGACGTCCTCGCCGACGATCACCGGCACGATCGGCGTCAGTGCCTCGCTGCCGTCGGGAAGGGTGGTCGGCGCGACGACCCGGAGCCCGAGGCCGGTCAGGCCGCCGTGCAGGTAGGCGGCGTTGTCGAGCAGCTTCGCCATCAGCTCCGGGCCCTCGGCGCGGATGATCCGCAGGGCGCCGAGAGCGGCGCCGACCGCTGCCGGGACCGCGGCAGCGCTGAACAGGAACGATCGGGCGGCGATCCGCAGGTAGTCGATGACCTCGGCCGGCCCGGCGATGAAGCCGCCGCAGGAGGCGAAGCTCTTCGAGAAGGTGCCCATTCGCAGGTCGACGGACTCCTCCACGCCGAGCAACTCGCTGGCGCCGGCGCCACGGGCGCCGAGGGTCCCGACACCGTGGGCCTCGTCGACCATCAGGCGGGCCCCGTAGCGCTCGCAGAGCGCGACCACCTCGGTGAGCGGGCAGATGTCGCCCTCCATCGAGAAGACTCCGTCGACGACCACGAGGACGCCGCCGCCGTCGCCGGCGGAGCGCTCGAGCATCCGCTCGAGCTTGTCGATGCGGTTGTGGCGGAACGGCCGCAGCTTCGCCCCCGACAGCCGGCAGCCGTCGAGAATCGAGGCATGGTCGCCGGAGTCGCAGATGACGGTGTCGCCGGGCTGCAGGATCGTCCCGATGCAGCCGACGTTCGCCTGATAGCCGGTCGTGAAGACGAGGGCCGCCTCGGTGCCCATCCAGTCGGCGAGCTCCTCCTCGAGCTCGATGTGGATGGGAATCGTGCCGTTGAGGAGCCGCGAGCCGGTCAGCGCCGTCCCGTAGGTGTCGAGCGCGTCGCGGGCGGCCGCCTTGACGCGGGGGTCGCCGGTCAGGCCCAGGTAGTTGTTCGACCCGAGCATCAGCGTCTCGCGTCCCTCCATCTCGACGACCGGCCCCGCCGCGGAGGTGAGGAGGCGGAAGTAGGGCATCATGTCGGCCTTCTCGGCCAGCTCGAGGATCTCCCGGCGGTCGTGGTCACGGGCCTTCGCGAAGACGTCGGACTCGATTCGCGGACCTTGCGTGGAAAGCTGTTCGCTCATGCCGCAAGTGTTCCACTTGAGGCTGTCGCAGCGCCGGGGCGGTGCGTAGACTGGCGGCGATGAGCAGTGCACCGGTGGTTGACGCGGAGGCGGTCGAGGAGCCGCTGGCGGGAGACGAGCAGGAGCGGGGCGAGACCCCGGTTCGCGCCCTCCCCGAGCGCCGGACGCCGGCCGAGCTGAGCGCCTGGCGCGGCGAGGTGCGCGCGATCGCCGTCGTCGCCGCCGGTGGCATCGCCGCCGGCGCCGCGACCGTCGCCGCCGTCAGCGCCGCCAAGGCGATGACCGGCAGCCGCAGCCGCCGTGCCGTCCGCCGGGGCCGGACCGACCGCGACGTGATCGCGAGCCGCTCCTTCCTCGTCGACGTTCACCTGCTCGGCCGCTGATGCCGGCTCATACCGAGGCGACCGCTGCCACCCGCGGCCGCGGCGGCTCGCTGATCGTCGAGGTCGAGCCACCATGCGCGTACCGGTTCGGTGGCCGCGGCCCCGACCGCGTCGCACGCCACCGCGGCGGCATCTACGAGCGCTTCTTGCACGTCCGCGGCCGCCCGGTCCTGACCCGCGCCTGGGCCGTGCCGGGATCGGGGAGGATCGCGGTCGCCGCGCTGCCGGCCCCGGAGCCCTGGTTGTCGCGCGCCGGCGAGGAGACGGCCGACGACGCCGACCTGCTCGAGGCGATCGGCCGGGTCCGGCACGCCATCGCGGTCGACGACGACCTCGGGCGCTTCCACCGGCGGTTCGCCGGCGACGCCCTGCTCGGCCCGCTGATCCGGCGGATGCCCTGGTACCGGGTCCGCCGCTGCCCGAACCCCTGGGAGGCCTTCGCCTGGGCGGTCACCGAGCAGCTCATCGAGTCCCGCGAGGCGGCGGCGATCCAGCGCCGGATCGTCCGGCGCTGGGGCACCGCCCTGGGCGGGCCTGCCGGCGCGAGGCCGCTGGCCGACATCCCGGGACCCGAGATCGTCGCCGCGCTGGCCCCGGCCGAGCTCGTCGCCTGTGATCTCGCCCCGAAGCGCGCGCTCGCGCTCGTCAAGGCGGCCCGCGAGATCGCCTCCGGGCGCTGCGACCCCGGCGACCCGGCCGGCGACCCGCGCCTGCGCGCGATCAGCGAGATCGGCCCGTGGACGATGCAGTGCCTGGCGCTGAACGGCCGCGGCGACCTCGACTCCCTGCCGGCAGGCGACGTCGCCTACCTGAAGCTGGTCGGCCACCTCGCCCGCTTCGGCCGCCGCGCCTCGATCGCCGAGGTCGAGGGCTTCTACGCCCGCTACGCGCCGTTCCGCGGCCTCGCCGCCAGGTTGACGCTCGTCGGCTACAGCCGGATGCCGGCAGCGCAGCCGCCGCTCGAATACCACCCACCGAACCCCGATTACGAGGCCGCGTAGGACATGGCTGGGTCATCTGGCCCACGTACAGCTTTGGTGGGATGACCCAGTGAGGCGTTCCGGCCGCCCGCATTCATCCCGGGCCCTGCGCCGGCGGCAATAACGCGTTCGTGAGCAGGTCCGCGGCGTTCGGCCCTGTCTCGACCTGCCCGGCGTCGTAGAGGTAGTCGGCGAAGCGCTGCCAGCGCTTCGGGTCCATCCAGCCGTAGGGCATGTCGCCGGGTGGCAGCAGGCGCGGCAGCGTCCTGTCGACCTCAGCCCGCGTCAGCTCCGGGTCGAGACCGTTGCCGGCGGCGACGAGGGCGTCGGTCGCGGCCTGAGGATCCCGGGCGGCGGCGTAGGTGCCGCGCTCGAGCGCGGCCAGGAAGTCGCGGATCGGCTCCGGGTCGTCGCGCAGGCGGTCGCCGTCGGCGACGAGGACGAGCTCGTCGTAGGTCGGAACGCCGAGCCGGTCGACGGGGACGACTCTGGGGTCGAGGCCGCGCTCGGCGAGATCGACGCCCTCGACGTTCAAGAAGCCGCCGAACATGGCGTCGGCGCGTCCTGCGATCAGCGGCTGCATCAGGTTGAAGCCGACGTCGACCTGGTCGACCGAGTCGGGATCGACCCCGGCTCGGTTGAGGATCGTCTCCAGGTAGGCGGCCTGGTAGGGGATGCCGGCGGTGACCACGGTCTTGCCGGTCAGATCAGCGGCCGACTCGATTCCTGCTTCGGGCAGCGAGATCAGCGACGTCAGCGGACCGTTGACGAGCGCCGCGACGGCGATGACGTCGAGTCCCTGGTCGCGGGCGAGGACGACCTCGGGCTCGTAGGAGATCGCGAGATCGACCCTGCCGGCCGCCACCTGCTTGATCGGGGCGGACGGGTCGGAGGGGACCTGGGGACGGACGTCGAGGCCCGCATCCTCGAAGTACCCGTTCTCGAGTGCCGTGTAGATCCCGGCGTGGTCGGGGTTCACGTAGAAGTCGAGGGCGAGGTCGAAGCGGTCGCCACCGTTGCCACCGCCGCCGCTGCCGCAGGCCGCCACGGCGAGTGCCGCAACCAGCACCGCCACCGCCGTCACCGTCCGCGTCATCCGGTTCCTCCTCGTTCGTCGCGGGCAGCGGCGGGCTCGCCCCACCACGCGATCCGCCGCTCGATCAGGCTCAGGCAGGCGAACAGGGCGATCGCCATCGCCGACAGCCAGACCATCGCCGCGAACAGGCGCGCCACCTCGAGCTGGGCGTTGTCGACGAGCATCAGGTGGCCGAGCCCGTCGTCGGCTCCTGCCCACTCGCCGAAGACGGCGCCGATGACGGCGACCGCCGCGGCGATCTTGGCGCCGCTGAGCACGAAGGGGAGGGCGGTCGGCGCTTCGAGCATGGTCAGGATCCGGAGCCTGCCGGCGCCGAGGGATCGCATCAGCTTCCGCTGCTCGGGCGGCACCGTGGCGAGCCCGTCGAGGGCGTTGACGGCGATCGGGAAGAAGCAGATCAGGGCGATGATCGCGACCTTCGGGCCGATCCCGAACCCGAACCAGACGACGAGGATCGGGGCGATCACGATCACCGGGATCGTCTGCGAGGCGATGACTAGCGGGTAGCTGACCCGTCGCAGGAGCGGCGAGAGATGCAGCAGCACCGCGGTCGCGATGCCGAGGACCAGCGCGACCGCGAAGCCCGCGACCACCTCCTTGCCGGTGACCCAGGCGTTGTCGGCGAGCAGCGAGCGGTCGTTCCAGAGCGAGTCGCCGATCTCGGCGGGCGACGGGACGAGGAAGGAGTCGAGGCCGAGCGCGTCGGCGAGCGCGCCGCTCGACGCGGCGAGCTGCCAGGCCCCGAGCAGCGCGGCGACCGCCAGCAGGGTCGGCCAGAGCCGCAGCACCGCTCGGGCTAGGTCGCTCATGCCGCCGCTCCGAGCGCGTTCAGGGCCTCCGCCCGGGCGGCGACGAACGGGGACCGGCTGATCGCCTCGGCCCGGGTCGTCCCGGCGTCGGCGCGGGGCGAGCGGATCGTCGCGGTGACCCGCGCCGGCCGGGGCGAGAGCAGCGCGACCCGGTCGGCGACGTAGAGGGCTTCCTCGACGTCGTGGGTGACGAGGATCGTCGTCCGCTGCTCGCTCGCGAGCGTGGCGACGAGCCAGCTCTGCAACTCGCCCCTCGTGATCGCGTCGAGGGCGGCGAACGGCTCGTCGAGGAGCAGCACCGGAGTTCCCGCGAGCAGGGTCCGGGCGAAGGCCACCCGCTGGCGCATGCCGCCGGAGAGCTCGCGCGGGAGGGCGCCGGCGAACCCGGTGAGGCCGAGGTGGTCGAGCATCTCCGACGCGCGCCGCCGGCTCTCGCGGCCGTCGAGGCCGGCGAGGCGCAGGGCGACCGCCGCGTTGTCGACGGCCCGCTTCCACGGCATCAGCATGTCGCTCTGCGGCATCCAGGTCGAGCGGGCGGTTCGGGCGCCGGGGGACGGGTCGCCGGCGACGGCGATCGTGCCGGCCTGCAGGGCCTGGAGGCCGCCGATCAGCTCGAGCAGCGTCGACTTGCCGCATCCGGACGGTCCGACCAGCGCGACGGTCTCGCCGGCACCGACCTCGAGGTCGATCCCCGCCAGCACCTCGGTCGGCCCGAAACGGTGACGGACCCCGGCCACCTCGATTGCCGCCGCCGGATCGGGTGCTTCGGCTCTTTCGGCGACTTCTCCGGCCGCGGCTGGCTGCCTCTCGGCGATGACGATCGTCCCTTCGCGCGAATTACCGCACAGGTTCGGAGGGTCAGCGCCGGGCGGGGAGTCCGGAGACGCTATCTCAGCCCGCTGCCCGCGAGCACCCCTTGACGCGACCGATCATAGCCGTGCCGCGGATCGGCGGCCGGACCGATCAGGGCCGGGCGACGACGTCGACGAAGTGCTCGAGGTGCTTGGTCGTCCAGCACTCGAACGCCTCGGTCGTATGAGGCTCGTAGGCGGCCATCACCGAGTCGCCGTAGTTCCAGTAGAGGCGCGGCTCCGGGTTCAGCCAGAAGGTCCGGCCGGCGCGCTCGGTGAGGCGGGCGAAGGCGGCGGCGTGGGGGTCGCGCCCGTTCGTCCGCGCGTCGCCGAGGACGATCACGGTCGAGCGGGGGTCGAGGTCGGCGGAGATCTCCTCGAGGAACTCGAGCCAGACCCGGCCGTAGTCGGTGTAGCCGGAGATGTCGGCGACGCCGCCGTCTTGGCTGATCCGCTCGCTGATCTTGCGGAAGTCACGCTCGCGCTCGAACGTCTCGGTGACTTCGCTGATCCGCTCGATGAAGACGAAGCTGCGGAGCTTGCGGAACGAGTCGTGGAGGGCGTGGAGGACGCTGAGGAAGAAGACGCTCGCCGACGTGACCGAGGTCGAGACGTCGCAGAGCACGTAGATCTCCGGCCGGCGCGGGCGCTTCGGCCGATAGCGCAGGGTCAGGGGCACGCCCCCGGTCTCGAGCGACGCGCGCATCGTCCGGCGGACGTCGACGATTCGGCCCTTCCGCCGCCCGCGCTGCTCGTTTCCGAGCGTTGCGAGGCGGCGCTTCAGCATCGTCACCGATCGGTGGACGGCCGCCAGGTCCTGGGTCGGGTTCGTCGGCAACGCCCGGTCGAGGTCGGCGAGCGGGCGCGCCGGCGGGAGGCTGCCGGTGCGCTCGATCAGCCGGCGTTCGAGCTCGCGGCGCAGGTGCGACTCGAAGCGGCGTACCCCTTCGCGGTCGAGCTCGACGTCCTCGGTGGCACCGTCGGGCGCCTCCTGGCGCTGCGAGCCGGGAGTCAGCCCGAGCGACCGCCTGATTCGCTGGACGTCGACGCCGACGACGCCGGAGCCCTCGCCGCGACGTCCGAACGCAGCCACGGCGAGCTGCGCCAGGTCCCGCATCCGGGCCTCGTCACCGTCGGCGATCGCCTGGCGGATCATCTCGGTCAGCTCGTCGACGTCGATCCGCTCGCCCTCGCCGCCCTCGCCGGTCTCGACCTGATCGCGGTCGCCCTCGGCCTCGCCGGCCCGTTCGCGGTCGATCGCCTCGAGCTCGGCGGCGCGGAAGAACCAGCGGTCGAAGACGCGCTCGAACAGCAGGCGGTCCTCCTGCGACTTCGCCAGCGTTGCGGCCAGCGCCTCGCGGAACTGCGAGCGGTCGCTCCACGGGACCTGCTCGACCGCGGCGAACGAGTCGAGGATCTCGGCCGTGCCGATCGCGAGCCCCTCGCTGCGCAGCTCGTCGCAGAACGAGACGAGCTGGTCGGCGATCAGGTCGTCGGGCGCGGGGGCGGGGGAGGCCACGGCCTCAGGACGACTCGCCGCCGTTGGGGCTGCGGCCGGCGATCGGCAGTCGCATCCCGACCCGCTCGGCGACGAGGTCGAGGTCGGTCCGATGCTTGACGATGATGCTCATCGTCCGGTTGAAGGTCTCGGAATCGATCTGATCGGCGCCGAGCAGCAGCAGCGCCCGCGCCCAGTCGATCGACTCGGCGATCGACGGAGGCTTCTTGAGGTCGAGCTCGCGGACCATCCCGACGACCTCGACGAGCCGGTGGGCGAGCTGAGCGTCGAGATCGGGGACGTGCAGCCGGACGATCTCGACCTCGCGCTCGATCGACGGGTAGTCGAGCCAGAGGTAGAGGCAGCGCCGCTTCAGGGCCTCGGTGAGCTCGCGGGAGTTGTTCGAGGTCAACAGGACGAGCGGCATCGACTGCGCCTCGACGACCCCGAGCTCCGGGATCGAGATCTGGAAGTCGGAGAGGACCTCGAGCAGCATCGCCTCGAACTCCTGGTCGGTCTTGTCGATCTCGTCGATCAGCAGGACGACCGGCACGGTCGAAGCGATCGCGGCGAGCAGCGGCCGGGTGAGCAGGAACTCCTCGCCGAAGATGTCCTCCATGACCGCGTCTCCGGCCGCCGCCTCGTCGGGGTCGGAGCCTGCCTCGGCCTGGATCCGAAGCAGCTGCTTGCGGTAGTTCCACTCGTACAGGGCCTTGGCTTCATCGAGGCCCTCGTAGCACTGCAGGCGGATCAGATCGCGTCCGGTCGCGCGGGAGAGCGCCTTGGCGAGCTCGGTCTTGCCGACGCCCGCCGGGCCCTCGACGAGGACGGGCTTGCCGAGCTGCTGGGCGAGGTGGGAGACGAGCGCTGCGGAGTCGTCGGCGAGGTATCCCGCCCGCTCGAGCGCTTCGCGGGTCGCTTCGAGCCCGGCCCCCGCGGGCTGCTCGGGACCGGAACCGGCCGCGGTGGAGGGCGGGGGACTCACTCGGGTCGATGATAATGGCGGCGTGAGCCCCTCCGTGGTCGCAGCACTCGTCGTCGCGCTCAGCGACAACGCCGGCCCCTACGCGCTGATGATCGGCGCCGGGTTCCTCGTCGGCGTCTACGCCCACGCCGCGAAGATGCCGAGGCTGCTCGCGGTCGCGATCCTGTTCGTCCTGCTCAGCTCGATCCTCGCGATCGTCGTCTCGTTCAGCTACGACGGCTCCGCCCCGCAGGTGAAGCCATGAGGCGCGACCGCCCCGAACCGCCGCCAATGGGTAGGCTCGGAGGCCCATAGGGGGACAGGAGGAGCTGATGGAATCGAGTGCGAAGAAGCAACCCTCCGGCGAGACCGCGCGTGCCCGCGCGGCCACCGACGGGCTCCAGGAGGAGGTCGAGCGCGTCCGCGCCGACGACGTCGAGACGCTCTCCGGCGACGTCCAGCGGCTTGCCGCCGAAGCCCGCGAGGCGGCGCTGCGTGCCACCGGAGCCGAGTCGATCGCGCGCCGGGCGGTCGCTGAGCGTGATGCTGCCTTCGAGCGCGCCGAGCGCGCCGAGACTTCGGCCACCGAGCGGATCGCGGCGGCCGAGAAGAGCTACGAGGAGAAGCTCGAGGAGAGCCGCAAGGAGCTCCGCGCGCGTGCCGAGGAGAAGCTGAAGGAAGCGATCGCGGCGATGAAGAAGCAGGGCGCCGAGCAGATCAGCGCCGAGCTGAAGCGACGCAAGGCCGAGCTCGAGGAGCGCATGGAGCTGCGCCGTCGCAAGGCCGAGACCGAGATCGCTGCCCGCCGCCGGCAGCTCGACGAGGGGATCGAGAACCGCGCCCGCGAGCTCGACGCCCGGATCGCGAAGCGCGAGGACGGCTTCGAGGACGAGCTCGAGCGGGTCCGCGACGACGGCCGCCGCAAGCTCGCCGCCGAAACCGAGGAACGCAAGGAGGTCGAGGGCAAGCTCAACCTCGCCGAGGCCCGCCTCAAGAACCTGGCCGAGCGCCTCGCGGACGAGACCGAGCGGCGGACGAAGGCCGAGGCCGAGCGCAAGCTCGCCGCCGAGATGGAGAAGCTGAAGCGGGAAGCGGTCGTCAGCGGCGAGAAGGCCCGCCAACGCGCCGCGCGCGAAGCGGAGCTCGAGGGCGCCCGGCTCGCCAAGAAGGCCGAGTCCGAAGCGCAGGAGCAGCGCGAGGAGCACGCCCGCGAGGCGCGAACGCGCGCCTCGCGCGAGGCCGAGCTCGCCGCCGAGCGCGCCCGGCGCGAAGCGCTCGGCTGAGCCGCTCCCCGGTCAGGCGGCCGGGACCTCGGGCCCCTCGTGGGCCTGCAGGACGTCCTCGCCCTCCTCGCCGGTGCGGATCCGGATCGCCTCCTCGACCGGCAGGACGAAGATCTTGCCGTCGCCGATCGATCCGGTCCGGGCGTGCTTGAGGATCGTCTCGACGACCATCTCCTTCTCGGAGTCGTCGACGACGCACTCGATCTTCAGCTTCGGGCGTACGTTGACCGTGAGGCTCGCCCCGCGGTAATGCTCGACGACGCCCTTCTGACGCCCTGACCCCTTCACCTCGGAGATCGAGAGGGACGGGATCCCTCGCTCGAGCAGCTCCTGGCGGATCGGCTCGAACGCCTCGTGGCGGATGAATGCTTCGACCTTCTTCATTTGCCTCACTCCTCCTAGGCGCTCGGGGTGGCTGCCGGGCCGGAGGGCGGGCTCGCCACCCTCGTCGGTTTCGCGATCGGTGTTCCGGCCACGCTCGGCTCGTACGTGCTCGAGCCGGGGTACTCCTCACGCGGGATGAACGACTCCGGGTATCCGTACATCCCGTGAGTGGAGATATCGAGACCGGCAAGCTCCTCCTCTTCGGAGACCCGCAACCCGATTGTAGCCTTGAGCGCTGCGAAGACCGCGTAGGAGACGACGAACACGAACGTGAACGTCGCGACCACGGCCAGCGCCTGGACGCCGAGCTGCCCCAGCGAATCGGCGAATCCGCCGTCCTTGATGCCGTAGAAGATCCCCGGCGCCGCGCCGTCGGAGATCAGGCGGGGCGAGGCGAAGATCCCCACCGCGATCGTTCCCCAGATACCGGCCATGCCATGCGCCGAGAGCGCCCCGACCGGATCGTCGAGACGTCGCTCGATCGCGATCACCGAGTAGACCACGAACACGCCGGCGATGAACCCGATGATCGGCGCCGCCCAGAACTCGACGAAGCCGGACGGAGCCGTGATGCCGACGAGGCCGGCGATCGCGCCGTTGCCGGCCATGCCGACGTCGAGCGACTTCGTCTTCAGGTAGCAGACCAGCACCGCGCCGATGACGCCGGCGGCGGCGGCGAGCTGGGTGTTCAGCATGACCTCGCCGAAGAACGAATCGGCGGTGCCGAACGTCGAGCCGCCGTTGAACCCGAACCAGCCGATCCAGAGGATCATCACCGCGAGGCCCACGAACGGCATCGAATGCCCGGGGATCGCCCGCGGGGAGCCGTCGCCCGTGTACTTGCCGCGACGCGCCCCGAGCAGGAGCAATGCCGCGAGCCCTCCGACGGCTCCGGTCAGATGGACGACCGACGAGCCGGCGAAGTCCATCACCGGCTTGCCGCCGACGTCGGAGAGGAAGCCGCCGCCCCAGACCGAGTGGGCCACGATCGGATAGACGACCGCGCCGAACACGACGGCGTAGACCACGTAGGCGCTGAACTTGATCCGCTCCAGCGTCGTGCCCCAGACGATCGCCAGCGAGACCGCAGCGAACGCGAGGCCGTAAAGCATCAGCATCGCGTCGGAGCCGGCGACGTTGAACGCATCGGCTCCGGCGCCGATCGTCTGATCGAAGTGGAAGAAGAACCCGTCGGTGCCGAACACCTCGTTGCCGAAGCCGCTGATCCCGTAGCCGACCGCCCACCAGACGATCGTCACGATGCCGAGGTTGATGAGGATCTTGCCGACGCCGGCCCCGGCGTTCTTCTCACGGCTGAATCCGATCTCCAGGAACAGGAATCCTGCCTGCATCAGGAAGACGAGGGCGCACGAGACTGCGACCCAGACCATGTCGAGCTCGAGGGACTTCGCTTCCAGCAGCTTTGCACCGTCCTGAGCGGACGCCACACCCGGCACCAGCAGGGCGGCGATCAGCGCGAACAGAACGGTGAGGCTGAGCCGTTTGGTCATTCGTGTTCCTCCTTGCCGCCGGCGCGGGTGACCGGCGGGAATGGTTTGCCAACGCCACCAGTCTCTGATCGGGCCGCCGCGCCGTGTTTGTACCGGCGTCGAAAATTCGTTCCCATCCCTTGTACCGCCGGGGAATGGCGTCGCGAACCGGCTTCAGCAGCCGGTCTCCGGGGTCCCGGAGCGGTCGGCCCGCGGTCCGTTCAGACCGCGATCCGCGACTGCGCCGGTACCTCGGCGGCAGCCGCGCCGACCGTGAGCTCGCCCCGCTCCGCCGCGATCTCGATCTGCTCGGGCTCGCCGCCGAGCTCGTGCCAGCGGCGCCGGGCGCTGCTGTGGAGGTCGTCGAGGAAGCCGTCGGTGTGGAGCGGGTCGTGGTGGAAGAGGAGGGTGCGCCTGGCGCCGACGCGCTTGGCGAACGTGAGCGTCTCGGTGATCGGCGAGTGCCCCCAGCCCTCGTGGCCGGGGTACTCCTCGTCGGTGTACTGGCAGTCGTGGATCAGCAGGTCGGAGTCGCGAGCGAGGTTGTAGCCGGAGATCCACTCCTCGCTGAGCTGCGCGAGGTCGGCGCCGAGGCCGGGCTCGTGATCGGGGATGTAGCAGAGGCTCGTGTCCCCGTCGGTGATCCGGTAGCCGAGCGTCGGCCCGCGATGGGTGATGGCCTCGGCGCGGATCGTCGCGCCGCCGATCTGCCACTCGGTCGCCGGGGCGTCGACGAACGAGACGTCGCAGGGCAGCTCCCGCACCTCGACCGGCGAGAGTGGGGCCGAGATGTAGCGGGCGATCCGCGACTGTGCGGGTGCCTCGGCGGCAGCCGCGCCGACCGTGAGCTCGCCCCGCTCCGCCGCGATCTCGATCTGCTCGGGCTCGCCGCCGAGCTCGTGCCAGCGGCGCCGGGCGCTGCTGTGGAGGT
>DATAFA010000006.1:0-3946 GCA_036257785.1 Solirubrobacterales bacterium | reverse complement strand
GACATCAAGCCGAAGTTCGCCAGGACGATCATCACCTGCCTCGCCCGCTTCGGCGGTCAGCCGGCGGGCATCGTCGCCAACCAGCCCAAGCAGCTCGGCGGGATTCTCGAGAACGACTCGGCCGACAAGGCGGCCCGTTTCGTCAACCTCTGCGACGCCTTCAACATCCCGCTGGTCTTTCTCCAGGACGTGCCCGGCTTCATGGTCGGCTCCAAAGTCGAGCACGCGGGGATCATCCGGCACGGCGCGAAGATGCTCTACGCGGTCTCCCGGGCGACCGTGCCCAAGGTCACGGTGGTCGTCCGCAAGGCGTACGGCGCCGGCTACTACGTCATGAACGGCAAGGCCTACGAGCCCGACCTGATCGTCGCCTGGCCGTCTGCGGAGATCTCAGTGATGGGTGCGGAGGGCGCGGTCAACATCATCGGCCGCTCGGCGATCGACGCCTCCGACGACCCGGAGGCGACCCGCGGGCAGATGCTCGAGGCCGTCCGCAAGCAGATCGACCCCTACATCGCGGCGGGCAACGCGATGATCGACGACATCATCGATCCCCGCGAGACGCGGCCGGCGATCATCCGCGGGTTGCGGATGGCTCAGGACAAGCGGGTCGAGCGGCCCTGGAAGAAGCACGGGGTGATGCCCGTATGAGCCGCTTCGAGGACCCGGTGATCATCAGCTGCTCCATCTCGGGGGCGGTCGCCAACCGCGAGCAGTGCCCGGCGATCCCCTACAGGCGGGAGGAATACGCGGCGGAGGCTCGGCGCATCGTCGACGAGGGCGGCTCGCAGATCCACATCCACGCCCGCACGCCGGCGGGCGCGCCCTCCTACGAGATCGAGGACTTCCGCGCGATCACCGAGGCGATCCGCGCCGAGGTCGAGGACGTGATCATCAACTACTCGACCGGTGCGATCGGGGTTCCGATCGAGAAGCGGATCGCATACCTGAGGGAGCTGCGTCCGGACATCGCGGCTTTGAACATGAGCTCGATGAACTACGCGAAGTACTCGCGCCGGCGCAAGGACTTCGTCTTCTCGGCGGTCTTCGAGAACAGCTTCGACACGATCATCGAGTTCCTGACGGCGATGCGGGAGCTCGGCATCAAGCCCGAGCACGAGTGCTTCGACGCCGGCCACGTCGCCAACCTCGATCCCCTGCTCGACATGGGGCTGCTGGAGGAGCCGCTGCAGATCTCCCTCGTGATGGGTGTCAACGGCGGCATTCGGCCCAATGCGCGCAACGTCGCTCTGATGTCCGAGCAGATCCCGGGCGGCCCCGAGGGACCCAACCAATGGCAGGTGATTGGCATCTCACGCGACCAGTGGAAGCTGCTCGGGGCGTCCCTGGTCATGGGCGGGAACGTCCGGGCCGGGCTGGAAGACAACTTCTACCTGCCGAGCGGGGAGATGGCGACCTCGAACGGCGAGCTGATCGCGAAGGCACGGCAGATGGCCGAGGACGTCGGGAGGCGCGCCGCGACGGTCGCCGAGGCCCGCGAGCTGCTCGGCGTGTCGAGGCGAGAGGAGGCCAAGGCATGAGCGACCGGCCGCTATCGGACCTCCAGATCCTCGACCTCACCCGGCTCTTGCCCGGAGGGTTCTGCACCCTGCTGCTCGCCGATCTCGGCGCCGACGTGATCAAGGTCGAGGACACCGGCCAGGGCGACTACGTGCGCTGGGCGCCGCCGTACTACGGATCCGAGGAACAGGCCCCGCTGGGAACCCGGTCCGCGATCTATCTGGCCCTCAACCGCAACAAGCGCTCGGTCCGCCTCGATCTGAAGCAGGAAGGGGGGAGGCGGGCGCTGCTCAAACTGGCGGAATCCGCCGACGTCCTGGTCGAGAGTTTCCGCCCCGGCGTCCTCGACAAGCTCGGCGTCGGCTACGAGGTCCTGCGGCGGGCCAACCCGGCGCTCGTCTACTGCCCCATCACCGGCTACGGCCAGGACGGGCCAAACCGCGACCGCGCCGGACACGACATGAACTACCTGGGCCTCAACGGGATACTGGGGCTGACCGGCGAGGCCGACGGCCCGCCCATGCAATCCGGCGCCCAAATCGCCGACCTCGGTGGTGGAGCCCTGATGGCCGCGGTCGGAATCCTCGCCGCGCTGCGGGAGGCGCACCGAAGCGGGGAGGGTCAGGTGGTCGACATCTCGATGACGGATGGATCACTCGCCTGGCTGGTCATGGAGGCGGGCCGTTACTACGGCTCCGGAGAGATTCCACGCCGCGGCGACGTAATGCTCTCGGGAGGAATGATCTGCTACCGGCCGTATGAGGCGAAGGACGGCTGGGTGACCTGCGGGGCGCTCGAGCCGAAGTTCTGGGCTGCCTTCTGCCGCGGAGTCGGGCGCGAGGACCTGATCGAGCACCAGTTCGCCAAGCCCGGTTCCGAAGCCCACCGCGCGGTCGAGGAGATCTTCAAGACCAAGACCCGGGACGACTGGCGGGCGTTCAACGACCAGCACGACGCGATGATCGAGCCCGTCCTCGACCTGGACGAGACCCTCGACTCGGACCTGGTCAGAGAGCGGGAGATGACCGTCACCTACGAGCAGCCCGAATTCGGCGAGATCAAGCAGCTCGGTTTCCCGATCAAGCTCTCGCGGACCCCGGCCGGCATCGACCGGCCCGCGCCCGCGCTGGGCGAGCACACGGCCGAGGTACTCAGCCAAGGCGGCTACTCGCCGGAGGAGATCCAGGGGCTCGAGCAAGCCGGGGCTGCGAAGGGCCCCGACGATGATGGGAGGGCGCGCGACAGCGCGAACCATGATGCGAGGCAGGAGCCGTTCCTGGCATGAGCGCGGCGAAGGCGAAGCAGGCAAGCGCAAGCGACGAAATGCTCCGCATGGGCGAGTTGGCGCGGGCGTCCGGCGTCTCCGCGGCGACGATCAAGCACTACCTGCGCGAGGGGCTTCTGCCGGAGCCGGTCAAGACCTCGCGCAACATGGCCTACTACCCGGCGGACTTCGTCGAGCGGATCCGGATGATCAAGCAGCTCCAGGAGGAGCGCTATATGCCGCTGCGCGTGATCAAGGACCTGCTCGACGAGGATCCGAACCGTGCCAAGGCCCTGATCGAGCTCGGCGACAGGCTGCTCGAGCACGCCTTGGCCGGCGAGAGCGCACGGGTCGGCGCGGCCGAGGTCCGCAACCGCTACGACGTCCCCCAGGACGTGCTCGACCGGCTGGCCGAACTCGAGGTGCTGACGCCCGACGACGACGGCTACTCGCCGAGCGACGTCCGGATCGTCGAGGCGATCAGTCGCTTCCGTGCCGGCGGCTACGAGGAGCGGATCGGTTTCACGGTCTACGACACCCTGCGCTACAAGCAGTCGATGGCTGACCTCGTCAGGCAGGAAGTCGACGTGCTAATGGAGCGACTCGCAGGCGAGATGGACCCCGACCAGGCGATGGCCCTGATCGAAGCGGGGACCCAGCCGCTCAACGACCTGATCGCGGCGATGCACACCAAGGCCCTGGTGGGCGAGCTGGAGCGTCGTCGCGCCCCCGGCCAGGACGGCGGCGGGAGCGGCCGCGACTAGCTCGCGGTGGCGCAGCTCGCGATCTGGCTGCTGATCGGGTTCGGCGTGCTCGCCTTCGGCGTGCGGGTTGCGATCCAGTTGGGTCGCACCGGGAAGACTGGGCTGATCGGCCTCCGTGAGGGCGCGGGTCCTGTGGACTGGCTCAGCGGGATCTTCTTTGTCGGCGGGATGGCCATGGGGGTCGCTTCGCCGATCCTTGTTCTGAGCGACGTCCTTGATCCGATCTCGGGCCTCGACGTCGACGGCCTGCACGCGATCGGCATCGTCCTCGCGGCCGCGGGCGGCCTCGCCGTCTTCGCTGCCCAGCTCGGCATGGGGGAGTCCTGGCGGATCGGCGTGAGCGAGGAGGAGAGAACCGACCTGATCACCGGCGGCTGGTTCTCACTCTGCCGCAACC
>DATAFA010000165.1:0-5855 GCA_036257785.1 Solirubrobacterales bacterium | reverse complement strand
GGACGTCGAGCTGCCCCAGGACATGCAGCGGGCGATCGCCCTGCAGGCACAGGCCGAGCGCGAGCGGCGCGCGAAGATCATCGGCTCCGAGGGCGAGTACCAGGCCGCCCAGAAGCTGGCCGACGCCGCCGACATCATCAGCCAGAACCCGGCGACGCTGCAGCTCCGCTATCTGCAGACCCTGCTGCAGATCGGGGTCAACAACACGACGATCGTCTTCCCGCTGCCGATCGACCTGATGGACGCCTTCAAGAAGATCGCCGACGGCCGCCCGTTCGTCGCCGAAGCTCCCGAGGGCCCGCGCCCGGAGATCGTTCCCGAGCCCGGCGATCCCGAGCCACCGGTGCCGCCTCCGCCACCGGATTCGCCGATCTGAGCGACGAGTCGCCCGACAGCGCCGGCGGGGAGGCTCCGGAGCTCCGGATCGATCAGCTGACCGGGCAGCGGGCGCTGCTCGCCCCGGGCAGGCGGGAGCGGCCGCGGGCATTCGCCGCGATCCCCGCGGAGCAGGCTCCCGATGCCGCCGAGACCTGCCCGTTCTGCGCCGGCCGTGAGGAGCGGACGCCGCCGGAGGTCTGGGCGAACCGTCCCGACGGCGGCGCCGCCGACGGCCCGGGCTGGCTGCAGCGGTCGGTGCCCAACCTCTACCCGGTCCTGACCGGGCCGGGCGCCGCCGCCGAGAGCGCCCCGGGGCCCCCCGAGTCGGGCCTGACGAGCGCGGCGGACCCGCTCCGGGCCTCGGCTCGGGCGAGCGAGCCGGAGCTGTTCCGGACCGCGTCGGCCCACGGCGCTCACGAGGTGATCGTCAACTCGCCGCGCCACGTCGCCTGCCTCGCCGACCTCGACGACGCCGAGCTGGCCGGGGCGATGGCCGCCTGGCGGGCCCGGATCGCCGCCCATGCCGACGACGCCTCGCTGGTCCACCTCTGCGTCAACGAGGGCCCGCTGGCCGGCGCGACGATGCCGCACACCCACGCCCAGCTCTTCGCGCTGCCGTTCGTCCCCACCGAGGTCGCCCGCGAGCGTGAGCGCTTCACCGCCTACCACGAGCGGACGATGGGCGGCCACCTGCTCGAGGACGTGCTCGTCGAGGAGGTCCGGCGCCGTGACCGGCTCGTCGCGATCGACGACGAGGCGGCGCTGATCTGCCCCT
This sequence comes from Solirubrobacterales bacterium, assembly GCA_036257785.1. Classification (GTDB taxonomy): domain Bacteria; phylum Actinomycetota; class Thermoleophilia; order Solirubrobacterales; family 70-9; genus RHKX01. The sequence goes on along the minus strand of DATAFA010000165.1, from coordinate 4,702 downwards.
GGGCCTCGCGGTCCCCCTACGAGATGCGGCTGCTGCCGCGGAGCATCGCACCGCGCTTCGACCGCGACGACCGCGGGGCCGACCTGCTCGGCCGGGCGCTGGCCGGCCTCGCGGCGCTGTTCGGCGTGAGCCCGCAGCTCAACCTCTGGATCCGGACCGCCCCCCGCGACAGCGGCGAGTTCCACTGGCATCTCGACATCGCCCCCCGCCTGTCGCTCCGCGCCGGCTTCGAGCTCGGCACCGGGATCGAGATCAACTCGGTTGCACCCGAGCAGGCCGCGGCGGAGCTGCGTGAGGCACTGCCGGCCTAGTGGCCGATAGCCTGCTCCCCCGATGCCGCCGCTCTCCCGACCGTTTCCGCGCTTCATCTCCGACAGCGCCCAGGAGTCGCGCCCCTATGGCCGCTGGCAGGAGCGGCTCGGCGAGTCCTTCGCCGCCGCCTGCGCCGAGCTCGCCACCGAGGCCGGCACCGGCCCCGACCTCGAGTCGGCACGCTTCTTCCCGGAGCGGACATGGGGAGGCCGCACCTACGTACCGGTCGTCGCTCACGGCGCCGCGGCAGTCGACGACGTCGTCCCCGAGTTCTTCGGCCACGTCTCGTTCCTGGTCGTCGGCGAGGGGGAGCCCGCCGAGCTGCGCGCGACCGCCGATTTCACCGATGTGACCGCCGCCGAGAACCCGGACTGGCAGGTCGACCTCAACGACGACGTCGTCGGTCAATGGCACGCCGACGGCAGCCGCGGCGGCGACGTGACGCTGGTCTGGGGGACGCCGCTCGTCCGCGGCGCCCTCGCGGTCACCGCCGAGCTCGACGGCGAGGTGCTCGATCAGGCGGCGGTCAACGAGGGGCGCTTCACGCTGATGGCGGTCGACGCGGTCCACGGGTTCGGCGACGACCTGTTCGTCGAGATCAAGCTCTGGAACCGGAAGCTGCAGGAGATCGCCTCCGAGAGCCTCTACCTCGACGAAGAGGGATCCGACGACGACGAGTAGCGGCGGCCGGCGATCAGCCGCGGTGGTACCAGACCGGGGCAGCGATCGCCTCGCGCAGGCCCGCCTTGCCGCCGGTCACGATCGACGAGCCGTGGGTGAACAGCAGGCGGTCCCAGTCGAGGTCGAGCAGCGGCAGCAGCGTCGGCACGAACCTCTCGGCGTAGAAGCGGCGGACCCGGTCGTCGACCTTCTCGCCCGACCAGATCCGCGGCCCCTCGCCGGTCCCGACCACCGCATCGGCGAACAGCAGGGCGCGATGGGAGGGGATGAGCAACGGCGTCTCGTATCGGCGCGGTTTGCCGATCGGCTGGGCGGTGACGCCGCCCGGCAGCTCGTCCCCGGCCGCGAACGGTTCGAAGCCGGCGGTCGAGGCGAGCCGCTTGGCGACCGCGGGATGGCCGTGGATCGTCACCTCGCGTTCGCCCCCGAGCCGGTCGCGGACCGGCTCGGCGCTGCGCACGTGGTAGGTGATCGTGAGCAGGATCCGGATCGGCCCGGAGCCGGTCGACGCGATCAGTCCCCAGGCCGGGTCGTCGTCACCGTCGAGCAGCGGATCGATCAGCAGCGTCTCGGCGCCGGCCCGGGCCATGAAGGCGACGACCTCGGCGCCGAAGTCGCCTGGGTGCCATTCCGGGTGGCGACGCGCCCAGCTCCACAGTCCGGGGGCGATCTCGTCGATTCCTGGCGGCGCCGGCATCGCCGCAACCTAACAGCGCCGGGAGCTCCACCGGCGCTTGGTTGAGGCAGAGTCAATAGCTTTACGGGGATGCGTCATCGGAGTCGACCCTCGCCACCGCTTCTGATCCTCCTCCTGGCCCTGCTCGCCGTCGCGATCGTCCCGGCTGCGGCCGCCGCCGCCACCCCTCGTCCCGCGATCGACACCGCCGACGGGGACTCGCTGCTGCCGGGCTTCCGCTGGGGCGTCGGGACCTACGGCGCCCGCTGCCTCGGTGACGGGCTGTCGCTGACGGTCGCCGGCGCGAACGGCTGGACGACCTCGTTCGGCTCCGGCCCGGCCCGGGCCGGCGATCTCCGCAAGCACCTCGACCTCGACGCCGGCGAGGGCGCCCGGATCACCTTCGAGCACCGCGGCGACGAGCGGCGGGTCTACGTGCGCTGCGTCCCCGAGGACATGGGGGACTTCCGGTTCGAACGCTTCCAGCCCGGCGGCCCCCGTTTCTTCACGATCCAGCTGCCCGCCAACTACGCGGCCGTGCTGAGCCGGGACGGAGCGCCGGTCTGGTGGCTGCCGGCCGAGCACTTCCCCTTCGACGCGAAGATCCTTCGCGACGGCGATGTCGCCTGGAACGGCGGCGGGCTCGAAGGCAACGTCGACTACGGCCGCTGGGAGCTGCGGAGCATCACCGGCCGGAACATCCGGACGGTCTCCTCGGCGGCGGGCGGCGTGATCGACATCCACGACCACCTGAGCCTTCCGAACGGCAACGACATCGTCGGGGTGCCGGCCTTCGTCGACGGCGTCGACGTCAGCGACCACGGCGGCCCCGCCGACGCCGAGATCCGGCACACGGTCCTCGAGGAGCTGACGCCCGACGGCGAGCTCGTCCGCAGCTGGGACTCCGGCGAGCACATCGGCCTCGACGAGACCCCCGACCGCTGGTGGCCGGCGATCGTTCACGCGCCGCGCGTCGACGTCTCGCACTGGAACGCCATCGACGTCGACGGCAGGTTCATGTACCTGTCGTTCCGGCACCTCGACGCGATCTACAAGGTGAACCGCAAGTCGGGCCGGATCGTCTGGAAGCTCGGTGGGACGAAGACCGCGAAGAGCCTCGAGGTCCACGGCGACCCGCGCGGGGCCTACCCGTTGGGCGCCCAGCACGACGTCAACGTCCTCAAGGACGGGACCGTCACCGTCTTCGACAACTCGACCGCCCTCGATCGGCCGCCGCGCGGGGTCCGCTACCGGATCAACGAGCGCCGCGGGACCGCGCGCATGGTCGAGCAGGTCAAGGACCCGAACGTCGTCGTCTCCGGCGCCGGCGGCTCGGCCCGCCGGATCGACGGCGGCTGGCTGGTCGGCTGGGGCGTCAGCGCCCCCGGTGCCGTCGGCGCCTACGACGAGCGTGGCAAGCCGGTCTTCCGGCTCACCTACGCGCGCGGCGCCAGCTACCGGGCGAACCCCGTCCCTGAGCAGATCTCCGGCGCCGACCTGCGCCGGGCGATGAACCGGATGGCGCGCCGGACCGGCTGAGGCCGCGAGTGCTCGAGCGGGTGGACAGGGCGGCCGCGACGCTGTCGCCGTCCTACTTCGCGCTCGTGATGGCGACCGGGATCGTCTCGGTCGGGGCGCACCTGCTCGACGTCGAGGCGGTCGCCGTCGCCCTCTACGCGTTCAACATCGCCGCCTATGTCGTCCTCTGGGCGCTGACGATCGTGCGGATCGTCCGCCACCGGGCGGCGCTGGTGGGCGACCTGACCGACCACCGGGTCGCGTTCGGGTTCTTCACGATCGTCGCCGGGACCTGCGTGCTCGGCACTGAGACGATCCTGATCGCCGACCACTTCACGATCGCGACGGTGCTGCTCGCGATCGCGGCGGTGCTCTGGGTCGTCCTCACCTACACGGTGTTCACCGCGATCACGATCAAGCCCGGCAAGCCGTCGCTGCCGGAGGGGATCAACGGCGGCTGGCTGCTCAGCGTCGTCGCGACCCAGGCGATCGCCGTGCTGACCGCGCTCCTCGCCGCCCACTGGGGGCAGCCGCTGCGGATGCACGCCAACTTCGCGGCGCTGTCGATGTGGCTCTGGGGCGGGATGCTCTACATCTGGATCGTCACCCTGATCTTCTACCGCTACGCGTTCTTCCGCTTCTCGCCGACCGACCTCGCGCCGCCCTACTGGATCAACATGGGCGCGATGGCGATCTCGACCCTGGCCGGGGCGCTGCTGATCACGAACGCCCCCGACGCCCCCTTCCTCGAGTCGCTCCGGCCCTTCCTCGAGGGCTTCACGGTCCTCTACTGGGCGACCGGCACCTGGTGGATCCCGATGATCGCGATCCTCGCGGTCTGGCGCTACGGGTTCCGGCGCCTGCCGCTCACCTACGACCCGCTCTACTGGGGCGGCGTCTTCCCGCTCGGCATGTACGCGGTCGGCACCCTCGAGATGGACGACGCGATGGACCTCGGCTTCCTCGACCCGATCCCGCAGGTCTTCTTCGCCGTCGCGCTGCTCGCCTGGCTGCTCACCGCGACGGGCCTCGCCCGCAGCCTGCGCCGCAGACCCGGCGCCGCCGCGAGCCGGCCCTGAATCGGCTGCCGGGTTGAAAGCGCCTGCGCGGGGTAGCACCGGCCCCAACCGACGAACGGAGACGAAATGATCATCCTCGGCATCATCCTCTTGATCATCGGCGCGATCGCCAACATCGGGATCCTCTACGCAATCGGCGGGATCCTGGTCGTCATCGGCATCGTGCTCTGGATCCTCGGCTTGATGGGTCGCGCCGTCGGAGGGCGGGACCACTACTACTGAACACTGAAGCCGGTCGCGGCTCGATGGGCTCACTTCAGGCCCATGGTGAAGCGGCGATCCGGGTTGCGGCTTCGGCTACTGTTCCCCGCCAGGTAGCGGCGCATCGGCCGCGATAGCCAAGGATGGTGAGTGGGATGCAGATGCGCCCCGGAGTCGGAATCGAAGCTGTGGAAGTGGGCGTCGCCCGGCGCTGGCGGCGCTGGACGCTCGGCCT
>DATAFA010000160.1:0-5681 GCA_036257785.1 Solirubrobacterales bacterium | reverse complement strand
CGACGTGGTTGGCCGGTCGGCCGACCTGCGCATCGCCGGGCTCTCGGCGGGCTCGAGCTGGGAGCAGCTGATCGCGCAGGCCGACGCCGCCGGAGTGGCCACGATCGCGCTCGCCGACGTCGACGCCGCGACTGCAGCCCGGCAATCCGGCTGGCGGGGCACCGTGCTGGCCGGCGAGGAGGGGATCCGTGACCTGATCCTGCGCTCCGAGCCCGACGTCGTCCTCAACTCGATCGTCGGCTCGGCCGGCCTCGGCCCGACGATCGTGACACTCAGCGAGGGGATCGAGCTCGCCCTCGCCAACAAGGAGAGCCTGGTCGTCGGCGGCGAGCTCGTGATGGCCCTCTCGGAGGCCGCGAACGCCCGGATCGTCCCGGTCGACTCCGAGCACTCGGCCCTCCATCAGCTGATCCGCTCGGAGCCGCCGGGCGTCGTCGAGCGGCTCGTCCTGACCGCCTCCGGAGGACCGTTCCGCGGCCGCACCGACCTCGAAGGCGTCAGCAGGGAGGAGGCCCTCGCGCATCCGACCTGGGAGATGGGCGGGAAGATCACGATCGACTCGGCGACGCTGATGAACAAGGGCCTCGAGCTGATCGAGGCCCACCACCTGTTCGCGGTGCCGTACGAGCGGATCGATGTCGTCGTCCACCCGCAATCGCTGATCCATTCCCTGATCACCCTGGTCGATGGCGCGATGCTCGCCCACCTCGGCCACCCCGACATGCGGGTCCCGATCTCTTACGCCCTCCACGGTCCCGAGCGGATCGAGCTGCCGGTGGAGCCGCTCGATCTCGCCGCCGTCGGCGAGCTCAGCTTCGAGCGGCCCGACGCCGACGCCTTCCCGTGCCTGCGGCTCGCCCGCGAGGCCGGCGCGGCCGGCGGCATGGCTCCCTGCGTCCTCAACGCCGCCAACGAGGTCGCCGTCAAGGCCTTCCTCGACGGCGAGATCGCCTTCACGGGGATCGCGGCGATCGTCGAACGCGTCCTCGAGTCGGTCCCGGCGCCCGCCCCGGCTCACTTCGCCGACCTCTTCGAATGCGACCGCGAGGCGCGCGAGCGGGCCGGGGCCGAGCTCAGCTCGCTGTCCGCGGCCGGGAACGGCAGGGCGGGATGAGCTGGGTCCTCGCGATCGCCGGCTTCGCGTTGCTCGTGGTCCTCCACGAGGCCGGCCACTTCACGGCCGCCAAGGCCGTCGGGATGCGGGTCGAGCGCTTCTTCCTGTTCTTCCCGCCCAAGGTCGTGTCGGTCACCCGCGGCGAGACCGAGTACGGCGTCGGCGCGATCCCGCTCGGTGGCTTCGTGAAGATCACCGGCATGAACCCCGAGGAGGACATCCCTCCCGAGGTCGTCGACCGCGCCTATTACCGCCAGCCGGTCTGGAAGCGGATCGTGGTGATCGCCGCGGGGCCGTTCGTGAACATCGTCCTCGCGCTGATCCTGTTCTTCGCCCTCGCCGTCGGGTTCGGCCTCGACACCGGCCCGACCAACCGGGTCGGCTCCGTCAGCCCCGACCTCCCGGCCGCGAAGGTCCTGCAGCCCGGCGACGAGCTCGTCGCGATCGACGGCAAGCGGGTCGGCGACCTGCCGCCCGAGAAGCTGGCCGAGGCCGTCCGCGATCAGGTCGGAAGCCACCGCTGTGCGGACGATCCGACCGACGGCTGCGTCGCGACGACCGCGGCGACCTTGAGGATCCTCCGCGACGGCGAGCCGATGACGGTCAGCGTCAAGCCGGTCTACGACGCGCCCGAGCAGGTGCCCGGCCAGCCGACCGTCGACCCCCGGATGGTGATCGGGTTCGGCTACGAGGCCAATCGCGAGACCGTGCCGCCCGGCGAGGCGGCGAGCTTCGCCGTCGACCGGCTCTGGTACGTGACCTCGCAGACGGCGACGGTCTTCTCGCACATCTTCGAGCCCGAGGTCCGCGACCAGATCTCCGGCGTCGTCGGCGCGACCGAGGTCGCCCGGCAGAGCTTCGAGTTCGATACCCGCCAGGCGATCGGCGTGCTCGCGGTCATCAGCCTCTCGCTCGGGCTGATCAACCTGCTGCCGTTCCTGCCGCTCGACGGGGGCCACATCTTCTGGGCGGTCGTGGAGAAGCTCCGTGGACGGCCGGTGCCGCTGCGGATCATGGAGCGTTCGGGGATGATCGGCTTCGCGCTCGTCCTGATCCTGTTCGTGATCGGACTCGAGAACGACATCGGGCGTCTCACCGGCGACGGATTCAACGTCCGCTGACCGGCGGAATCGCTGCGTTGCGGTAGTTTTCGTCCTACCCCGCGAACCCTGAGGAGGGCACTGAGGATGGAAGCGACGGCGGCTGAGCACTACACGACCGGTGGGCCCGGCGTCGAGCCGACGGTCGCGAGCTTCCCCGCGGCCTTTCACGAGACCGTCGCTCGCCTCGGCGACGGCACGGCGGTGATCGCGGGCGAGGAGTCGGTCACCTGGAACGAGCTTCGCGAGCGAGCGCGGGCGGTCGCCGGCGGGCTCGCCTCGCTCGGCGTCGGCAAGGGCGACACCGTCGCCCTGATGCTCAACAACCGGCTCGAGTTCTTCCCGATCGACCTCGGGGTCGTCACGCTCGGCGGCATCCCCTTCTCGATCTACCAGACCGCCTCGCCGGAGCAGATCGCCTACGTGGTCGGCGACGCCGGCGCGAAGGTCGCGATCGTCGAGCGGTCGTTCCTGGAGACGTTCGAGAAGGCGCGCGAGGATCTCCCGAAGGTCGAGCACCTGATCGTCCTCGACGGCGAGGGCGGGACGATGAGCTTCGAGGAGCTGATCGCCATCGATCCCGGCTTCGACGACGCTGCCGCGGCCGCCGCGGTCGGGCTCGACGACACGCTGACCCTGATCTACACGTCCGGGACCACCGGCCCGCCGAAGGGCGTCGAGCTGACCCACCGCAACCTGCTCGGCCTCGTCGCCGGCGTCGACGACCTCATCGACTTCCCCGAGCAGGGTGGCAAGATCATCTCCTGGCTGCCCGCCGCTCACATCGCCGAGCGCGGCGCCCACTACTACCTGCCGCTCACCAAGGGCGGCACGATCACGATCTGCCCCGACCCGCGGCAGATAATCGACTTCCTGCCGACCGTGCGGCCGACCTGGTTCTTCGCGGTCCCGCGCGTCTGGGAGAAGCTCAAGGCCGGCCTCGAGACGATGCTGGCTGGCCTCCCGGACGAGCAGCGCGAGCCGGCCCAGAAGGGGCTCGAGGCCGCGATCGCCAAGGTCCGCCTCGAGCAGGCCGGGGAGGAGGTGCCGGCGGAGATCGAGGCCGCCGCCGAAGCGATGGAGGAGCAGATGTTCGGCAACCTCCGGGCCCACCTCGGGCTCGATCAGGTCGCCGCCGTCAACGTCGGCGCCGCGCCGACGCCGGTCGAGGTGCTCGAGTTCTTCCACGCGATCGGAATCCCCGTCGCCGAGCTCTGGGGAATGTCGGAGACGTGTGGCGCCGCGACGGTGAACCCACCCGGGAAGGTCAAGCTCGGAACCGTCGGCCCGCCGCTGCCCGGCGTCGAGATCCGCCTCGCCGGCGACGGTGAGGTCCAGGTCCGCGGCAGCCTGATCATGGCCGGGTACCGCAACCTCCCGGACAAGACCGCCGAGACGATCGACGAGGAGCGCTGGCTGGCGACCGGCGACATCGGCGAGATCGACGAGGACGGCTACCTGAAGATCGTCGACCGCAAGAAGGAGCTGATCATCAACGCCGCCGGCAAGAACATGTCGCCGGCTTCGATCGAGTCGAACCTGAAGGCCGCGAGCCCGCTGATCGGGCAGGCGGTGGCGATCGGCGATGCCCGCCCTTACAACGTCGCCCTGATCGTCCTCGACCCCGAGTACGCGCCCGCCTGGGCCGCCAAGCAGGGCATCGAGGCGAGCGACGTCGCCGCCCTCGCCGAGGACGAGAAGGTGATCGCCGCCGTCCAGGACGCGGTCGAGGTCGCCAACGCGAAGATGTCGCGGGTCGAGCAGATCAAGAAGTTCGAGCTGCTGCCCGAGGAGTGGCTCCCGGGCGGTGACGAGCTGACTCCGACGATGAAGCTGAAGCGGCGGCCGATCGCCGACAAGTACCAGGCGGAGATCGAGAAGCTCTACGCGAAGTAGCGCGCTCGCTTGCCGCGGCGTCGCTTCGACCTGAGCCGACCGGAGCTGGGCTCCGGGGTCGCCGCGATCCTCCGCGAGGCCGGGGTTCCCGAGGGGTTCCCGCCGGAGCTGCTCCGGGCCGCCGAGCAGGCGCGTGCCGGGGGCGAGCGGGGCCGTAGCGAGCTGCCGCTGCTCACGATCGACCCGCCGGGCTCGCGGGATCTCGATCAGGCCGTTCACATCGAGCGCCGCGAAGGTGGCTTCCGGGTCAGCTACGCGATCGCCGACGTCGGGGCGCTGGTCGCCGCCGGCACTCCGCTCGACGTCGAGGCCCACGCGCGGGGAGTCACCGTCTACGCGCCCGACGCGAAGGCGCCGCTCTACCCGGCGCCGCTGTCGGAGGGCAACGGCAGCCTGCTGCCCGGGGAGTGGCGCCCGGCCGTGCTCTGGTCCATCGACCTCGACGGCGCCGGCGAGCAGGTCGCCGTCAGGGTCGAGCGGAGCGAGGTCAGAAGCACCGCCCAGCACACCTACGCGGATCTGCCGGACGGGTTCGCGGCGCTGCTGGCCGAGGTCGGCGGGCTGCGCGCCGCGATCGAGCGCGACCGCGGCGGCGTCAGCCTCCGGGTGCCGGAGCAGGAGGTCGTGCCTGACGGGAGCGGCGGATGGACGATCGCCTACCGGGCGCCGCTTCCGGCCGAGGACCACAACGCCCAGATCTCGCTGCTGACCGGGATGGCTGCGGCCGGGCTGATGCTCGAAAGCGGCCTCGGGATCCTCCGGATCCAGCCGTCGCCCGAGGAGAAGGCGTTCGCCAGGTTCCGCCTGCAGGCTCGCGCGCTCGGGTCGGAGTGGGCCGGCGGCCAGTCGTACGGCGAGTTCATCCGCTCGCTCGACCCCGCCGTTCCGAGGCAGGCGGCGCTCCTGCAGGAGGCGGCCGGAATCGGCCGTGGCGCGGGCTATGCGACGTTCGACGGCGGGCCGCCGGAGCAGCGTTCGCACTTCTCGATCGCGGCCGACTACGCGCACGCGACGGCGCCGCTGCGGCGGCTGCAGGACCGCTGGGTCTCGGAATGCTGCCTCGCGGCTTCGGCGGGCGCCGAGCCGCCCGGCTGGGTTCGTGAGGGGCTTGCGGCCCTGCCCGAGGCCATGCGCGAAGGCGATCACCGGGCGTCGGTGGTCGAGCGCGGCGTCATCGACCTCGTCGAGGCGCTGGTCCTGACCGGTCGCGAGGGCGAGCGGTTCGCCGGCATCGTGATCGACGATCGCACGGTCCAGCTCGCCGAGCCGGCCGTCCGGGCGCCGGTCGAGGGTGCCTGCCCGGAGCCGGGCACGGAGGTCGAGGTGCGGCTGTCCGCAGTCGAAGCGGCCACGCGATCGGTGCGATTCGAGGTGATCTGATGCGGCGGACGGACGAGATCGACAGCACCGAGGAGCTCGCGGTCCACATCGAGTCCGGGCACAGCCTCGGTGCTGCCGTCGTCCAGGGCGTCGACCTCGGCGAGGTCGACGCCGACTGGGAGCGGCTCGACGTCGCCGGCGCCTTCTTCCTCGGCTGCCGGATCGCCGACCCGGAGGTCGCCGTGACGCTG
>DATAFA010000159.1:0-10358 GCA_036257785.1 Solirubrobacterales bacterium | reverse complement strand
AGACGAGGCGGACCGTCTCGCCCTCGACGAGCCGATGGTTGAACGCCGAGGCCTCCGGCCCGTAGCACTGGACCGGCTCGCCGGGCTTGACGGTCTCAGGCGTGTCGACGCCGATGTAGCGGACGTCGTCGGTGCCGCCGCCGAGCGCGACCTCGATCGTGTCGCCGTCGACGACGCGGACGACGCGGGCCGTCACCGGCTCGCGCGCCGCGCTGGCGGCGCCGGACCCGCGCCCCGAGCCGCCGGGCGAGCCGCCGCCCTCGTCGCCGCCGGCGATCAGCAGATAGACGAGCAGCCCCAGCAGCGCCAGGGCACCGGCAGCGCCGCCCCTGACCCCCGGAACCACGTCGCCGGCCCGTCTCCTCCTCGCCCGGGTCCGCCGCTAGGGGATGCGGTGGACGCTCGAGAGCATGATCTCCTTGATCTGGCTGATGATCTCGAGGGCCTCGTTCCACTCGCGCTGCCAGACGTTGCGCCCGTAGATGACGCCGGATCCACCCGCCTGCATGATCCCGCGGGTCTGCTGGAGCAGCGCGTCGTCGTCGATCTTCGATCCGCCGGAGAGCACGACGAGCGACCGGCCGGCCGACTCGACGCAGTGCGCGATCGCGTCATCCTGGGAGAAGCCGCCCTCGTTGTAGGGAGCGGGGGAGTCCTTGTCCTTGTCCGGGTCGATCTTCGGCATGTTCAGCTTGACGATGTCCGCGCCCATCTCCATCGCCATCCGCGCCGCGTAGTCGATCGCGTAGAACGAGCTCTGGCCGCCCTTCGCCGCGACGGCCTCGCCGCGCGGGTAGGACCAGACGACGAGCGGCATCCCGAAGCGCTCGCAGTCCTCGCGGACCAGGCGGAGCTGGGCGAGGTCCTCGTCCTGGCGCGGCGAGCCGACGTAGAGCGTGTAGCCGACCGCGTCGGCGCCGAGCCGGACCGCGTCCTCGACCGAGGCGTTGCAGGTCGAGAGGGCCCGCTCCGACGGCGGGATGTCGGTCTTGCCGTTGACCTTGAGGATCAGCGGCACGCTGCCCGCGTAGTCGGGGTAGTACTTCGTGGCCATGCCGATCTGGCAGGCGATCGCCGAGTAGCCGCCCTCGGCCGCGAGCCGGAACTGGTAGTCGGGGTCCTTGGAGGCCGGATTCGGGAAGAAGTCGCGCGGGCCGTGCTCGATGCCCTGGTCGATCGGCAGCAGCATCAGGGTTCCGTTGCCGGGGCCGAACTCGAACAGCAGTCGGTGCAGGCGGGCGCGCTTGCCCGGCGCCAGCGTCTCGAGAAGCGACTTCTGCTCGGTGATGCTCTTGACCTCCACTTGGAGTTCCTCCTTGGTGTTTGGGTGCCGCTTTCGCGTCGAGGCGACAAGGTGGCGGGGGGAACTGGCCAGTATAGGTGCGTAACGGTGGCCTCACCGGGGTAGGATCGCCGGACCGGACGTGCTCGAGCACAGCTTCAACGGCGCACCATTCACCGTCGGGATCGAGGAGGAGCTGATGCTCTTGGATCCCGAGACCCTGGATCTGTCGCAGGGCATCGAGGTCGTTCTCGGCGACGTCCCCGCCGAGCACGCCGACCAGGTCAAGCCCGAGCTCTTCCAGTCGGTCCTCGAGGTCGCGACGACCCCGTGTCCCGACATCGCCACGGCGACCGAGCAGCTGGCCGGGCTGCGCCGCCTCGTCGGCTCGATCGCGAAGCGGAACGGGATGCTGGTCGGAGCGGCCGGGACGCATCCGTTCGCGCGCTGTGACGAGCAGCGGATCGTCGAGCGGCCGCGCTACCGGGAGCTGGTCGCCGACCTCGGCTTCATCGCCGAGCGCGAGCTCATCTTCGGTACCCACGTCCACGTCGGCATCGACTCCGCCGACAAGGCCATCTACGTCGCCGACGGGATTCGACGGCACCTGCCGCTGCTGCTCGCGCTCTCGTCGAACTCGCCGTTCTGGGAGGGCCGCAACACCGGGATGATGTCGGCGCGCACCCCGGTCTTCCGTGCCTTCCCCCGCCAGGGGGTCCCGCCCCATTACGGGAGCTGGGAGATCTACGCCCGCCGGGTCGGGCAGATGACGGGCTCCGGCGCGATCGAGGACTACACCTACCTGTGGTGGGACGTCCGCCCGCATCCGAACCTCGGAACGGTCGAGACGAGGGTCTTCGACCAGGCGACCCGGCTCGAGGACACCGCGGCCTTCGCGGCCTTGACCCAGTCGCTCTCCCATCGCTTCGCCGAGATGTTCGACGAGGGCGAGCCGCTCGTCGAAGCTCCGTACGAGCTGATCGACGACAACAAGGTGCGGGCGGCGGTGCGCGGGATGGAGGGCGAGCTCGTCGACTTCAGCCAGGGCCGTCCGGTCGCCGCCACCGAGATGGCCGAGGGCCTGATCGCCGAGGTCGAGGCCAGTGCCGCGGCGGTCGGCTGCAAGGACGAGCTGAGGCGGGCGAGCGACATCGTCGCCGGCGGCACCGGAGCCCGGCGGCAGCTCGACTTCGTCGCGAGCCACGGCGAGGACCTCAGGGAGCTCGTCGCGGCCGCGGTCGCTCTGACCGCGCGCTGATCTGAGCGTCGCGCGGGGGTATCCTCGCTCTGTGGCACAGGCACCGGAGTTGAGCGTCGTCTGCCGCAGTTGCGGCTCCGAGGTAAGCCCCTATGTGACCGAATGTCCCTATTGCGGGCATCGGCTGCGCAAGCGGGCTCCGCGGCTCGAGCGCGAGGGCGACGAGATCAGGGTTCGCGAGAGCCGCCGCGACAAGCGCCGGCGCCTGCGCCGCGAGCGCGCGGCGGAGCGGGGTGCGGCGGTCGCGCTCGGCACCCGCCCGATCGCCACCGCCGGAACGCTGCTGATCGGCGCGATCCTGCTGATCGTCGGGCGTGCCGTGCCGCTCACGCTCAGCGAGGTCGGCGCGATCGTCGGCCCGGTCGGCTCCGACGCCTGGCGCTACGTCACCGCCCCGTTCGCCTACGACGACGTAGGCGCCCTGCTCGTGATCGGCCTCGCGATCTGGGTCTTCGGCGGTGCCATCGAGCGGCGCCTCGGCTCCTTCGCGACGGCCACCCTGATCGTCGCCACCGGCACCCTCGGCTCGCTCGCCGCCGGCGCCGTCTACTCGGCCGGCCTCACCGACACGCTCGTCGTCGCCGGCGGCAACGCCGTCGCGCTCGGACTGCTGGCCGCCTGGCTGATGATGTGGCGGGGCGAGGCGAACCGGCATCTCAGCGAGCCGCTCGAGACGATCGCCGTCACCGTCGCCGCTGTCGTCCTGCTCCTGCTGCCGCTGGTGGAGGTCGGAGCCGACCCCTTCGCGGGCTTGGTCGGCGGCCTCGTCGGGCTGGGGATGGGGGCCCTGGCGGCCCGCCGGGCAGGACGCCTGGACTGACCGCAGCGCCGGTTCGTGCGTGCCCGGGGCGGCCTCTGGGTATGTTCAGCCCGTGTCCGGCGCAGCATTCACCGAGTGTGAGCTCGAAGAGGCGGTTGGCCGCCTCACCGAGGGATCCCGCCTGCGGGCGGCCGAGGCCCGGGTGGCCGGGGCTGCGCCGGCGCTCCAGCGCGTCCTCGTCGAGGCGCTCGCTGCGGGCGGCTGGTTCGGTGACTCGCACCGGGCCGAGCTCCAGCGGGTGACGGCGATCGAGGACCCGGCCGAGCGCGCGACGGCGGTCGACGTCCTCCTCGCCGAGGAGACGCGGATCTCGATGATGGTCGGGGTCGCGGTCGGCTGGGCGCTCGCTGACGAGCTCGGACCACCAACACCGATCCCCGACCAAGAGGAGAGTTGACGATGGACATCAGATGGCTTGGACACAGTTGCTTCGAGCTCAGCGACGGCAACGCGCGGGTGCTGATCGACCCGTTCCTGAAGCCGAACAGCCCGACGGCGCCGGTCACAGCCGACGAGGTCGAGCCGTCCCACATCCTGCTCAGCCACGGTCACGCCGACCACGTCGCCGACGCGGTCGCGGTCGCGAAGCGGACCGGCGCCCCCTGCGTCGCCATCGTCGAGCTCGCGAAGTGGCTCGATGCCCGCGGCGTCGCCGAGACCCACGACCCGAACCTCGGCGGGGTCGTCACATTCGACTGGGGTTGGGTGAAGCTCGTCCAGGCCTTCCACACGAACACGACCCCGGGCGAGGGCGACGAGCCGTTCAGCGCCGAGGACGGCACGGCGATCGGCCTGCCGGCGGGCCTCGTCGTCAACATCGGCGGGCTCACCGTCTACCACGCCGGCGACACCTGCCTGTTCGGCGACATGAAGCTGATCGCCGAGCGGACGCCGCTGGACGTCGCCATCGTCCCGATCGGCGGCCACTACACGATGGGCGTCGACGATGCCGCCTACGCCTGCGGCTTGCTCGGCGCCGGGACGGTGCTGCCGATGCACTACGGCACGTTTCCCGCCATCGAGGCCGACCCCGGCGAGTTCAAGCGGAAGGTCGAGTCCGCGGGAGCGTCTCAGGTCGTGGTCCTCGAGCCCGGCGACACCCACACGGTCTGAGCCGTCGGGGTTGATCCGGCCGAATGACTGGTCGCCGGCGCCGCCCCCTCGGGGACGGCGCCGTGCAACCGGTCAGTCCCAGTCCACCGAGGCGCCTCGCCGAGTCCAAGGGCGAGCGATCGTGCCAATCGTGCGCCGGCAGAACCGATCCGGACGGACCGCGATCGAGTTTGCCCCGGGCAGAGGGTCCCCTGTGGCTGCACGGCATGACTGGTCCGGCAGTCGGCAGGGGTTCGATCGAGCCGTCACAAGCCCCCCATCGACGTCTGGGGGCTGGACCTTAGGAGGTGTCTGGGGACCTGGACGGGCGTCCGGGTCAGGAGCCGGGCGCCTGATCCGGGTCAGCCGCCGGCTCCGGGGCCGGATCCGCCGGGATGGTTGTCGCCGGATCCTCGGGCGTGGTCGGCTCGACGGTCGGATCGGTGCTCGGATCAGTGATCGGATCGGGCTCGTCGACCGGCGCCGGCTCCTCGACCGGGGCGCTGCCGCTGTCCTGACCGCCGCCGCTGTCGCCGGTGGTCGGCTCGACCGCCGTCCCGACCGCGACGGTGCCGTCCTCGGGCAACGTCTCGGCGGCGGGGTCGTCGGTGGCGGGCTTCGGGGTATCCGCAGGTGTCTCGGACCCCGGGGAGGCGGGCTGCTCGGCCGCGGCCTGCTCGGCCTTGCGGTCGGCTGCCGGCTCCGGGTGCTTCGACGGCGTCGCGACGACGACCCGGGCGGTCAGGTGCTCGGACGCATCGATAGCCTGCGGCGCCGGGTCGCTGACCGCGACCGCGGACGCCGGGGCGGCCTTCGGGCCGGGGTTGTCGCCCTCGCCGTTGCCGATGTTGCGGACCTCGACCGCGCCGGCGGTGAGGATCGCCGCGGTGGCGAAGCCGGCGGCGGCCTTGGCCCCGATCGCTCCGCCGAGCAGGCTGACGCCGCCGATCCCACCCGAGGCGGAGGCGCCACCGACGGCGCCCACCGCGCCGCTGCTCGCGGCACCGGCCGACCCGCCGCCGAACAGCTTCGCCAGGATTCCGTGCTTGAACACCGCGAGGAGCCCGACCGGGAAGAGGGCAGCCATCGCCTTGCGGTCGGAGCGCAGCTGGTCGCGGAAGGCGCGGCAGCCGTCGCAGCCGCGAACGTGCTTGCGGGCGGGGCCGGAGACCTTGCCGATCCCCTCAGCCGCCTCGGCGAGGTCGAGCTGGACCTCCTCGCAGGTGAGCAGGCGGGCCTGGCCGGATTCGGCGAGCCCGATCCGGGCGCGGACCAGCAGCGACTTGACCGAAGGGACGGTCGTCTGCATCGCTTGGGCGATCTCCTCGTAGGAGAGCTGGTCGATCTCGCGCAGCAGCAGCGCCGTACGCTGGGTCTCCGGGAGCGTCTCGACGTCCGTCATCAGCTGCCGCAGGTCGTCGCGCATCTGGACGTGCTCGGCGGTCGTGGTCCCGTTGTTGTGGGGGAGGACGTCCATCGAGTCCTGGCCCTCGGGAACGGGCTTGCGGAGGTGGTTCAGGCAACGGTTGCGGGCGATCCGGTAGAGCCACGGGCGCACGTTGATCTTGCGCTCGTCGCCGAGCATCGCCGAGTGGGCGTTGGTGAAGACCTCCTGGAGGACGTCCTCGGCGTCCTGGCGGCTCTTCAGCATCGACTGGCAGAAGCCGAGCAGGCGGCCGTTGTAGCGGTTGAACAGCGCCTCGAAGGCGCCGTCGTGACCGGCCCTGATCAGCTCGACGAGGCGCTCGTCGGGCTCGAGGCGGAGCAGCGGCGAGCGCCGGGACAGAAACCCGCGTGCCGGCGCGCGTCGTGTGAGTGCGGAAGCTTCCAAGGCGAGACGTCCTCCTTGAACAACACGCTAGAGCCGAAAAGTTGCGCCAACATAAATATTCACCCGATCGGTGTACATCGCCTTGCAACCGGTCCCTGCCGGCGACCGGCGAGCGACGAATCGATCCCGATATCTGGGATCAACTCGTCGCTCACCGATGCGGATAGCCTGAGTGGCGCCGCTGCCGGGGTGGCGGAATTGGCGATACGCGGCCGGCTTAAACCCGGCTGCCCGAGAGGGCATGAGGGTTCGAATCCCTCCCCCGGCACTGACCCGTCCCGGGGCGGGTCGTTGCGCCGCCGGGCCCGGTGGCAGGCTGGTTGCAGGTTCTCGCTAACTTCGTGACGGTTCATGGAGCCAGCAGCGATATGACCGACTTCCGCACCGACCTCGACAAGCAGGACCTGATCGATCCGCGTCCGGTCGAGCCGGGACCGCGGCGGGCCGGCGGGATGGACCCCGACAAGGAGGCCGAGCCGACCCCGTTCATGGAGCGGCGGATGCCTTCGTCGCCGTTCCCGCCGATCGCCGACTACGCGTTCCTGTCCGACTGTCACACCGGCGCCCTCGTCGCCCCCGACGGCACGATCGAGTGGCTCTGCCCACCGCGGTTCGACTCGCCGAGCGTTTTCGCCGCCCTCCTCGACCGCTCGGCCGGAGGCTGGCGGTTCGGGCCGTCGAACATGGGCCGCCCGGTCGGCCGCCGCTACGAGCCGGGGACGAACATCGTCGAGACGACGTGGATGACGCCGACCGGCTGGATGATCGTCCGCGACGCCCTGATCGTCGGTCGCTGGCGGGCCCGCGAGTCGACGAAGGCGACGGCGCACACGCGGCCGCCGTCCGACTTCGACTCCCATCACGTGCTGGTCCGGACGGCCCGCTGCGTGCACGGGACCGTCCACCTCGAGCAGATCTGCGAGCCGGTCTTCGGCTACGGCTCCCGCGCCGCGACCTGGAGCCGCCCCGGCCCCGAGCACGGCATCGCCGATGCCAGCGACGGCGAGAGCACGCTGCGCCTGCACTCCGACGTCAACATCGGCATCGAGGGCGGCTGCGCCCGCGCCCGCCGCCGCCTCGATGCCGGCGAGGGCTGCTTCTTCGCGCTCTCGTGGTCGTCCCGCCTCGACGGTCCCGACAGCTTCGAGGCCGCCGAGGCCGCGCTCGACACGACCTCGCGGTTCTGGCGGACCTGGCTCGCCTCCGGCGACTTCCCCGATCACCGCTGGAGTGATCACCTGCAGCGCTCGGCGCTGATCCTCAAGGGCCTGACCTACCTGCCGACCGGGGCGATGGTCGCGGCGCTGACGACGTCGCTGCCGGAGACGCCGGGCGGCGAGCGCAACTGGGACTACCGGTTCACGTGGATGCGGGATGCGACCTTCACGCTCCAGGGGCTGCACGCGCTCGGCCTCAGCTGGGAGGCCGACGACTTCATCCAGTTCGTCGGCGACGTCGATCGCGACGAGGACGGGGGCCTGCAGATCATGTACGGGATCGGCGGCGAGACGGCCATGCCCGAGCAGCAGCTCGATCACCTGACCGGCTACGAGGGAGCGCGGCCGGTGCGGATCGGCAACGACGCCTTCGGCCAGCGCCAGAACGACGTCTACGGCGCCGTCCTCGACTCGATCTACCTGCATCAGAAGGAGTACGGCCACAACTCGCCGCGCCTCTGGCCGGTGATCGAGGATCAGGCCCGCTGCGCGGCCGAGGTCTGGCGGCGTCCCGACCAGGGCATCTGGGAATGCCGCGGCGAGCCCCGCCACTACGTCAGCAGCAAGGTGATGTGCTGGGTCGCCCTCGACCGCGCCGCCCGGCTCGCCGCCCGTCGCGGCTACGAGGGCCTCGCCGACGAGTGGCGGCTGATCGCCAACGAGATCCACGCCGACGTACTCGCCAACGGCATCGACTCGCGCGGCGTCTTCACCCAGCACTACGAGACCGAATCCCTCGACGCCTCGAACCTGCTCGTGCCACTGGTCCGCTTCATGCCCCAGGGGGACGAGCGCGTCCGCGCCACGGTCCTCGCCATCGCCGACGACCTGACCGAGAACGGCCTCGTCCTCCGCTACCGGACCGAGGAAACCGACGACGGCCTCGAGGGGGAGGAGGGCACGTTCCTGATCTGCTCGTTCTGGCTCGTCTCGGCGCTGCTCGAGATCGGCGAGCGCAAGCGCGGCCGCGAGCTCTGCGAGCGCCTGCTCAAGGACGCCAGCTCGCTCGGCCTCTACGCCGAGGAGCTCGAGTCGGCCTCGGGCCGCCACCTCGGCAACTTCCCGCAGGCCTTCACGCACCTGGCGCTGATCAACGCCGTCACCCACGTGATCCGCGACGAGCGGGCGATGCCGAGCCTCTACGAGGATCTGCACCTTTAGATAACTCCGGGGAGATCCTCCGCTGACGCGTCCGGTCTCCCCGGTCGGCGCGGTGTTACGGGACGGGAATACATGTTTGTTGACCCCAGCCGGGGACTCGCTTCGCGTCCATTCTGGCCGCTCGGCTGCGCGGTGGAACCACCCCACTGCCCAACTGGGCTTTGGCCGATGAGGGGAAGTGGTGGACGTGCGCCCGTTGGGCGGACCGGCGGCGAGGATTCACGGTGGCACGGATTTCGTAGCCATGAACTGCAAAATCCGCGCCACCTCCCGAAATCCTCCCCCGGCTGGGGTTAACACACATGTCATCCCGTCTCGTAGCTGCGCGCCGACCGGCGGAAGCGGACGGCGAAGCCGGAGCATTCCGCCGGAGTTATCTACATGTCTTCCCGTCCAGCAGCACCGCGCCGCCCGGCGGAAGCGGACGCGAAGCGGAGCATTCCGCCGGAGTTGTCTACCTCACCTGCGGGCGGAAGCTCGTGCTCAGCAGCTCGGCGTCGGCGGTCAGGCGGGGTGGGGCGCCGGCGCCGATCGATGTCGCCAGGTAGTAGCGGTAGGGGCCGGCGGCCCGGAGGGTCACCCGGTAGGGGCCGGCGATGCCGCCGTCGACCGGGACGTCGGCCTCGAGGACGGCGATCGAGGTCTCCGGCGTCGGTCCCTCGACCCGGTCGGTGACCCGGGCGTCGTCGCCGAGGCCGTCGAGACCGGCAAGTGACTGGTCGACGAACTGGTCGAAGTCGAGCTTCTCGTCGCGGTCGACCCAGAGCGTGGCCTCGCCGAGGCCGTCCTCGGAGACGGCCGCGAAGCTGGCGCCCTCGGGCGGCTTCGTCTGCCGCCAGGTGTCGGGAAGGGCGATCGAGAACCCCCGCTCCTCGACGAACTGCGGGTCGTTGATGACCGATGGCGGCTCCGAGAGCGCCTGCTCGGCCGCGGTCTCCGTCGTCGAGTCGGAATCCTCGCCCCCGCCGGCGACGACGACGATCACGACGATCAGCAGGACGACCGAGCCGCCGGCCGCCGCGAGACCCCAGCGGCTGTAGCGGACCGCGTCGAAGCAGTCCGCGAGAAACAGCCAGAGACCCTCGGCTGCGAATGTGATTCGGTCCCAGAGGTCGGAGATCACGGTTGCTTGTTCGCGGAAACGTGCCCGACGCCTGCCGCCGGAGGCCACAATGGTGGCACCGCGTGTTCGTCGCCCGCAACCGCAATACCTGAGCCGCCCCGCTGCGGGACAATCCGCCGGTGCTGCACGCACCCTTCGAGTGGCTCTACGGGAAGCTCGGCGCGCGCTATCCGCGGGTGTTCGTGACCCTCGAGCTGCAGGCGGGATTCCTGGTCACGGCCGGGACCGTGGCGCTGCTCGGCGCCTATTACGACGCGTCGTTCGACGACTTCATGTACCTGCTTGCGGTCACGCTGGCGCTGACGGCCGCAGCGCTCGGCTGGGGTCTCGTGCGGATCCTCCCGCGGCTGTGGCCGATCACGGCCTGGATCGGGGGCGAGCGCGACGACGATGCCACCGAGCGTGCCTGGGCGGCCGCGGTCGGCCTGCCGCTGCGGCTCGTAAGAGACGAGCTGTTCGCGCCGGTCGTCGCCGTGGTGCTGCCGTCGTGCGTCGCCGCGGTCTTCATCCTCGACCTCTCCTGGCTCGACTTCTTCCCACTCGTGATCGCCGGCACGGTTGCTGTCGGATACGG
>DATAFA010000157.1:0-15597 GCA_036257785.1 Solirubrobacterales bacterium | reverse complement strand
CGGCGCTGACGGCGCACATCGAGGCGGCCGCCCGACCGGCGTACAAGAAGCGCCTCGAGGAGCACCTGAAGGAGACCAAGCGGCACGCGACGCTGACCGAACGCCGCTTGAAGAAGCTCGGTGGCGACGTCGGGCTGGCCGCCAAGGCCGGCGGGCTCGCGAGCCGCGGCGTTGCCGCGGCGAAGGGACCGCTCCATGCGGTCCGCGGCACGGGCGAGGAGGAGAAGCAGCTCAAGAACGTCAAGACCGAGTACTCCGACGAGCACGAGGAGATCGCCCAGTACATGGCGATCGAGATCCTCGCCACCGAGGTCGGCGACACCGAGACCGCAAGGCTGGCGAAGGAGATCCGCCGCGAGGAGGAGCGGATGGCGTCATTCCTCGAGAAGCAGATCCCGATTCTCACGAAGGCCGTTGCCAGGGCCGAGATTCCGGCCGCGGAGCGCCGTAGCTCGCGCCCGCGGCGCCGCCGGGCGAAAGGCCGCTCGAGTTCGGCGCGGCGCGCAGGATCCTCGACTCGCTCCGGCCGCTCGGCGTCCGGCTCGTCGCGCCGGAGGACGACCGCGAAGCGCAGCTAGAGCGTCCCGATCGGGACGCCGATGATCTCGAGGCGGCGGGTCAGGCCGCCGAGCGCGAACTCACGGATCGCGTCCGGCTCGACACCGAGGGTCCCGACGTCGGGACCGTCGCCTCCCGTCCCCGGGCTCAGCGACTCGGCCACCGAGGGCAGCAGCTCGCGGAGCATCCCGCGGACCTGATCGGCGGCGGCGGGGTCGTCCCGGACGGTCTCGCGCAGAAACCAGATGCCATAGCCGATGTGGCGGGTCTCGTCGTGGTGGATCCTCGAGTAGCCCTCGACGAATCCCGGCAGCAACCGCTCGCCGTCGAGGTAGTCGGTGACGAACTTGAAGGTCGTCAGCCCCAGCGTGCTCTCGAGGATCAGGTGGTAGAGGGTCACGAACCGGACCTTCGCCGCCATCGCACCCGGCTCGGCGACGAGCCGCTCGTGAGCTTCGACCAGCGCCTCGTCGAAGATCCGCCGGAAGGCGGGGGAGACCTCCTTGCGCGCCCGCTCGACGTGGGCGGCGACGGTCGCAGGTGAGTCGACGACCTCGTCCTGGAACCGCGCGTAGAACTGCATGTGCCGCGCCTCGTCGACCTGCTGGGTCGCCAGGAACGTCGCCTCCTCCTCGGTCCCGTAAGCGCCGACCAGCCCGGAGAACTTCGTCGTGATCCGTTCCTCGGCGACCACCAGAGAGCCCAGGACCCAGTAGATCAGCCTTCTGTCCTCGTCGCCGAGGTCCCCCCATTGCCGCCGATCTGCTTCGAGGTCGACGGTGAACGGGCTCCACTGCGACTCCTCCCAGTGCCGGTAGAGGGTCTGGGGGTCGTTGAGGTGGATCTCGCGGTCGCTCATCGTGGCAGCGTCGCCCGCACGATCGCCGACGCGGCCTGGTCGTGGACCCGGTGCGTCAGGACGATCTCGACGGTCTCGAAGCCCGCCTCGCGGAGGCCCCGCTCGAACTCGTCGCGGGTCAGCGCCCCGGCGATGCACCCGGTCCACTCCTGCATGTCGCGGCGGGTCGACTCGTCCATGTCGGGGTCGGCCACGACATCACTGACCGCGAACCGGCCGCCGGGGCGAAGCACGCGAGCTGCCTCACCGAACACCTCGGGCTTGTCGACGGAGAGGTTGATGACGCAGTTGGAGATGACCACGTCGACCGAGTCGTTCGGCAGCGGCACGTTCTCGATCTCGCCCTTCAGGAACTCGACGTTCTCGACTCCGGCCTGGCGCTGGTTCGATCGCGCCAGCTCCAGCATCTCGTCGGTCATGTCGAGACCGTAGACCTTGCCCGACGGGCCGACGCGACGGGCCGATAGGAGCACGTCGATGCCGCCGCCGGAGCCGAGGTCGAGGACCGTCTCACCCTCGTTCAGCTCGGCGCCCGCGGTCGGGTTACCGCATCCGAGCGAGGCCAGCTTGGCCGCCTCGGGAAGTCCGTCCCGATCATCGCCGGTATAGAGAGCGGCGCCGAAGACCTCGCGCTGCTCGTCGCTGATCACGGTCGGGCCAGAGCAACACGAACCCTCCCTGCTCCCCACCCCCGATGCCGCCGCGGCATAGCGCTCACGGACGATCTCGCGGACCTCATTGGTATCTCGTGCCGGCCTCAACTCAGCCATGCGCTCAACTCCTCCAGTGCTTCCGGTTCGACGTAGTAATAGGCCCAAAGGCCCTTGCGCTCGGAGCCGACGATGCCGGCGTCACGCAGCGTCTTGAGGTGATGGGACACCGTCGGCTGGGAGAGATCGAACAGCGGCACGAGCTCGCAGACGCATACTTTTCCGGCGTGCTTGCGCAGGACGTCGACGAGCTGGATCCGGACCGGGTCGCCGAGGGCCTTGGCGATCGCCGCCATCCGCGTTGCCTGGACCCGCTCGATGTCGGGGTAGACGACGGGCTCGCAGCAGGGCTCGCCCTTGGGGCGCTTCTGCTTCGGCGCGAGCTCCAGATCGACAGCCATCAATCTACATATATCTATTGAACAGATGAATGTCAATCGAATATGTTGCGGCGATGGCAGCCCGACCCGAGGTTCTCTTCGTCTGCGTCCACAACGCCGGCCGCAGCCAGATGGCCGCGGGCCTGCTGGACCGGCTCGGCGCCGGCAGGGTCCGGGTTCGTTCCGCGGGATCAGACCCGGCCGAGACGGTGAACCCGGCGGTCGTCGAGGCGATGGCCGAAGTCGGGATCGACGTCTCGAAGGAGTTCCCGAAGCCGCTGACCGCGGACGCGGTCCAAGTTGCCGACGTCGTGATCACGATGGGCTGCGGCGACGCCTGCCCGATCTTCCCGGGCAAGCGCTACGAGGACTGGGAGCTCGACGATCCGGCCGGCCGGCCGGTCGAGGAGGTCCGGGTGATCCGCGACGACATCGAGCGGCACGTCGAGGCCCTGCTCGAGACGCTGGCCCGGTCGTGACCGCGCCGTTGCCGCGACGGCTCTTCGCCGAGTTCCTCGGGTCCGCCTTCCTCGCGGCGGCGGTGATCGGGTCCGGCATCGCCGCGGCCTCGCTGTCGCCCGGCGACACCGGCCTGCAGCTGTTCGAGAGCGCCGCGGCCACGGCAGCGGCGCTGTTCGTGATCATCCTCATGTTCGGCCCCGTTTCCGGCGCTCATCTCAACCCGGTCGTGAGCGCGGTGGATGCGAGCTTCGGCGGCCTTCGCTGGAAGCACGCGCTCGCCTACTTCCCGGCCCAGATCGCCGGTTGCCTGACCGGAGCGATCGTCGCGAACCTGATGTTCGACCTGTCGGCCGTGAGCATCTCCGACACTCATCGCGCCAGCGGAGCCCACCTCTTCGCTGAGGTCGTCGCCACGCTCGGTCTCGTGCTCGTGATCTTCTCGCTGGCGCGGATTCGGCGCATCGACCTGGCGCCGGCGGCGGTCGGCGCCTACATCGGAGCTGCCTACTTCTTCACCAGCTCGACGAGCTTCGCCAATCCCGCGATCAGCGTCGGGAGGACGTTCTCGGATACGTTCGCCGGCATCGCTCCGGCTTCGGTTCCCGGGTTCGTCGCCGCGCAGCTCGTCGGCGGAGTGGTGGCGATCATCGTGCTCCGGACGCTCTATCCGGACATCACCGCGGAGGAGGCGGCTGACGCCGTCATGCCGCATGGCGTGCCGGGCCCGAGCCGGTAGGCCGCTACCTTTGGCGCATGGAATCCACAGCCGCCGAACCGACCGTCAGCGACGTCCCCGACCGCGGCCGGTTCGAGATCACCGTCGACGGGCGCCGGGCCGGATTCGCCGCGTACGTGCGCGTCCCCGGCCTGATCGCGTTCACGCACACGAAGATCGACTCCGCCTATGGGGGCCGGGGTCTCGGTGGGCAACTCGTGTCGGATGCCCTCACCGCCGCCCGGGCGGACGGCCTCGCGGTGCTGCCCTTCTGCCCGTTCGTGCGGGGCTGGATCGAGAAGCACCCGGGCGAGCTCGACCTGGTGCCGGCGCAGTACCGCGAGCAGTTCGGCCTGCCGGCCGACGCCTGAGCGACCCGGGGCGGGGACGCCAGCCGGGCCGATAGGTTTCCCCGGCCACCCGGCAGCAACTGAAATCCCCTGCAAGCACGAAGGAGAGCCCTGTGAGAGAAGGATCGATGACGAGGTTCGGCGTCCGCTGCGCCGTCGCAATCGCGGCGGTGGCGATGGTCGCCGCCCTGAGCGCGGCAGGCGCGTCGGCGGGCGTCGGCCAGAAGTGCCCCAGCTTCCGCGTCCAGCACAACGACAAGATCGACGGGGTCTCGTTCCCGGCCGGGAGCTACAAGATGAACGTCAAGCGGATGGCTTGCCAGAGCGCGACCGATTACTTCCGCCAGTTCCTCGCCAACAACCAGAACGACCTGCCGAAGGGCTGGAAGCTGTTCGCGAAGCGGCTCAAGTTCAAGAACAAGAAGCAGAACATCGCCTTCCGCGTCAAGCGCGTCGGTGGCGGCGGCGGCGGTGGCGGTGGTGGTGGTGGCGGCTCCACGACCGGCAAATGCCCCGGCACCTTCCAGGTCCTGCACAACGACAAGATCAACAACCTGTCGGTCCCGGCCGGCAGGTATCAGATCAAGGTCAAGCGGATGGCCTGCCAGTCGGCGTCCGACTACTTCAAGCAGTTCCTCGGCGCCAACAAGGTGTCGAAGGGCTGGCAGGTCTTCAAGCCGAAGCAGAAGTTCCGGAACAAGAAGCAGAACGTGGCCTTCCGGATCAACAAGGTCGGCTAGACCGGAACCGGAGCCTCGGGGCTTCGGGGGCGGGGCGGAGGGCTCATCGGAGACCCTCCGCCCGAGCCGCCGGTCTGCTCAGCGGCTCTTGAGGAGCCTGGCGACCGCGTCCATCATCTCGGTGGTTCGCTCCTCGCGCTTGCCCGCGGAGGCAGCGACGACGCAGTGACGCGCGTGGTCGTCGAGGACGGCGATCGCGACCCGGTCGAGGGCCGAGCGAACCGCGGAGATCTGGGTGAGGATGTCGATGCAGTACCGCTCCTCATCGACCATCCGCTCGACGCCGTTGACCTGGCCGGCGATCCGCCGCAGGCGCTTGGTCAGGTCGTCCTTGTCATCGATGTAGCCGGGGTTGTCTGAATCCATGCCGGCGAGTATATACCCCTACCCGGTATGAGCCGACGGGAGCGGGCGACGAGTCCGGCGACGATCAGCGCCGCGAGCGCCCAGATCAGCCCGCGCCTGCGACCGGCGCTCACGTTCGCCCGGCCCCGCTCGTCACCGGCACCGGCTCACCGGCGGCCTCGGTGGCGACCGCGCTCTGCTCCTCGCGGCGCCGTATCCACTCGGCGGTGGCCTTGCGGACGCTGCGCTTGCGCACCCACTCGGCGGCGAAGTAGCTGCCGACCACGAACGCGAAGGCGACGGCCTGCGAGACGAGGCTCTCGACGGTCGGGAAGATTCCCAGCCAGGTGCCCATCCAGAGCGGGAAATCGACGTCGATGGGCGTGATCGGCAGCCAACCGACGCCCTGCAGCGTCCGGACCGTGTTGCCGACGAGCACGATCAGCACGAGGGCGATCAGCATCCCGGTGACGATCAGCAGGCGCTTGTAGGGCAGCTTCCGCTCCAGCGCGAAGGTCGCGTAGCCGACGACCGCCGTCGCCGCCAGGCCGAGCGTGACGCCGCCGAGGACGATCCCGGTGCCGGAGCTGAGCTGCAGCGACTGCAGGAACAGCACCGTCTCGAAGCCCTCGCGGAAGACGCTCGTGAAGCCGAGCAGGTAGAGGCCCGTGATCGTGCCTGCCGCTGCCCCCGCGGCGCCGACGCCTTCGGCCAGCAGCTCCTTGCTGCGTTCGCGGTGGCCCTTGATCCACTCCGTCCAATAGACCTTGTGGAAGAACCAGTTGAGCACGAGTAAGAGGACGCCGATCGCGACCAGACCGACGACCGCCTCGAGCTTCTCGCCGTACTGCGAGAGCGAGTCGAGGATCAGGATCGCGGCGAAGAACAGGGCGATGCTGGCCGGGACGGCGAGCAGGGCGCCACGCAGGATCGGCCGTCGCAGCTCCCGCTTGGTGCCGATCATGCTGGCGGTGATCGCGGCGATGATCAGGATCGCCTCGAGTCCTTCGCGGAAGACGATCAGCGCCGAGTTGGTGATCACCGTCGTGGCGCTCTCGCCCTCGCCGGTCTTCGCCTGCGCGTCCTCGAGCGCATCGTCGAGCTCGATCCGCGTCGTCCGGATGTCGCGGGCGCCGGCCCCGTCGGCGATCTGGGAGGCGAGCCCGTCGAAGCCGCGGGCTCCGTACCACATCAGCCCCTCGATCTCGGTCGAGAGCCCCGGGTCGAATGCCTTCAGCTTGATCTCCGGGCCGAACTCGAAGAACGCGTAGGCGGTCAGGCGCGCCTGCTCGGCGGTCTGCGGCTGCCCGGCCGAGACGGCGGCCTCCATCTGGTCGAGGCTGATCTGGACCAGGTCGTAGTCCGCCTCGTCGCTCGACTCCTTCCACTCGGCCGGGAACGACTCGTCGATCAGCCCCGTCGCGCGGTCGTGCGCGTCTTCGATCGTCTCCAGCGGGACGACCGTGCCACCCTCGTTGGCGTCGTCGAGGTAGCCGGAGAGCTCGTCGAGCACCGACTCGAGGTCGGTGAGCCCCTGCGGATCGAGCTTCTCGAGCTCCGGCGAGAGATCGTTGAGCGCGGATTGGCCGGCGTCGACGAACGCGATTCCCTCGGTGATCTCGAATGGGGTCGTGACCTCGGTGCCGGAGACGCCATGGTCGTATTCGACCGGGATCAGGTCGATGAAGCGGATCAGCTGCTGCGCCCTGCGCGCCTGCTCCTCGGGGGTGAACGGCGCTGCCGTGAAGTGGTTGAGGAGCGCCTCGGCGCGGCCCACGGCCGCCGGCACGCGTTTCGGCGTGGCGGCGAAGCCCGGTAGCGCCGCGAACTCGCGATCGGCTTCGTCGCGCTCGGCGGCGCCGAGCTGCTCCTGGTATTCGGGCGCCAGCATGCCCCAGTAGCCGCTCGCGATCGCCAGCGATTCGGCCACGGCCGGCTCATAGCCGCGCTCGCTCTCGCTTGCCGCCTCGTCGAGGTACTCGACCAGTCGCGACTGGTAGGCGTCGAGGAGGTCCTTGCGGATCTGCGTGACCGCGTCGGTGGGGGAGAGCTCACCGGCGCCGAGGCCGTCGAGCGCTGTCGTCGCGTCGACGCCGGGCCTGGTGAAGCGGGTTGCCTGGCGGAAGTCGCGGATCAGCAGCCATTGGCGGGCGCTCTCGGGATCGTCGCGCTCGGCGTAGGCCAGCGTGACCTCGTAGGCGCCCCGCCGCAGCGCCGCGACCGCGGTTCCGTAGGCGGTGGCGAGTGCGACCGGATCGGTGGCGCCGATCGCGTGGTCGGCAGCCGCCAACGCGCCACGGAGGTCGTGAAGCTCGGCCGGGGCGAACCGTCCCAGGTCGCGCTCGAGAACGCCGGAGAGGTCGGCGTGGGCGTCGGCAGCCGAGCGAGCGGCCTCGGCGCCGCCGAGCAGCAGCTCGGTCCGGGCGTCGAACAGTGACGTGCGGATGGCCTCCGCTGCCGCCCACGGCTTCTTGGTGTCCTGCCCGGCGGTGGCGGTAGCGGGCGCGAGCAGCGCGAAGGCCGCGACGAGAACCGCCGCGGCCTTCGCCAGGAGCCCGCTCACGCCCGGGGCCATCGCCTTAGGCGTCCTGCAGCTCGATCCCGAGGCGCTGCGCCGCCTGGGTCACCTGCCCGGCGATCTCCTCGGCGCGCGATTGCGCTTCGGACCCGAGCGTGTCGGCGTCCTCCCCGTCGAACTGCTCGCCTCGCTCCTCGCGATCGCGGAGGTCGGCGACGAACGCGAGCAGCTCGTCGAGCTGCTGCGCGGTCTGCTTCGCCTGCTGCGGGTCCTCGGCCGCGATCAGCGGCTCGATCTCGTCGTAGGTGAACGAGATGCCCTCGAGGATGTCGGCGATGTCGGAGAGGCGCGACGTCGCGACGAACCCCTGCTCGTCGGCCTTCTGGCCGGCGATGAACGCGGAGTTCTTCCACGCCTCGAAGTACTCGCTCATCGTCGGGGTCATGATCGTGATCGCGGTCAGCGCGTCGGACGGCGTCGGCTCGAACGCTGCGGCGTCGGCCTGCAGAGCGTCGGCCTGACGCCGGAACTCGCGCAGCGTCGCCACGTAGATGGCGGCGTCGGGCACCCCTTGGCCGAACTCGACCTTGCCGTCGCAGTCGGCGTCCTGCTTGACGTCGGCGAGCAGATCGGGGTTGGTCCCGTAGAGAGCGGTCTCGGTCAGGAAGAAGAGGTTGCCCGGCTGCTTCATGGTCTCGCCGTCCGGCAGCTCGAGGTCGAAGGAGACGGCGTTCTCAGGGTCGGAGCCGTCGGCGCCGGCATCGATGTCGACGTCGTACTGCGCGAGGCGCGGGACGCCGGCGACGATCCCCTCCATCTCCTCGTAGTCGGGGTTCGCCTTCACGAACGCGTCACGCGAGTCGGCGAGCAGCGCGCTCACCTCGTCGCAGCTCTCCGCCATCAACGCGTCGTAGTCGAAGTCGGCGGCTTCGGCGAGCGCGTAGTAGTCCTCGGCGTTGGCGGCGAGGACTCCGACCTGCTCGGAGAGGCCGTCGGCGTGGGCGGTCAGGTACTCCTTGACGGCCGGCAGCTCGCCGGAAGCCGTGGTCGAGTCGTCGGAGTCGTCGGAGCCGCACCCGGCGGCGATCAGCGACGCTCCCGCCAGGGCGCAGAGCGAGGCAGTGAGGCGGGCGAAGGTCTTCGTGATTCTCATCGGGAAGGGTCGTCTCCTGATCGTTTCCGGTGGTCGGTTTCAAGCGGTTGGGGGCCGTGTTAGGCAACCCTAAGTTCGGTGACCCTAACAAATCCGTCCGTACCGGTCGGCATTGGCCCATCGGGGTCTCGCCGGCCGAGGTCGGGTCAGCCGGCCGGCGGAACCGACCCGCTATAAACGGTTCGTGCCCGGCCGACCGCGAAGGATTCCCGTTGGCTGAGCGGCGCGACGAAGACGAGGAGGACTCCGCGCGGATCCGCACCGGGCGCCTTGGCCGAACCGCCGGTGTCGGCGGGATGGTCGCCGGGCAGGGGCTGCGCTGGGCCGGGACTCGGCTGGCGAACCTGACCCGTGACGAACAGCGCTCGCAGCGCGCGACCGACGACCGCGTCGCCGCGATCGCCGTGCAGATCGCCAGGCAGCTGGGTGAGATGAAGGGCGCCGCGATGAAGATCGGGCAGGTGCTCTCGACGGTCGAGCTGCCGGGCCTCTCCGAGGAGGGCCAGGAGGAGTTCCGCGCGGCGCTCGCGAAGCTCCGCGACGACGCGCCGAAGTTCGGCTTCGACGACATCCGCAAGGTCGTCGAGGACGACCTCGGCCAGCCGATCGACGAGGCGTTCGCCGACTTCGAGCGCGAGGCTTTCGCGGCCGCATCGATCGGGCAGGTCCATCGGGCGAGGACCCGGGACGGAGCGGCGGTCGCCGTCAAGGTCCAGTATCCGGGCGTCGCCGAAGCGGTCGAGGTCGACCTCCGCAACCTGCACCTGATCCTCCGTCTCGTCAAGCGGCTTGCACCCGGCCTCGACGTCAAGGCCGTCGGCGGCGAGATCCGCGAGCGGATCTCCGAGGAGCTCGACTACGAGCTCGAGGCGCAGAACCACCGCGCCATCGAGCGCGCCTTCTACGGGCATCCCTTCGCCGTCGTGCCGAAGGTCCACACCCGGCTCTCCGGCCGCCGGGTCCTCGTCACCGACTACCTCGAGGGCGAGCGCTTCGAAGCGGTCAAGGGGATGGACGAGGCGACCCGCGACCGCTACGGCGAGATCGTCTTCCGCTTCTACTTCGACCGCGAGCGGACACTGATGATCCTCGGCGATCCCCATCCCGGCAACTACCTGCTGCTGCCCGATGGCCGCGTCGGCTTCCTCGACTTCGGCATGGTCCGGCGGGTGCCGATCGAGCACCTCGAGCGCGAGCGCGCCCTCGGCCGTGCCATCGCCGGCCGCGACGCCGCCTGCGTCCACGAGCTGATGTCCGGCCTCGGCTACCTCCCCGACCCCGACGAGTTCGCTCCCGAGGATCTGCTCGATCAGGTCCATACCGGTGCCCGGTGGCTGTTCGAGCCCGGCTTCCGCCGCCTCGACCCCGGGTACGCGCGGGAGCTGATCGAGGTCAGCAGCTCACCCCGAAGCCCCCACTACGAGCGGATGAAGCGGCAGACGATGCCGCCGGCCTCGCTGTTGATGCGCCGCCAGGAGGGACTCATCTTCATGACCCTCGCCGAGCTCCGCGCCGGTGCCGACTGGGCGCGGATCGCCGCCGAGTACTTCGCCGACGAGCCCCCGTCGACCGAGCTCGGACGGGCCGAGCAGGAGTACTGGGACCGGGTCCTTTGAGAGCAAACCGCATTGCAATGGGCGATCCGTTTGGTTTGAACCAGGCAAGCCGGGTAGGACCTCGCTCGTAAGAGACCCACGGGAGAAAGGTCCTCAATGCCTCTGGCAGTACTTCTGATCATCATCGGGATCGCGCTGGCGATTCTCGTCAACTACGTGCTCGGGATCGTCGTGATCCTCATCGGACTCGTGCTGCTGCTCGCTCCGAGCCTCCGAGGCCGAAGCGTCTGACCACATCGAGCGCATAGGCTGAGTCGATGCAGATCGACTCAGCCGGCGCGCTCGTCAGCGGCGGGGCTTCGGGCCTCGGCGAAGCCACCGTCCGCCGCCTCCACGGCGCCGGAGCGCACGTGGTGATCGCGGACCTGAACCGCGAGAAGGGTGAGGCCCTGGCTGCCGAGCTCGGTGACCGGGCCGGCTTCCACGAGGTCAACGTGACCGACCCGGACGCCGTCGAGGCAGCGGTCACGGTCGCCTCCGAGGCTCCGCGTGGCCTCCGCATCGCCGTCGGCTGCGCCGGCATCGGCTGGGCTCAGCGCGTGACCGGCAAGCAGGGACCGCACCCGCTCGATCTGTTCAGGAACGTCGTCGAGGTCAACCTCGTCGGCATGTTCAACCTGATGCGCCTGGCGACGACCCAGATGAACGCCAACGACGCCGACGACGAGGGCGAGCGCGGCCTCTTCGTCAGCACCGCCTCGGTCGCCGCCTTCGACGGCCAGATCGGCCAGATCGCCTACGCGTCCTCGAAGGCTGGCATCGTCGGCATGACCCTCCCTGCCGCCCGCGACCTCTCGAGCCGTGGCATCCGCGTCATGGCCATCGCCCCCGGCCTCTTCGACACACCGCTCCTCGCTGCGCTCCCCGAGCCCGCCCGCGAGGCGCTCGGTGAGTCGATCCCCTTCCCGAGCCGCCTCGGCCGCCCCGGCGAGTTTGCCGACCTCGTCGCCGCCATCGCCGTCAACCCGATGCTCAACGGCGAGACGATCCGCCTCGACGGCGCGATCCGGATGCCGCCGAGGTAACCCCGACCGAATGCTCCGGCTTCGCCGTCCGCTTCGGTCGGGCGGCGCGGTGTTACCGGACGGGATGACATGTGTGTCGCCCCCAGCCGGGGAGCTCCGGCTTCGCCGTCCGCTTCGGTCGGTCGGCGGGCAGTTACTCGACGGGCAGCTTCAATGGCGGATATCCACCGAGGATCAATGCAAATCCGCCACTCACCGCCAATCAGTCCAGCGGTCGGACCTCCCGCCACCTTTCCCCTCTTCAGCTCTAATCCGCGTCCGCCCAGCGATGGGAGCTCGGCGTGAGCCGGACGGGCTGATCCCGCCTCCCTACGCGTCGGGGTAGGCGAGGAGGATGTGCTTCGTGCCGACCGCGATGAACTCGTGCTCGGTCGCTTCGGTGGCGCCGGAGTCGAGATGCTCGATGATCGTCGCGTTCGTGAGCGCGACGAAGGCGAGGTCGCCCTGGTTGAGATAGTCGGACAGGCGGCTGCGGTAGCCCTCGAAGGGGAGGGTCATCTCGCCGACGATCCGGTGCCTCTCCATCTCGAGGACGACGCGTAGATTCCGGTTCTCCATGGGGAGGGTTGTATCCGATTCGACCACGAGCCCGTTTGACAGCCGCTTCGCCACCTACGAGGATCGACGGGTGGACTACGTGACCTCGGAGCCGGCCTACACGCCATCGTCGATCCTGCTGATCGCGGCGCTCGAGGGGCGCTGCTGATGGCCGCCTCCTACGAGGAGGTCTGCGAACAGCACCGCTGGGAGGTCCCCGACCGCTACAACATCGCCGCCGACGTCTGCGACAAGCACGACCCGGCGACGCCGGCGATGCTCTGGGAGCGGCACGACGGGGCCACCCGCGAGCTCGCCTGGGGCGAGCTGCAGGCGCTCGCCAACCAGGCGGCGCACGTCCTCCGCGATCACGGGATCGGCAAGGGCGACCGGGTTGCCGTCGTCCTGCCGCCGACCGCGGAGACCGCGGCGATCTTCTTCGGCACCTGGAAGCTCGGCGCGATCCTGCTCTCGATGTCGGTGCTCTACGGCGACGACGGGATCCGCCATCGGCTCGGCGACGCCGAGGCGAAGGTCCTCGTCACCGACGCCGCCAACGCCGGCCGCTTCGACCCCGGCCTCGTCGACGAGATCCTGATCCTCGACGACGACCTGCTCGCCGGCGCGCCGACCGACCATCTCTGCGAGGACACCGCCGCCGACGACCCCGCCCAGCTCTACTACACCTCGGGGACGACCGGCAAGGCCAAGGGCATCGTCCACGCTCACCGCTACGTCCTCGCCCACGAGGAGTTCACCTACTGCCACGACGTCCGGCCCGGCGAGCGCTTCCACGGGATGGGGGAATGGGCCTGGGCGGCCGGGATCAGCCCGCTGCTCGGGCCCTGGCGGCTCGGCGCCGTCCAGTGCGTCTACCAGCGCGAGGGCGGCTTCGACCCTGCCCGTCAGCTCGACTTCCTGTCCCGCAACGAGGTCACGAACGTGTTCACGACGCCGACGGCGATGCGGGCGATGATGGCGGTCGCCGACGCCGGCGAGCGCTTCCCCCAACGGTTCCGGATCGTCTGCAGCGCCGGGGAGCCGCTCAACCCCGAGGCGATCCGCTGGTTCCGCGAGCAGTACGGGGTCACCGTGCTCGACTACTACGGGCTGACCGAGTCCTACCCGCTCTGCGCCAACTTCCCGTTCATGGAGGTCCGCGAGGGTTCGATGGGCCGGCCGATGCCGGGCTGGGACGTGCAGATCCTCGACGAGGACGAGACTCCCGTCGCCGAGGGCGAGCGCGGCGAGATCTGCCTGCGGGCTCGTTCGAACCCGCACTATCCGCTCGGCTACTGGCGGCTGCCGGAGGAGAGCGAGACGGTCTTCGGCGGCGAGTGGTTCCACTCCAAGGATGCGGCGACGATGGACGCGGACGGATACGTCTGGTACGCGGGCCGCGCCGACGACGTGATCATCGCCGCCGGCTACCGGATCGGGCCCTTCGAGGTCGAGTCCGCCTGCCTCGAGCACGACGCCGTCGCCGAGGCCGCCGCCGTCGCCTCTCCCGACGAGGTCAAGGGCAATGTCGTCAAGGCGTTCATCGTCCTCGCCGCCGGCCATGAGCCCTCCGACGAGCTCGCCGCCGAGATCAAGGGCCACGTGCGGGGCCGGCTCAGCGCCTACGCCTACCCGCGCCGGGTCGAGTTCGTCGCCGAGCTGCCGAAGACCCTGACCGGGAAGATCCGCCGGATCGAGCTACGCGAGCGGGAGCTCGAACGCGTGCGGGCTTCGACGTCCTGACCCGCAGTCGAGCGGGGCCGAGCCCCGCGAGTCGCCCGGTTGCCTACGGAAGCCGACGACCCCTCACGGGCCGACCTCGACCGTCGGCGGCGGGCGCCAGTCGCCCCGCAGCGCGGCCTTGCTCGGCCCGTAGAGGCGGAGGTTGAGCCGGAACCCGGCGTCGGGCGTCGGCAGCCAGTTGACGCGGCGCTCGGTCGGCTCGTCCTGCTGGAGCGCGATCACGATCGAGCCGTCCGGCCGCTCGATCAGCGGCGGATGGCTCGGGCCGAGCGAGTAGCGGTCGATCGGGTTCGGCGTCAGGTAGCCGCTGCTGTCGTAGACGGTGAGCGACCAGAAGTACTTCGCCGGCGGCGCCTCGCCCGGCCCGAAGGTGATCCGGTAGTCGTTGGCGCCGTTCAGCAGACTGCCGGACGAGTCGGTCAGGCCGGTCGGGTAGATCGCCTCGTCGGGAGTATTGGCCCCGAGCCCGATCATTGCGACCTGGGCGCGGAAGTCGTAGTCGGTGCCGTAGTCGCCGATGTTGCTCGCCGGCAGCAGCCACCCACCCTGCGCGATCGACTCCTGCAGGGCGTCGAGCCGGGCCGTCGTCGGGAACGAGGCCGCCTCCGCGGAGACCCCGTCGTAGAGCGCGGCGAGCACGTCCGGGGCGAGCCCGGCGTCGTCGGGATCGAGCCCGGGTCCGACCCCGAGCGGCGCCAGTCGCGCGAGCAGCGGGTCGTCGCGCCGCGGCGGTGGGTTGGCGGCGAGCTTGCGGTTGAGCTTGGCGATGAACTTCTTGCCGTCGCTCGGCGTCGGGAACTCACCCGGCTCGCCGGGGTCGCAGTCCTTCGGGAAGCTCCGCGGCTTGCGCCCGATCCGGGAGAGCCCGTAGCGCTGCATCTTCCGGTAGGCGGCGTGCTGGTCGGCACGGTCGGTCGCGAGGGTCCGCCCGATCACCCAGACGTGCCGGTACTTCGACTTGATCACCGGCATGCCCGGCTTCTTCCTCGCCGGCTTCCAGTTCCAGGAGATCGCGAAGCGACCGGCCTCCGAACCGGTCTCGCGCGTCCCGACGAAATCGATCACGTTCGTGTAGGGGTCGAGCAGCTCGAAGCTGAAGTAGCGCCCGCCCATGTCCGGGTGGCTGAGCACGATCGGGCCGTGGCCGAGGTCGAGGTGGGCGATCGAGTAGAGCGTGTCGGTGTTCGGGGCGACGACGGTGCGGTCCTCGGGGCTCGGGAACTGCCTGGCGTTCGAGAACGTGTTGACCGGGGAGTTGCCCCTGCCGTCGGGGCAGGCGACGCTCGTCTGCTCCTTGCGGACCCGCGAGAACTCGAGCAGCGGGTAGCCGTAGCGGTAGGCATCGCGGCCGATCTGCTCGGCCTGCCCGGGCGTCGTCGCCGGACTGCCGGCGTCCGCGGGGTCGGCCCCGGCGGCAGCGACGGCGAGGACTGCGAACAGCCCCGCGATCGCTGCTCCGGCCCGCGCCCACATCCGATCAGTCGCCGTCGCGGAGCGTGACGATCCCGCCGATGACCCCCAGGTATGCCGTGCCGTCGGGCCCGAGCGCCAGGCCGGCGTAGTTGTTGTTGAACAGCAGCCCCGAGCCCGCGTACTGGGCCCACGCCGTCGCACCGGTCCGGTAGTCGATCGCCGTCCAGAAGTAGCCCTGGTTGGCCGGATCATCGGGCCGGGAGTACGTGTAGATCAGCCCGGTCTTGGTCGAGAGCTTCGGCACGACCGTTGGGGAGCGGACCTCGGTATTCGTCCACTTCTTCGTGCAGCCCTTGCCGTTCTTGTCGATGTCGACGCGGGCGAAGCCGGCTTCGGTGACGGCGCCGGAGTTGACCCCGAAGGGGTCCTGGTAGCCGTAGTTGTTCTCGACGATCAGGCTCCGCTTGGTGCCC
>DATAFA010000155.1:0-8018 GCA_036257785.1 Solirubrobacterales bacterium | reverse complement strand
CGGCGCTGGGCCTCACCGACCACGGTGTGATGAACGGATCGGTCGAGCTCTTCCAGGCGTGCGGGAAGTACGGGATCAAGCCGATAATGGGCCTCGAGGCCTACCTCGTCGACGACGTCGGGGAGATCAAGCAGAAGACGAAGTGGGAGCGCAACCACCTGACGCTGCTGGCCGCGAACGAGACCGGCTTCAAGAACCTGGTCAAGCTCAGCTCGGCAGGTTTTCTGGAGGGGTTCGCGCGCGGCAAGGCGAACGTCGACCCGCGCCTGCTCGAGCGTTACTCGGAGGGCGTGGTCGCCCTGACCGGCTGTCTCGCCTCGCGATTCTGCCGGCGCCTCGTCGAGGACCGCCCCGACGACGCCCGTGCCCACGTCGACGATCTGCTGCAGATCTTCGGCGACGAGAACGTCTACTTCGAGCTCCAGGTCAACGGCATCCCCGAGCAGGACAAGGCCAACGAGGGGATCGCCCGGATCGCCGGCGAGCTCGGCAGGCCGCTCGTCGGGACCGCGGACGTGCACTACCTGCGCCGCGAGGACTACCGCAATCACGCCGCACTGCTCTGCGTGCAGACGAAGTCGACGCTCGAGGCGCCGAAGCTCAGCTTCGACACGAACGAGTTCTACTTGAAGACCGCCGAGGAGATGAATGAGGCGTTCGCGCCCTGGCCGGAGGCGATTCCGAACACGCTCGAGATCGCCGAGCGCTGCAACGTCGAGATCGCCCTCGGCGAGCTGTTGCTGCCGCGCTTTCCGACGCCGGACGGGTCCGAACCCGAGGAGATGCTCCGCCGCGTCGCCGCCGATGGCCTGCGCCGCCGCTACGGCGACCCGCCGCCGGCCGACGCCGTCGCCCGGCTCGAGTTCGAGCTCGGCGTGATCGAGGAGATGGGTTTCCCCTCGTACTTCCTGATCGTCTGGGACTTCGTCCGCTACGCGAAGGAGAACGGCGTCGCCGTCGGTCCGGGCCGTGGCTCCGCGGCCGGCTCGATCGTCGCCTACAGCCTCGGCATCACCGACATCGACCCGCTCGAGAACGACCTCCTGTTCGAGCGGTTCCTGAACCCCGCCCGCCGCTCGATGCCGGACATCGACATCGACTTCTCGGTCCGTGGCCGTGAGCGCGTGATCCGTTACGTGACCGACAAGTACGGCCGCGAGTCGGTCGCGCAGATCGTCACCTTCGGCAAGATGGCGCCGCGCGCGGCCACCCGCGACGCCGCCCGCGTGCTCGGATTCGACTACGGGGCGGGCGATCGGGTCGCGAAGCTGATCCCGGAGCCGATCATGGGCCGCAGCCCGAGCTTCGACGAGTGCCTGAAGGACGGGCAGGACCTGAAGAAGGCCTACGAGGCCGAGCCCGACACGCGGCAGATCGTCGACACCGCTCGCGGCCTCGAGGGGATCGTCAGGAACCACTCGATCCACGCCGCCGCCGTCGTGATCGCCGACCGGCCCCTGCAGGAGGTCGTCCCGCTGCAGCTCGCCGAGGACCGTGGCGCCGCCAAGGACGGTGAGCGCTCCTACAAGATCGTCACCCAGTACTCGATGGTCCCGGTCGAGCAGATCGGGCTGTTGAAGATGGACTTCCTCGGCCTCCGCAACCTCGACGTGATCGAGGACGCGGTCGAGATCGTCAAGCGCTCGCGCGGAGTCGATCTCGATGTCGAGAACCTGCCCCTCGACGACGCGAAGACCTACGAGATGCTCCGCGCCGGTGACTCGGTCGGCGTCTTCCAGCTCGAGTCGGAGGGCATGCGTGATGCCCTCCGCCAGGTGAAGCCGACCGAGTTCGGCGACATCGTCGCCCTCGTCTCGCTCTACCGGCCCGGCGCCATGGCCTACATCGCCGACTACGCCCGCGGCAAGCGCGATCCGAGCTCCGTGCGCTTCCAGGACGAGCGCCTCCGGCCGATCACCGAGGCGACCTACGGCTGCTGCATCTACCAGGAGCAGCTGATGGAGATCTCGAAGCAGATCGGCGGCTTCAGCCCCGCCCGAGCGGACGATCTCCGCAAGGCGATCGGCAAGAAGAAGCGGGACATGATGGCCACGATGGAGACCGAGTTCATGGACGGGGCGACGGCGTCGCAGACCGACCCGGCGGTCTCGCGCGGCCTCTGGAAGCTGATGACGGCGGCGGCCGACTACTCCTTCAACAAGAGTCACGCGGCCTGCTACGCGCTGATCGCCTACCGGACCGCCTACCTGAAAGCCAACTTCCCGGCCGAGTACATGGCGGCGGTGATCAGCTCGGTGATGTCGACGAAGGACAAGGTCCCGTTCTTCGTCAACCGCTGCGAGGAGATGGGGATCGAGGTCCTGCCCCCGGACGTCAACATCTCCGATCACGGGTTCGTCGTCTCCGGCAACAAGATCCGCTTCGGGCTCGACGCGGTCAAGAACGTCGGCTACTCGGCCGTGGAGGCGATCCTGAAGGCGCGCGAGGAGCGCCCGTTCGACTCGCTCTGGGACTTCTGCGAGCGCGTCGACTGCCGGGCCGTCAACAAGCGCGCCGTCGAGTGCCTGATCAAGTGCGGCGGTCTCGATTCCACCGGTGCGAGTCGCAAGGCGATGTTGGCGGTGCTCCCGCAGGCGCAGTCCGCCGGCCAGAAGGCGCAGGACGACGCCCAACGTGGCCAGGCGTCGATCTTCGCCCTCGACGAGAGCTCCGCCGGTGCCGGCATCCGCTCCCAGCATGCCCCGATCCTCGGCGATGAGTTCGATCA
Source organism: Solirubrobacterales bacterium (assembly GCA_036257785.1). Lineage (GTDB taxonomy): Bacteria > Actinomycetota > Thermoleophilia > Solirubrobacterales > 70-9 > RHKX01. The sequence continues at coordinate 5,290 of DATAFA010000155.1, read as the reverse complement.
GCGCGAGCTGCTGGCGATGGAGAAGGAGACGATGGGAACGTTCCTCTCCGACCATCCGCTCTCGCAGGTCCGCGAGGCGCTTCGCGTCCGTGCCGACTGCACCCTCGCCGAGCTCGAGAAGAAGCCCGACGGCGCCACGGTGACGGTCGGCGGCATCGTCGCCGAGGCGAAGAAGATCCGCACGAAGACAGGCAACACGATGATGTTCGCCACGCTCGACGACCTCGAGGGCCGGGTCGAGATGATCATCTTCGCGAAGACGCTCGAGGCGAACGGGGACCTGATCGACACCGACGCGGTGCTGCTCGTTCGCGGCCGCGTCGACCGCAAGGACCGCGGTGAGATCAAGCTCGTGGTCAACGACGCCGAGGCGTTCGAGCCGACCAGCGCCGAGGTCGAGACGGCCAAGGAGAAGGTTCGCGACCTCGACAAGCCGCTGACGTTCCCGCTCCACCTCGATGCCGCCGATTACGACCCGTCGATCATCGAGGAGCTGAAGTCGGTCTTCGCGAGCTTCCCCGGTGACGCCGAGGTCGTCCTCGAGATGAAGACTCGCGAGGGGGTCCGCACGCTCCGCTTCGGGAGTGCCTACCGGGTCGATGCCTCGGTCGGCCTGCGGGCGGAGATCGAGGACCTGCTGGGCCAGCCGCCGATCGCGGCCTGAGCTGCCGAACCAGCCTCCTCTTTAGGCCTCCTAACTAGAATCGGGGCATGGGAGCAAGCCCTGCAGCAGAGGTGGTTTCCCCCTCCGGGGAATGTCGTAGCTGCCGCACGTTCTGCGACAAGCTGATCGAGCCGCGCGACTGTCTGGCGATGCGCTGCCCCTATCTGTGGAGCTACGTCGACGGTCCCACCGGGCGCCGGTTCATGGGCTGCGTCCAGAAGGTCTTCCGCGGCGAGATCGACATCGCCGGATTCGAGGCGGCCGAGCGGAACGGCGGCTTCGGCGGCATCAAGATGACCGGTGATCCACTGCCGCAATGCCAGTTCCGGGTCGAGCCGGCCTTCGAGGGCGACGGGCCCGCGCACACCTGCCTGAACCCGTCGTTCTTCGACATCAACGACCCGGCGGAGCTCGACCTCCGCGCGGGCCTTCCCCTGGCGAGCTAGCGGCGGTCGGCGACGCCGCGGGCGCGAAGGTCCTTGGCGCGCTGGACCTCCGCACGATCGGGACCGTGCTTGTCGGGCCCGGGAGTCTCGAGCAGCGCCGGCAGGCTTTCGAACCGTGGCTCCGTGAGGAAGGTCGCGATCCCGCGCTCGCCGATCTCACCCGCGCCGACGTTCGCGTGCTTGTCGCGGTTGGCGCCCATCGGCACGGCGCTGTCGTTGACGTGCAGGCAGCGCAAGCGGTCGAGGCCGACCGCGCGGTCGAGATCGTCGACGACGACCCCGAGCCGATCGGGCTCGACGATGTCGAAGCCACTGGCGAACAGGTGACAGCAGTCGATGCAGACGCCGATCCGCTCGCCGGCGCCGGCCGCTTCGACGAGCATGGCCAGCTCGTCGAAGTCGCGCCCGAGCGGCCCGGTCGTGCCCGCGGTGTTCTCGAACAGGACCGGACAGGACTCCGACTCCGCCAGAGCCTCGCGGACGAGCGCGCCGGACCGTGCGACGGCCTCCTCCAGCGGGTCCTGCTTGCGCGAGCCGGCGTGGAGGACGACCCCGTCGGCGCCGATCGCGTCGCCGAGTCGAAGTGCATGGGCCAGCGAGGCCAGCGACTTCGCGCTGATCTCCCGGTCGGGGCTGGCGGTGTTGATGAGGTAGACGGCGTGGATCACCGTCGAGCCGAGCGGCGAGGCCGCGAATGCCTCCTCGAAGGCGGCGAAATCATCGGGCCCGAAGTTCGTCGGCCGCCATGCGCGCGGGCTCTGGTGGAAGATCTGGATCGCCTCGCAGCCCCGCTCGACGCCACGCTCGACGGCGTTCTGCAGCCCGCCCGCTGTGGAAACATGGGCGCCGATCAGCATGGAAGATTCCCTTCGAGTTCGATTCGCCCCCTCGCCAACTGGCGCGCTGCACATCGGCGGCGCGAGGACGGCACTGTACAACTGGCTCGCTGCCCGGGGGACGGGGGGGACGATGGTCTTGCGGATCGAGGACACGGACCGCGAGCGCTCGACGCCGGAGAACTTCGAGCAGATCCTCGACGCGCTCCGATGGCTCGAGCTCGACTGGGACGAGGGGCCGATCAGCCAGCACGAGCGGGCGCCCCGCCATCGCGAGCGCCTCGAGGAGCTGCTCGAGTCCGGCTCCGCCTACCACGACGCGACGACCGGCGCCGAGGTGCAGGAATGGCGCAAGGAGAACCCGGGCCGGGGGTACCGGGGCGAGCCGCTCACCGGCGCAGCCGCCGCGGGAGCCGCGGTTCGCTTGCGCGTGCCGGACGAGGGTGAGACCGTCGTGCCCGATGCGATCCGCGGCGAGATCAGCTTTCGCAACGACCTTCAGGACGACCCGGTGATCGCCCGGGCCGACGGCTCGGTCCTCTACAACTTCGCGGTCGCCGTCGACGACGCCGACATGGGGATCACCGACGTGATCCGCGGCGACGATCATCTCTCGAACACGCCGCGGCAGCTGCTCGTGCTCGAGGCCCTCGGCGAGGCGGCGCCCCGCTATGCGCACCTGCCGCTCCTCCACGGGCCCGACGGCAAGAAGCTCTCGAAGCGCCACGGCGCCGCGTCGGTCCAGGAGCTCCGCGAAGCCGGCTTCCTGCCGGCGGCCGTCCGCAACTACCTGGCGCTGCTCGGCTGGGGCGCCGAGGACGACGAGACGATCCTCTCGACCGAGGAGCTCGTCCGCCGTTTCTCGATCGACCGGGTCGGCCGGGCGGCGGCGATCTTCGACGAGAGGAAGCTGCGCTGGCTGAACGGGCGATACATGCGGGAGGAGCCGCTCGACCGCTACGAGGCCGAGCTCGCCGCCGATCTGGAGCGCAACGATCCGGCGGCCGCCTCGGCCTTCGCCGCCGCGACGCCGGAGGCGCGCCGTGAGGCCTGCGAGATCGTCCGCGACAAGGCGCAGACGGTCACCGAGGTCTGGCCCCTGATCGCGTTCCTGTTCACCGAGCCCCGGATCGGCGACGTCGATCCGAAGGTCTTCCGCAAGGTGATGAAGCCGGGTACGCGCTCGCTGCTCCGCAAGGCCGCCGCCGCGGTCGCCGCCGCCGAGCCGTTCGACACCGCCACCGTCGAGAAGGGCCTCCGCGAGCTGATCGAGGTCGAGGATGTCTCGGCCGCGAAGATCCTGCAGCCGATCCGGGTCGCGATCACCGGCTCGAACGTCTCCCCGGGCATCTTCGAATCACTTGTTGCACTCGGCCGGGAACGCTCGATTGCGAGGCTGGAGCGGGCGATCGGACACCTCGGCGACGGTTTGCCCGGAGACGACACCGACCCGGGCTAACGGGATCAGGACGATCTGCCGATCAGGGTGGGGAGACGGCGGCAGGGCCGCAGCGGGCACCGCGACGCCGATCCGGGACGGACACCCATGGCCACAGCAGAGAAGACCGCAAGCAAGCCCCTCGCAGGGGCACAGGGCAAGGGGGGGCAGCGGCTCGCCGCGGCCTTCGATGCCGTCAGCCGGATGCCGGCGCTCGAGGAGACCGTGGAGCGGGTCGTCAAGGCCGCCTCGCAGGAAAGCTCGTCGCTGACCGAGATCACCGAGCTCGTCGAGACCGACACGGCGATGGCGATCGCGGTCATGCGGTCGGCCAACAACGGCGGTGGACCGCGAGGTCGGGTCGCCAACGTCCCCGACGCCGTCGAGGCACTGACCCCGGCCGGCATCCGCGCCGTCGCCGCATCGCTTCAGACCTACGAGCTGCTGCAGCCCTCGACTTCGTGGGCCAGCCTTCCCGAGCGCTTCCGCCGCCACGCGGTAGCGACGCGCCATGCGGCCGAGAGCCTCGCCGGCCTCGCCGACGTCGCCGGTCGCGACGAGCTCGCCACCGCGGCGCTGCTGCACGACGTCGGCCAGCTCGTCCTGATCCGCCTCTATCCCGGCTACGAGGAGATCCTCGCCGACCGCAAGACGACCCCGGAGGCCCGCGCTCAGATCGAGCGCCGTGAGTTCGGCATGGACCACACCATCGTCGGCGGCGTCCTCGCCCGCCGCTGGGGCCTGCCGACCGTCATCGCCGGCGCCATCGAGCGGCATCACTCCGAGAGCGCCGACGGCCTCGCCGCCGCGGTCAGGCTCAGCGACCTCGTTGCCCATCACGCCGCCGGCGACACGGTCAACCCCGACGCGATGGTCGCGGCCGCGGAAGCCTGTGGGCTCAACGAGCCCCGTCTCCATCAGCTCGTCTACGAGTTCCCCCATGCCCGCGCGCCCCGGCAGCGGCGCGGCGAGCCGTGCCCGCTGTCGCGGCGGGAGATCGACGCGCTTCGCGGGCTCGCCGAGGGCAAGGTCTACAAGGAGATCGCCGAGGAGATGGGCCTGTCGGCCAGCACCGTCCGCACCCACCTCCACAACGTCTATCGCAAGATCGGCGCCGCCGACCGCGCCCAGGCCGTCCTCGTAGCCCGAGAACGCGGCTGGGTCTGAGCGGCAGGCTCTCAGTCGATCAGGCTGCTGCGGAGGGCGATCGCGATCGCATGAGCGCGATCGCGGGCGCCGAGGCGGGGAAGGGTCGCCTTCGCGTGAGTTCGGACGGTCTCGGCGCTCAGCCCGAGCCGCCGAGCCGCCTCGTCGGTCGAATGGCCGTCGGCGAACATCTGCAGGATCTGCCGCTGCCTCGGGGTCACCCGCGGCCGATCGCGATCGCTCGACTCGACGTCGGGGTCGATGAACGAGTTGAAGCGGAGGACCTCGTCGACGGCAGAGCGCATCGTGCTCGGCGACGATCGCTTGCTGACGTAGGCCGAGGCGCCGGCGTCGAGTGCCTCGCCGATCGCATGCCGCTCGGCACGACCGCCGTGGGCGACGATGCCGAGCCCGGGTTGGCGATCCAAGAGGCTGCGGATCGTCGCCGTGCCCGATGGGGAGTTGTTGCCGGCCGCCCGCATCTCGATGATCGCCACCTCGAAGTTCCCGACGCTGTTGAGGAGGTCGACCGCGCCGCGACCGTCCGGCAACTCCTCGAACTCCCAGGAGGGCTCGAGGAGGCGCTTTATTCCCAGCCGCACGACCGGATGGGAGTCGATGATCATGCAGCAGCGGTCAGCGCCCAACGGTTTCTCCTTGCCCCCTCCGACGGGTCTTCGGGCAGCGATCGTATAGGAGCAGCCGCCGTCGGATCCGCTACAACACCGGCGCCATGATCTCGGTCACCGCAAAGTCCCGG
>DATAFA010000153.1:0-30319 GCA_036257785.1 Solirubrobacterales bacterium | reverse complement strand
GCCATCCGCCGCAGGGCGCTCAGCGGCTCGCCCTGGGAGCCGGTCGAGATGATCACGATCTTGTGGTCGGGCCAGTCGTCGATCTCGCGCGGCTGGATCAGGATCCCGTCGGGGATCTCGACATGGCCGAGCGACTTGCCGATGTTGGTGTTCTTGCGCATCGAGCGGCCGACGAGCGCGACCTTGCGACCGAGGGCGTCGGCGGCGTCGACGACCTGCTGGACGCGATGGACGTTGGAGGCGAAGCAGGTGACGATGATCCGCCCGTCGCAGCGTGAGAACGTCTCGAGCAGCGCCGGCCCGACGCTCGATTCCGACGTCGCGACGCCGGGGCGGTCGGCGTTCGTGGAGTCGCCGCAGAGGCAGAGCAGGCCCTCGTCGCCGAGCCGGGCGAGCCGAGCGAAGTCGGCGGGCCGGCCGTCGACCGGCGTCTGGTCGAACTTGTAGTCGCCGGTGACGAGGATCGTCCCGACCGGAGTCGTCACCGCGACTGCACACGCGTCGGGGATCGAGTGCGACATGTGGATCATCTCGATCCCGAAGTCGCCGGCCCGCTCGACCCTGCCGGGCGCCAGGTCGCGGAGCGGCGCGTCCTTGAGCTTGTGCTCCTCGAGCTTCGAGCGGACCATCCCGACGGTCAGCCGGCCGCCATAGATGGCCGGCGGGAGCCCGATCTCGCGAAGCACGTAGGGAAGTGCGCCGACGTGGTCCTCGTGGCCGTGGGTCAGCACGATCGCCTCGATGTCGTCGATCCGCCCGCGCAGGTAGGAGAAGTCGGGCAGGACGAGGTCGATGCCGAGCATCTCGGCGGTCGGGAACATCAGCCCGGTGTCGACGATGACGATCCTGCCGTCGTACTCGACGACGGTCATGTTCTTGCCGATCTCCCCGAGCCCGCCGAGCGGCAGGATCCGCAGCTTTTTCCCGCTCACCCGACGACCTCGAGCCCGGCGCCCTCGAGCGCGGCGCGGACGACCTCGCGCTGGCCCTCGTCGAGCGGGACCATCGGCAGCCGCATCCGCTCCGAGCAGATGCCGAGCATCTGCAGCGCCCCCTTCAGCGGCATCGGGTTGCCGGTCACGGCCAACGCGTCGTAGATCGGCTGCAGGCCGCGGTCGATCTCGGCGGCACCGGCGGCGTCGCCGGCCTCGAATCGCTCGTAGATCGCCGCCATCTGCGGACCGACGATATGGGAAGCGACGGTGATCCCACCGGTGCCGCCGAGCTCGAGGCAGCGGAGGAAGACGTTGTCGTTGCCCGCGAGCACCTCGAGGCCCTCGATCGGGCCGAGCTCGGCGTCGTTGGCCTGCTTGACTGCGACGACGTTGTCGATCCCGGCCGCCAGCTCGGCGAGCAGGTCGGGAGGCATGTTGATGACCGTCCGCGACGGGATGTTGTAGACGATGATCGGCTTCGCGGTCGCGGCGGCGACCGCCGCGACGTGCGCCTTGATCCCGGCCGGGTTCGGCTTGTTGTAGTAGGGCGTGACGACCAGCATGGCGTCGGCGCCGGCCTCGTCGGCGGCCTTCGTGAGCCCGATCGAATGGCGCGTGTCGTTGGTGCCGCTGCCGCAGACCAGCAGGGGTTCCTCCCCCACCTCGGCGCGGACGGCGCGGAACAGGTCGATCTGCTCCTCGTCGCTCAGCGTCGCCGCCTCACCGGTCGTGCCGGCGACGACGAGGCCGTCGGAGCCGTTGTCGAGGAGATGGGCGGCGAGCTTCGCCGCTGCGCCGAGGTCCACCTCGCCGTCGTTGCCGAACGGCGTCGCCATCGCGGTCAGGACGCCGCTGAATCGAGCCATGCGCTGAGGTTAGCCCGCCGCCGCGAACACGGGCGGCGTCCGGTCCGCCCAGGGGGCGGCCCGCTCGAGCTGGGCGGCGATCCTGATCAGCAGGTCCTCGCGTCCGAACGGAGCGACGATCTGAACGCCGACCGGCACTCCTTCGTCCGTCCAGTGCAGGGGGACGCTGATTCCCGGCTGCCCGGTCAGGTTGAAGAGCGCCGTGAACGCGCCCGAGGGCAGGCAGCGGCGGTACGCGGCGAGGTCGGGCAGCGAGGTGTCGATCTCCCCGAGCTTCGGAGCGACCTCGGCCATCGTCGGCGTCAGCAGCAGGTCGTAGCCGGTCGCGAACCAGCCGGCGACCATCCGCGACATGGCCTGGTGGATCCCGACGTCGAGCAGGTAGCGGCCGCCGTCGCGCTCGTGACCGATCACCGCCATGTCCCAGGTCAGCCTCTCGACGTCGTCCTCGGTCACCGGACGGCCGAGGAGCATCCCGAGCTGGGTCAGTGTCGCGGCCTGACCGGCCGCCCACCGCGTCAGGAAGCTGTCCTCGAGATCGGGCCCCCCCTCCCCGGTCGGCAGCACATCGGCGATCGAGCCGTCGTCGACCTCGTGGCCGAGTGACTCGGCGAGCTTCGCCGCCTTCTTGACCGCCTCGGCGCAGGCCGCCTCGACCTCGACGCCCTCGATCAGCGACCGGTCGAGCACGCCGATCCGCAGCCCGCCGCTGTCGTCGCCGAGCTCGTCCGTGTAGGGGCGCAGTGGCGCCGGCGCGACGTAGGGATCGCCCGGCGCGGCGCCGTGGACGGCCTCGAGCAGCCTGGCGGTGTCGCGGACCGATCGTGACACGCAGAGCTCGACGGTCACCCCCGACATCACGTCGCCGACGATCGGCCCCTCGCTGATCCGCTGGCGGGTCGGCTTCAGGCCGACGAGGCCGTTGTTGGACGCGGGGATCCGGATCGAGCCGCCACCGTCGTTGGCATGGGCCATCGGCACGATCCCGGCCGCCACGGCAGCGGCCGATCCGCCGCTCGAGCCGCCGGTCGAGCGGGTCGTGTCCCAGGGGTTCTTCGAGGCCCCGTAGGCCTGCGGCTCGGTCGTCGCGACGATCCCGAGCTCGGGGGTGTTCGTCTTGCCGATCGTGATCAGGCCGGCGGCGCGGAAGCGCTGCGCGAGCGTGCTGTCGACCGGCGAGCGGAAGTTCGCCTCCTTGAGGACCTTCATTCCCATATGCAGGGGCTCGCCGGCGTTGGCGGCGCCGAGGTCCTTGAGCAGGAACGGGACCCCCTTGAAGGGTCCGTCGGGAACCTCGCCGGCGGCCTTCTCGCGAGCCGGCTCGGAGAGGTCGTGGATGATCGCGTTGATCTCCGGGTTGACGCGACGGGCGCGCTCGATCGCGGCGTCGATCAGCTCGAGCGGGCTGGCCTCGCCGGAGCTGACCAGCTCCGCCTGGGCGGTCGCGTCCATCCGTGCAAGATCGTCGCTCAAGGTCCTGTCCTTCCCGTCTGGTGAGCGGCGAAGCCTATTCGAAGGCCTGCGGAGTCAGACATCGAGCAGGTTCTCGAGCCCGACCGTCAGTGGCTCCGGCAACGAGCCGACCCGGCGGCAGGCGAGGACGACGCCGGGCATGAACGAGCTCCGATCGATCGAGTCGTGGCGAATCGAGAGCGTCTGCCCCTCGCCGCCGAAGATGACCTCCTGGTGGGCGACGAGGCCCGGCAGGCGGATCGAATGAATCGGCTCGTGGACGTTGCCGCCGGCCGCAGCGATGAGATCGGCGGTCCGGGCCGCCGTGCCCGACGGCTTGTCGAGCTTGCGGTCGTGGTGGAGCTCGATGATCTCGGCCTCGGGCATGTGGGCGGCGACGCGCTGGGCGAGCTCCATCATCAGGACCGCCCCGATCGCGAAGTTCGGCGCGACGAACGCGCGCCCACCCCGCCCGTCGTCCCAGTGGTCGTTGGCGCACCGACGGAGCTTCTCGAGGTCGAAGCCGGTCGTCCCGATGACGACACTGACCCCGGCGTGCAGACATTGGTGGGCGTTCGGCATCGCCTGATCGGGAACCGTGAAGTCGACGACGACGTCGCTGCCGGCGAGCACCTCCGCCAGCTCGGTGCCGAGCGCGGGGTCGACCCTGCCGGTGAGCTCGAGGCCGTCCGCCTCCTCGACGGCCGCACAGACCGTGGCGCCCATGCGCCCGGCGGCTCCGGCGACGGCGACTCGGATTGGGTCGGACATCAGCTGGTGAGGGCCGGGCTGACCGGGGCCACGGCCTTGCGGAAGCAGCCTTCGTCGGCACCGATGCAGGCCGCTGAGATGTTCTCGCCGGCGTAGAGCTCGGCGGCCAGGGCGGCGACGTCTTCGATCGTCACCGCGTCGATCTTGGCGATGATGTCGTCGATGCCGAGCAGCGGCAGGTCGAACAGGACCGCGTTGGCGTTGCGGCTCATCCGTGCCGAGGTCGACTCGAGGACGAGCACCGTGCGGCCCTTGACGTGCTCCTTGGCGCGCTCGAGCTCGTCGGCGCCGACGGGCGTCGTCCGCAGCGACTCGAGCTCGGCGGCGATGACCTCGCATGCCTCGGCCACGTTGTCCTCGCGGGTGCCGACGTACATCGCGACCGTGCCCTGGTCGGCGAACTGGGCGGAGTAGGAGCCGACGGAGTAGGCGAGGCCGCGCTTCTCGCGGACCTCGCGGAACAGGCGTGAGGAGCTCGACCCGCCGAGGATCGTGTCCATGACGTTGAGCACGAACCGGCGCTCGTCGCTGCGACTGATCCCCGGAGCCCCGAAGCAGATGTGGTACTGCTCGGTCTCCTTCGGGTAGAAGCGGAGCTGCCCGCCGGCGGCCGCCCGGCCGCCGTTCGAGAGCGGGACCTCGCCGGGCTGCGGCTGCAGGTACCTGCCGACGAGCTCGACGATGCGGTCGTGCTCGAGGCTGCCGCTCGCCGAGACGACGATGTTCGAGCTGACGTAGCGGTCGCCGTGGTAGGCGGAGATCTCCGGGATCGGGATCGAGCTGATCACGTCGGCGGTGCCGAGGATCCGGCGCCCGAGCGGGGAGTCGCCGTAGATCGCGTCGGCGAGCACGTCGTGGACGCGATCGGAGGGCTCGTCCTCGTACATCGCGATCTCCTCGATGACGACCTGTCGCTCCGAGTCGATGTCGGGGAAGGTCGGCTGCAGGAACATCTCGGCGAGCAGATCGATGGCCTTCTCGGTGTGTTCGTCGAGGAAGCGCGAGTAGAGCTGCGTCGTCTCCTTGCTGGTGGCGGCGTTCGTGGCCGCGCCGAGGCCATCGAAGTACTCGGAGATCTCGATCGCCGAATACCGCTTCGTCCCCTTGAAGAGGAGATGCTCGAGGAAGTGGGAGACACCGGCCTGCGCCGGCGTCTCGTCGCGCGATCCGGTGCGGACCCAGAGCCCGAGGGCGACCGAGCGGACCGAGGGGACCGTCTCGGTGACGACCCTGAGGCCGCCATCGAGGTCGGTCCGCTCGACGCCTTCGGGAAGGGACACGCCCGGGCTCCTAGTCGCGGCGCCGGCGCTCGCGATCGCCGCCTCGCCGCTCACCGCGTCCGCCGCGGTCACGGCCGCCGCGTCCGCCGCGATCGCCACCGCCGCCGCGGCGCGGACCGCGGTCACCGCTGCCGACTGCCGCGAGCTCCTCCTTCGACTTGCCGGCGATCGCCGGGTCGTCGGAGCGGCGCAGGCCGATCCGGCCGCGCTCGCGGTCGACCTCGACCACGGTCACGTCCAGCTCGTCGCCCTGGGAGAGCACGTCCTCGACGGTCTCGACCCGCTCACCCGGCTTGACCGCCGAGATGTGCAGGAGGCCGTCGGTGCCCTTGACGAGCTCGACGAACGCGCCGAAGGTCGTGGTCTTGACGACCTTGCCCTTGAACGTGTCGCCGACCTCGGCCTCGCGGGTCATCGCCTCGATCTGCTTGATGCAGGCCTCGACGAGCTCGCCGTTCGCCGCGTAGACGCGGATCGTGCCGTCGTCCTCGACGTCGATCTGGGCCTCGAACTCCTCCGACAGGCCGCGGATCGTCTCGCCGCCCTTGCCGATGACCGCCCCGATCTTCTCGGGGTCGATCTTGATCGACTCGATGCGCGGGGCGGTCGGGCTGAGCTGCTCGCGCGGCCCGTCGATCGCCTCGGCCATCTTGCCGAGGATGAAGAGCCTGCCCTGTCGGGCCTGCTCCAGTGCCTCACGCAGGACGTCGAAGGTGACGCCGGTGATCTTGATGTCCATCTGGAGGGCGTTGATGCCCCCCTCGGTGCCGGCGACCTTGAAGTCCATGTCGCCGAGGTGATCCTCGACGCCGGCGATGTCGGTCAGGACGATCACGTGGTCGTCCTCCTTGATCAGGCCCATGGCGACGCCGGCGACCGGTGCGGAGACCGGGACGCCCGCTGCCTGCAGGGCCATCGAGGAGGCGCAGACCGACCCCATCGACGAGGAGCCGTTCGACTCCAGCGTCTCGGAGACGATCCGGGTCACGTAGGGGAAGTCCTCCACGCTGGGGATCGTCGGGGCCAGTGCCCGCTCGGCGAGGGCGCCATGGCCGATGTCGCGACGCTTCGGACCACGCATGAACCCGGCTTCGCCGACCGAGTAGGGCGGGAAGTTGTAGTGGTGGAAGAACGTCTTCGTCTCCTGCAGCCCGAGGTTGTCGAGCCGCATGTCCATCCGGGTGGTGCCGAGCGCCACGTTCGAGAGGATCTGCGTCTCACCGCGGGTGAACAGCGCCGAGCCGTGCACGCGCGGGGCGATGTCGACCTCGGTCTCGATCGGCCGGATCTCGTCCTGGGCGCGACCGTCGGGACGCTTCTTGTCGACCGCGATCCGCCTGCGGATCGTCGTCTTCTCGATCGACCCGAACGCCCGCGCGACCTCGTCGTTGCGGTCGGCGTCGGTCTCCTCGTCACCGGTGTCCGGCGCGTACTGGGCGAGGACGGCGTCCTTGATCGCCTCGACCGCCTCCTGGCGGGCGAGCTTCTCGGGGACGCTCGTCGCTTCGTCGATCGCGTTGCCGTGGGTGCCGCGGATCTGCTCGAGCAGGCCCTCGTCGATGGTCGGCGCTTCGACGGAGATCTTCTCCTTGCCGGCCTTCTGCTGCAAGTCCTCCATCGCGGCGACGAGCTTCTTGATCTCGGCGTGGGCGATGTCGAGGGCGTCGAGCACCTCGGCCTCGGTGACGTTGTCGGCACCGCACTCGACCATCAGGATCGCGTCCTTGGAGCCGGACACGATCAGGTCCATCTCGAGGTTCTCGTGCTCCTCCTCGGGCGGGTTGACGACGAAGTCGCCGTCGAGCTTGCCGACGCGGACGGCGCCGACGTGCTCGGCGACCGGCACCGGCGAGATCGCCAGCGCGGCCGAGGCGCCGTTCATCGCGAGGATGTCGTAGGGGTGGACGTGATCCACCGAGAGCGGCGTCGAGACGAGCTGCGTCTCGAAGTGCCAGCCCTTCGGGAAGAGCGGCCGCAGCGGGCGGTCGATCATCCGGGCGGTCAGCGTCGCCTTCTCCCCGGCGCGGGCTTCGCGGCGGAAGTAGGAGCCGGGGATGCGGCCGACGGCGTAGTGCCGCTCCTCCACGTCCACGGTCAAGGGCAGGAAGTCAACATCGCGCAGGTTGCCCATCGTCGCGGTGCCGAGGACCATCGTGTCCCCGCTGCGGACGACAACCGCGCCGCTCGCCTGACGGGCGAGCTTGCCGGTCTCGAAGGAGATCTCCGCTCCGCCGATCTCGACCGAGACGCTCTTAACGTCGAACATAGTCATGTATTCGCTTTTCCTTCCGGGTCGTCGCTTCCGTGATCGGCGCGGGAGATTGGGACCCGCGAGGTGACTGACCCATTCATTTCGGATTGATTTTCCGGCGGGAGGTTACAGATGCGGCGTATCAGCGCGACCGCGGCCTTCGCCGGGCCGGCCGGCGACCTCCCGGAGGGCGGCTACGAGGTCGGGACCGAGCGCTGCGCCGGCCGCGAATCCGGCCGGGGTCGCCGTCACCCCGGCTCGGATCCCGCTCCGGAAGTCGCGCTGGACCCGGGCGGCGACCCGATCGCTGCGGCGGTCGCGCTGGAAGCGGCCGAGGTCGAGCCCGAGGGCACGGACCCGCTCCCAGAGGTGTGGGTCGTCGACGTGGGCGCGATCGGCGAGCAGCGAGTCCCAGAACTCCCAGAAGCCCTGCTCGGACTGGGCCGCCACCGCCTCGGCGGCGGCATGGAGCGCCGGCGAGCGCGGTCGCTTGCTGGCGAGCGGGAAGTGGCGGACGCAGAGCGTCAGCGGCAACGCCGCGATCTCGGCCCAGACGCCGGCGCAGCGCGGGCATCCGAGGTCGAGGTAGACGGTGACGGCCGACCCCCGGCCGCGGACGTGGTCGTCGGCCTCCGGCTCGGGAGCGGCGGCGCTCCCCAGTGCGGAGGTGCCGGCCATCGGGCGGGTCAGGCGTCCAGCGCGTCGAAGATCAGGTTGGCGCCGGGGATCTCGAGTGGGCTCGGGGTGGCGAACGACCAGGCGACCGTGCCGTCACCGTCGACGAGGACCAGCGAGCGGTTCGAATGCCCCCAATCCTCCAGGTAGGCGCCGTACGCCGCGCAGACGTCGCCCTTCGGATGGAAGTCGGCGAGCAGCGGGAAGGTCAGCCCGAGCTTCTCGCGGAACGCCGCGTGGCAGGGCGAGCTATCGACGCTGATGCCGACGAGAGTGGCGTCGCGGGACTCGATCTCGCCGAGCACCTCCTGGTAGATCGAGAGCTGGTCGGTGCAGACGACGCTGAAGTCGAGCGGGTAGAAGGCGAGGACGAGGCGCCGGCCGGCGAAGCTGCCGAGCGTGACCGGATTGCCGTCGTGGTCGGGGAGGCTGAAGCCGGGAGCATGGGTGCCGGGCTCGATCACGCCGCCACCGCTACGGTCGGCTAACGGCGGAGGCCGAGCTCGCCGACCAAGGAGCGGTAACGCTCGAGGTCGGTGCGCTCGAGGTACCGGAGCAGGCGCCGGCGGCGGCCGACGAGCATCAGCAGCCCGCGGCGCGAATGATGGTCCTTGCTATGGGTGCGGAGGTGCTCGGTGAGCTCGTTGATCCGCTCCGTGAGCAGGGCGACCTGGACCTCGGTGGATCCGGTGTCGGCACCGTCACGGCCGTACTTGTCGACCAGCTCGGCCTTCTTGTCCTTGGTCAGCGACATCAGTCTCTCTCAAGCATACGTGGGCGCTTCGGGTATCGCGGGGCGCCTCAGGGACGCGAGAAGGTAGCACAGACCTCGCGCGCTTCCTCGACGTCGCGCTGCATCTGCCGGACCAGATCGTCGACCCCCTCGAAGCGCTTCTCACCGCGCAATCGCCGGACGAACGCGACCCGCAGCTGCCGGCCGTAGAGGTCCTCGTCGTGGTCGATGATGTGGGTCTCGATCAGCACGCCGCGGCCGCTCTCGAAGGTCGGGCGGACGCCGACGTTGACGGCGGCGGGATGGCCGTTGGCGAAGGCCGCGTAGATGCCATAGCCGGGGTGCACGTAGCGCTCGTCGGGGACGATGTTGGCGGTCGGGAAGCCGAGCGTGCGACCACGGCGGTCCCCGGAGACGACCTCGCCCTCGAACATGAACGGCGAGCCGAGGCAGCGCTGCGCCCCCTCGACGTCGCCGGCGGCGACCAGCGCCCTGATCCGCGTCGAGGAGACCGTTTCGGAGCCGACCTCGACCAGCGGGACGACGGTCGTCTCGAACTCCTCGCGGGAAGCGAGCATCTCCGGCGTCCCCTTGGCCTTGGCGCCGAAACGGAAGTTCTCGCCGACCCGGACGTGCCGGGCGCCGAGTTGCTCGACGAGGATCCGCGCGCAGAACTCCTCCGGCGGCAGCTTCGAGAACTCGCGGTCGAACGGGATCACGACGAGCTCCTTCACCCCGAGGCCCTCGATGACGTCGCGCTTGACCGGGAACGGCATGATCAGCTTCGGCGCGGCCTCCGGGTGAATGACCGAGAGCGGATGCGGCTCGAAGGTGAGGACGGTGTCGGCGTCGTCGATCACCTCGCGATGGCCGACATGGACGCCGTCGAAGCTGCCGATCGCGACCGTGCGGTCGGCGGCTTTGGCGTCGGGAAGTGGTGTGACCTGGATCTGCATGATCTGATGATCGGCCGGGGGGGGGTCCCTACTCAATCACGGGAAGGACGACCTCGGTGCGCAGCGCTCCGCCCTGGGCCCGGGCAATCGCGACGAGCTCGCCTTCGCGGGTCAGGCGGATCGGCTCGTCCCCCGCCCCGCCGAGCCCGGCCGGAGCCGGGATCCGGATGCCGTTGCGGACCCGGCGCTCCTGGTCGTCGTCGATCTCGACCCCGTGGAGGTGGCCGACGAGCTCGGCCGGCGGCCGGATCGTCTCCCCCGCCGCCACTTCGGGCAGCGTCAGCTCGCCGATCGCCGTCCGCCGCAGCTCCGAGCAGTAGGCGTCGTCGAGGGTCTCGATCAACGTCCGGACGTACGTGCCCGACGAGCATTCGATCTCGAACGTCGCGGTGCCCTCCCCCGCCCCGATCAGCTCGGCCCGGTGAATCTCGACCTCGCGGGTCGGCCGCTCGACCGTCTCGCCGCGGTGCGCCTTCCTGTAGAGGCGCTCGCCGCCGACTCGGACCGCCGAAGTCATCGGAACGGTCTGGGTGATCCGCCCGGTCGGGAGCTCGGGGTGCTCGGGGATGCGGCCGGTCTCAGTCAGCTCGCCGTCGGGATCGCCGGTCGTCGAGCGCCAGCCGAGCCGGGCGGTGGCGACGTAGGTCTTCGGCAGGCCGAGGACGTAGCGCTGCAGCCGCGTCGCGGGGCCCAGGAGCACGATCAGCAGGCCCGTGGCGAACGGGTCGAGCGTCCCGGCGTGGCCGGTCCTGGCGCCGAGCTCGCGCCGGTAGCGGGCGACGACGTCGTGGGAGGTGACGCCGGCGGGCTTGTCGCTGCAGATGAAGCCGGCCGGCGGGATCTGCGGCTCAGCCAAGCCCGGCGCGGGTCTCGTCGCTGAGGAACTCGACGAGCTCGTCGTAGCTGCGATCGGTCGAGAAGCCGGCAGCGCGCCGATGCCCGCCGCCGCCCATCTTCCGGGCGATCTGCGAGACGTCGACGGAGCCGTCGGTCGAGCGCAGGCTGACCTTGCGGGCCGCCCGGTTGCCGTCGGGCTTGTCGCGAACGACCGCGGCGACCGCGGTTCCCTCGATGCCGCGGACGAAGTCGATGATGCCCTCGGTCAGAGTCTCGTCCGCGCCCGTCGCCGCGTAGTCGTCGGCGGAGAGGTAGGTCGTCGAGAGGGCGCCGTCGAGCCGCCGGTCGATCCGGCCGAGGGCTCGGGCGATCAGCTTCAGCTTCGCCTCCGGCACGCGCTCGTAGAGGCGCCGGAAGGTCCCGTTGACGTCGACGCCCGACTCGATCAGCTCGGCGGCGACCCGATGGGTCCGGGCGTCGGTGTTCTCGTACATGAACTGGCCGGTGTCGGTGATCAGGCCCACGTAGAGAGCCTGCGCGATCGACCCGGTGATATCGACGCCGAGCCGGCGGCAGATGCCGAAGACGATCTCGGCGGTCGACGAGGCGTCGACGTCGACGAGGTTGACGTCCGCGAAGCGGGTGTTGTCGTGGTGGTGGTCGATGTTCAGCATCCGCTTGCCGTCGCGGAGCCAATCGACCGGCATCCGGTCGATGTTGCCGCAGTCGAGGAAGATCACGGTCCGGTCGGCGAGGTCGGCCGGGGCCTCGTGGAAGACCTCCTGCAGCGGCAGGAAGCGGTACTCGAGCGGGAGCGGGAACTCCTTCTCGGCGAGGAACATGATCGAGTCCTTCCCGAGCTGGGTCAGCGCCTCCTGAAGGGCGAGGGTCGAGCCCAGCGCGTCGCCGTCAGGCCCCTCGTGGGTCGTGATCAGGAACCGCTCGGTCGCGTCCAGCTCGGCGACGATCGCATCGGTCGCCGCCGCGATCTCGGGTGCGTCCCCGTTCGGGCTGCTCACTCTTCCATCATCCTCGTCAGCCGGTCGGCCCGCTCGACGGACTCGTCGTAGACGAAGTGGAGCGTCGGGGTGCGCTTCAGTCGCAGCTGCGAGGAGATCGCCTTCTGGATGACGCCGTGCGCGGCCTGCAGGCCCTTCATCGTCGCGGCCTTCTCCTCGTCGGTGCCGAGCACGCTGACGTGGACCTGCGCGTTTCTCAGGTCGGGGCTTGTCTGTACTGCTGTCACCGTCACGAATCCAATCCGAGGGTCTTGCAACTCACCCCCGATCGTCGCTCCGATCACCTCGCGCAGGACCCCGTCGACGCGTCGCATCCGCGATCCGGCCATCGGCGCCGACTATAGCCGGGAGGCGGGCTCGGAACGGAGGCGGCGCCGGACCCCGCTATCCGAGGGTCTTCTCCACCTGCGTCGTCTCGAACACCTCGAGCACATCGCCGACCTTGACGTCCTGGAAGCCTTCCAGCGTGATCCCGCACTCCTGGCCTTCCTCGACCTCGCGGACGTCGTCCTTGAAGCGCCGCAGCGATGCGACTCGACCGGTCCAGATGACGGTGCCGTCGCGGACGAGGCGGGCCTGGGCGTCCCTGGCGATCCGTCCCTCGGTGACCCTCGAGCCGGCGATCGTGCCGATCTTCGAGGCCTTGAAGAGCTCGAGCACCTCGGCCTCGCCGAGCGAGCGCTCGACCTGATCGGGCTCGAGCATTCCCTCCATGGCGGCGCGGAGCTCCTCGGTGATCTTGTAGATCACCGAGTAGGTGCGGATCTCGACGCCCTCGCTCGCGGCGGCGCGCTTGGCGTCGGCGAGCGGGCGGACGTTGAAGCCGATCACGATCGCGTCGGACGCCGCCGCAAGCATCACGTCGGACTCGTTGATGCCGCCGGCCGCGGCGTGGACGACGTCGACGGCGACCTCGTCCTGGGGAAGCTTGGCGATCTCGTCCTGGAGCGCCTCCAGGGACCCGGAGACATCGGCCTTGAGCAGCAGGTTGATCTGCTTGATCTCGCCCTGCTTGGCCTTGGCGAAGACGTCCTCGAGGGTGATCCGGCGGGCGTTGCGACGGGCCTGCGCCTCGGCCTTGAGACGGATCGCGCGTTCGCCGGCGAGCTGGCGGGCACGGCGGTCGTTCTCGACGACCTGGGCGCGCTCGCCGGCTTCGCCGACGCCGTCGAAGCCGAGGACCTCGACCGGATCGCCGGGGCCGGCCTCCTTGATCCGGTTGCCGTTGAAGTCGTGCATCGCGCGGACTCGCCCCCACTGGGATCCGGCGACAATCGAGTCGCCGACGCGAAGCGTCCCGCGCTGGACGAGGATCGTCACGACGGCGCCGCGACCGGGGTCGAGATGCGACTCGATGACGGTTCCCGAGGCCTCGACGCCCGGGTTGGCCTTCAGGTCCTCGAGCTCGGTCACGAGCAGGATCATGTGAAGCAGGTTGTCGAGGCCGTCGTGGGTCTTGGCGGAGACGTCGCAATAGACGGTCTCCCCGCCCCAGTCCTCGGGCTGCAGGCCGAGGTTGGCGAGCTCGCCGCGGACCTTCTCCGGGGTTGCACCGGGCTTGTCGATCTTGTTGACGGCGATCATCACCGGCACCTCGGCCGCCTTGGCGTGATCGATCGCCTCGACGGTCTGCGGCATGACGCCGTCATCGGCGGCGACGACGACGATCGCGACGTAGGTCACCTTCGCGCCGCGAGCGCGCATCGCGGTGAACGCCTGGTGGCCCGGGGTGTCGAGGAAGGTGATCGTCCGATCCTCGGAGTGGACCTGGTAGGCGCCGATGTGCTGGGTGATCCCGCCGGCCTCGCCGGCCGCCACCTCGGTCGTGCGGAGTGCGTCGAGCAGGGAGGTCTTGCCGTGGTCGACATGGCCCATGACGGTGACGACCGGCGGGCGCACGACGAGGTCGGCCTCGTCGTCCTCGAAGGCGGGCTCCTCGTCGACCTCCTCGCCGGCACGGACGATCTCGACCTTCTGCTCGAACTCCTCGGCGAGGGCGGTGACCGTCTCGTCGGTGAGGGTCTGCGTCAGCGTCGCCATCTCGCCCTGCTGCATCAGCTGCTTGATGATCTCGGCGCTGCTGACCCCGAACGTCTCCGAGACCTCGCGGACGGTGGCTCCGGAATTGACCTTGAGCGCCTCCGGCTCCTCGGTGCTGAGGGTCTTCAGCTCCGGCGACTCGTCGAACGCCGGTCGGCGCCGGCGGCCGCGGCGACGCGGCGGGCGCTGCGGGGGGCCCTGCGACATGTGGTCGCGGCGGGCGGCCTGCGAGTCGATGACGACGCGGCGGCGCTTCTTGCCGGCTCCGTCGCCGCCGGGACCCGACGATGGGCGCTTGACCGGCTGGCCCGGCGCCTTCCTGCCGGCGCCGGCCGTCGCGTTCGCCGAGCCGGGCTTCTTCTTCGGCAGCGCGCCAGCGGCTGCGAGCGCCTTCAGCGCGGTCGCCTGATCGACGCTCGAGGAAGCCGTCTTGACCTCGACGTTCGACGCCTTCAGGGCGTCGATGACCCGCGAGCTCTCAAGCCCGAGTGCCTTCGCTATCTCATGAACGCGCTGCTTCGCCATCTGCTCCTGCTAAGCCTCCGTGCCTTCGGTCTGCTCCTCGGACTCGGCGGCCGCGTCGGTCAGCTCCTCGGCCTCCTCGACGACCTCTTGCTCGGCGACCTCCTCCTCGGCTGCTTCGGCGGCGACCTCGTCTTCGGCGGCGACCTCGTCTGCCTCCTCCTCGGCCCCGGCCTCGGGGTTCTCCCCGGCTGCGACGTCGGCCACGGCATCCTCGAGGGCGACCTCGGCGATTGCCTCGTCGACCACCTCCTCGACGATGGCCTCCCCGGCGGCGGCCTCGGCGGCCGCGAACGCCTCCTCGGCCCCGGCGACGACGGGCGCGACCTCGTCGGCGGCGGCATCGGGCTTGGCGAGCAGCGCGACCTCGTCCTCGCTGAGCGGTGAGAGCACCGTGACCTGGTTGGTCGAGAACCGGGCGAGCGCCTGGTGGGTGGGCAGGCCGCAGTAGCGAGAGTTGGGCAGTGCCGCGTTCGGGCAGCGGCGGCCCGCCGAGAGCACCGCGGAGCAGCGGCCGTCGAAGGCCTCCTCCTCGCCCTCGAAGCCCTCGTCGTCGTCAGCCTGCTCGGCGAACTCGCTCTCGCCGACGATGTCGACGCGCCAGCCGGTCAGCTTCGCCGCAAGGCGGGCGTTCTGTCCTTCGCGACCGATCGCGAGCGATAGCTGATCGTCGGGGACGATGACGGTCGCCTGCCGCTCCTCGTCGTCGACGAGGACCTCGCGGACGCGGGCCGGCGACAGCGCCTTGGCCACGAAGCGGGCGGGCTCCTCGTTGTAGGGGATGATGTCGATCTTCTCGCCGCGGAGCTCGGAGACGACCATCCGCACGCGGGAGCCGCGCGGGCCGACGCAGGCGCCGACCGGGTCGACACCGTCGGCGTGTGAGACGACGGCGATCTTCGAGCGGAAGCCCGGCTCGCGGGCGACGCCGACGACCTCGACGAGCTCGTCGGCGATCTCCGGCACCTCGAGCGCGAACAGCTTCTTGATCAGCTCCGGGTCCTTGCGCGAGACGACGACGCTCGGGCCCTTGCCGTCGGCGTTCACCTCGGTGATGACGGCCTTGATCCGCATGCCGTGGTCGTAGCGCTCGCTGTAGATCTGCTCCGAGCGCGGTAGCAGGGCCTCGACGCGGTCACGGAGCTGGACCAGCGTGTAGCGGTTGTCGGACTGCTGGATGATCCCGGTGATCAGCTCGCCGACGCGGTCCTGGAACTCCTCGTACATCATCATCCGCTCGGCCTCGCGGATGCGCTGGAGGACCACCTGCTTGGCGGTCTGGGCGGCGATCCGCCCGAAGTTGTCCGGGGTGACGTCGTGGGACTCGATCTGGTCCTCGTACGGCGCCAGCAGCTCGGGATCGAGCTCGGGCTCCTCGGGCTCCTTGAGCTGGCCGGTCTGGGGGTCGATCTCCGGCTCCTGGCTCTCGACGACCTCGGCGAGCAGCTTCTCCTCGAGCTCGGCGGGCAGGATCAGCTCGAAGACCCGGAAGTCCGCGGTCTCGCGATCGAGGTCGACGCGGGCGTACTTGGCCGCGCCGGGCTGCTTCTTGTAGGCCGAGAGCAGGGCATCCTCGAGCGCGGCCATCAGCGTCTCGGAATCAAGCCCCTTCTCCTGCTCGAGGACCTTGATGGCATCGACGATCTCGCGGCTCACGACTGCACCTCCGACAACTCTGGGACAAGGTTCGAGCGGTTGATGAGATCGAACGGGATCTCGATCGTCTCCCCCTCGGATTCGATGCCGACCGCCTCCGCATCCGCGGCGGTCAGGCGTCCGGTGAAGTTCCTGCGTCCGTCGATCGGCTGCTCGGTCCGGATCCTGGCCTGATGACCGACGAACCTGGCGAAGTGCTCGGGCTTGACCAGTGGACGGTCGAGACCTGGTGAGGAGACCTCGAGGGCGTAGTCGCCGAGCAGGTCGCGGACCTGCAGGGTGACGCGCTCGCAGAGCTCGAGGCCGACGCCGTCGGGATGGTCGATGTAGAGCCGCAGGGACTCGCGCGCCGGTGCTTCCACGGCGATCAGCTCGATCCGCGGATCGAGCTCGGCGATGTTCTCTTCGATCTGGCTCTCGGTCGGTTCCATCGGTCTTCCTCGGCTTTCGGCGGCTCACCCGGGTCCGTTCGAGGCCGAAAAAAAGGCGGGCCGCAGGCCCACCTCTCGCAACGGATTCGACTGCGGACAAAGGTGAACTCCGAGTATAGCCACCGTGAATCGGCGATCAAGCGTGATTTCCGGCCGTTGCAGGGCCGGCGGCGCGCTCAGACCTCGATCATCAGCGTGACCGGCCCGTCGTTGACGAGCTCGACCTCCATCGCCGCTCCGAACTCCCCCCGCTCGGCGCCGAGAAGCTCGCAGACGAGGTTGTAGAGGGGCGCGGCGATCTCCGGCTGGGCCGCTCCCGTGAAGCTCGGCCGGTTGCCCTTGCGGACGTCGCCGTAAAGCGTGAACTGGCTGACGCAGAGGATCCCGCGTTCGCCGAGCGGATCCGACATCCGCCCCTCGGCGTCGTCGAAGATCCGCAGCGCGGCGAGCTTTCGGGCGAGCCTGCGGGCACCGTCCTCGGTGTCGTCGGGGGCGACGCCCAGCAGGACCAGCATCCCCGGGCCGATCGCGCCGGTCGTGCGGCCGCCGACGCGCACGGACGCGGAGGCGACCCGCTGGACGAGCGCCCGCACCGGGTCAGGAGGCGCGGAGCCGCTGCCGGTAGATCCGGTAGTCCTCGCGGTCGGGCCGCAGGTTCGCGGCGATCGCGAGATGCCGGCGCGCCCCCTCCGACCGGCCACTCAGGTCGAGCGCCCGGCCGAGGCAGAAGTGCGCGAAATCGTTCGTCGGGTACTGCTCGACGACTGCCTCGAACTCGGTGGCGGCCTCCTTGAAGCGACGCGAGCGGAACAGCGCCCGCCCCAGCGCCTCCCGCACCGAGGACTTCTCCGGCTCCCGCGATGCAACCTTGGCCAGCGGCACCGTCGCGGCGGCGAAGTCCCCGTTCTCGAGCAGCTCGATACCACGCGTGTAGAGCGTGTAGCTGTCGTCGGCAGCGTTCTCGGGGCGTCGTTCGTCCATGGGCACGATTCTAGGGAGGGTGTAAACCCGGTCTTGGGGTCGGCGCGCTGGAACTTCCCCGTCGGCCCGCGTGTTCGGGCTGATCAGGGGAAGCGGTGGAAGGGCACCGGTTGGGCGAACGGCATACGGATTAGCGGTGGCACGGATTTCGCAGCCATGGACTGCAAGATCCGCGCCACCTCCCCCGAAACCCCACCTCCGGCTGGGCCCAACACACATGTCATCCCGCCCAGTAGCACCGCGCCGCCCGACCGAAGCGGACGGCGAAGCCGGAGCATTCGGTCGGAGTCATCTACTCCCCGGCTCGGCCCAACACACATGTCATCCCGTCCCGCAGCACCGCGCCGCCCGGCGGAAGCGGACGCGAAGCGGAGCATTCCGCCGGAGTTATCTACTCCTCGGCTGGGCCCAACACACATGTCATCCCGCCCCGCAGCACCGCGCCGCCCGACCGAAGCGGACGGCGAAGCAAGAGCATTCGGTCGGAGTTACCTAATAAACGATCGCCATTGCCAGGTAGTAGCCGGCGACGATCGTGAACAGGACCGCGTCGAGGCGGTCGAGGAGGCCGCCGTGGGGGCCGAGCATCCGGCCGGTGTCCTTGACGTCGAGGTCCCGCTTGATGGCCGACTCGAAGAGGTCGCCGAGCGGGGCGAGCAGGGCGATGGAGAGGCCGAAGAGGAGTGCCTGGGGGCCGCTCAGCCAGTCCTGGTAGAGGCCGGCGAGCCAGAAGCCGAGGACGCCGCCGAGGATCCCGATCAGGAGGCCCTCGATCGTCTTGTTGGGCGAGACCTGTGGCGCCAGCTGGCGCTGCCCGAACATGCGGCCGCCGAGGTAGGCGAAGGTGTCGGTGAAGAAGGTGGCGATGAGGACGTCGACGAGCAAGGCACCGCCGTGGAGCGGCAGCTCGCGGAGCAGGACGGCGTGCGCGAACGGCAGACCGACCCAGACGAGCGCGAGGACCGTGACCGCCATCGACCAGGTCACGTTGGTCAGCGATGGACGCAGCAGCGCGAAGATCAGCATCACCGGGACGGTCGCGACGAGGACGAGGAGGATCTGGAACGAGGATCCGAAGTAGGCGGCGGCGACCATGCCCAGGGCGCCGAGGAAGGCCGCGGCTTCGAACGGCCGGGAACGCGCGGTCATCCGGAAGAGCTCGATCTGCGCGCTCCAGGCGAGCCCGACCATCGCCACCGCGAAGATCGGACCTCCGGCGGCGACGATGACGACCGCGAAGATGATCCAGGGGATCGCCCAGAGGATCCGGGCCATCGTCTCCGAACGACGCCCGCCGCGGCGGGCGGGACGGGGCAACCTGCGGCTCGATGCGGGGGCGGGCGGCCGGTCCTCGCCCGGGGCGGGATCGCCTCCCGCCGCGGCGACGGCCTCCTGCTTGCCGGTCTCGTCGGCCGGCTCCGTCTCCGGCTCGAGCGAGAACGGAGACTGCTCCGGTGGGCTCTCCCGCCGCGGCCGCGACGAACCTGGTCGAGGGGGAAAGTCCATTGCTTGCGAGCCTACCCGCGCATGGCGGAGCCGCGGCACCGCGCCGCCCGTCCCTGCAGGCGCGAGGCCACCGCGGTGGACGGTTGCCGCAGTCCGACCGTCACTCCCGGGCCCCGAAGCGGCGCCGGCGCGACGTGTACTCCTGCAACGCCGCCTCGAGCTCGCCACGATCGAAGTCCGGCCAGAGGACGTCGCTGAACAGCAGCTCCGAGTAGGCGCTCTGCCAGAGCAGGAAGTTCGAGAGTCGCTTCTCGCCGCTCGTCCTGATGACCAGCTCGGGGTCGCTCATCTCGGGTGCGTAGAGCAGCTGCGCGAAGGCCTCCTCCCCGCCCCCCTCGTAGCGCTCGGCGGCATCGAGAATCTCGGCGCGCCCGCCGTAGTTGAAGGCCACGAACAGGGTCATCCTCGTGTTGCCCGCGGTCTCGGCCTCGGCCCAGTCCATCTGCTCCAGCAGGCCCTCGGAGACCCCGCCGCGCCTGCCCACGAATCGCATCCGGACGCCCTCCTCGTCCAGCTCCGGGGTCTCGGAGACGATCAGCTCGGCGAACATCTCCATCAGCCCGGCCACCTCGTCGCTGGGGCGCGACCAGTTCTCGGTCGAGAAGGCGTAGACGGTCAGCTCGCGGATGCCGAGGCCGACGGCGTCCTTGACGGTCTGCTTCATCGTCTTGGCGCCGCGGCGGTGCCCTTCGAGGACGTCGAGACCGCGTTCGGTGGCCCAGCGCCCGTTGCCGTCCATGATGATCGCCACGGAGGTCGCGCCGGCGGCGCCGGAAGGCTCCGGAGCGTTCACTAGACGGTCAGGATCTCCTCTTCCTTGCCTTTGACGAGGGAATCGATCTCGCCCGTCGCATTGTCGGTGAGCTTCTGCAGCTCGGCTTCGGCCCGGTGCTCGTCGTCCTCGCCGACGTCGCCGTCCTTCTTCATCTCGCGCATGTCGCCGATGATGTCGCGGCGGACGTTGCGGATCGCGACCCGGCCCTCCTCGGCGACCCCGTGGATCACCTTGACCATCTCGCGGCGCCGCTCCTCGGTCATCTCCGGGATCTGCAGACGGACGACGTTGCCGTCGTTGTTCGGGTTCAGTCCGACGTCGGACTCGTTGATCGCCTTCTCGATCGCGCTCAGCGCGCCCTTGTCGTAAGGGGTGACCGTCAGCAGCCGCGCATCGGCGGCGGCGACGTTCGAAAGCTGGTTGAGCGGGGTCTCGGTGCCGTAGTAGTCGACGACGATCCGGTCGAGCAGGTGGGGCGATGCCCGGCCGGTGCGCACGGTCGCGAGCTCGTTGCGGGTCGATTCGACCGACTTCGCCATCCGCTCGCCGGCGTCGGACAGCAACTCGTCGATCAACTCGTTCAAGACCCTCGCTCCTCTCGTTTCGACGACACGACGGTGCCGACCCGCTCTCCGCGGACGATCCTATCTATGTTCGTTTCGTCCGCCATGTTGAAGACGTGGATCGGGAGGTCGTTGTCCATGCAGAGCGACAGCGCCGTCGAATCCATCACCCGGAGGCCGCGTTCGATCGCTTCGCGGTGCGTGATCGCCGGCAGGAACTTGGCGTCGGGGACCTCGGCGGGATCGGCGTCGTAGACCCCTTCGACGCCGTGCTTCGCCATCAGGATCGCCTCGGCGTGGATCTCGAGTGCCCGCAGCGACGCGGCCGTGTCGGTCGTGAAGAACGGGTTGCCGGTGCCGGCCGCGAAGATCACGACCCGACCCTTCTCGAGGTGACGCATCGCGCGGCGGCGGATGTAAGGCTCGGCGACCTCGCTGACCTCGATCGCGGACAGGACCCGAGTGTCGGTCCCCTGCTTCTCGAGCGCGTCCTGCAGGGTCAGCGCGTTGAGGACGGTGGCGAGCATCCCCATGTAATCGGCCGTCGCGCGGTCCATGCCGGCGGCGGCGCCCTGCAGCCCCCGGTAGATGTTGCCGGCGCCGACGACGATCGCGATCTCGACCCCGCTCGAACGGACCTGGGTGACCTGATCGGCGATCCGCTGGACCCGGCCGGGGTCGGTCCCGTACTCGAGCTCGCCCATCAGCGCCTCGCCCGAGAGCTTCAGCATGACCCGGTCGAAGACCCGGCCGTTTCCGTCCTCCGAGTCCATCGGATCGGGCCGCCGGGGCGGCTAGTCCTCCGACCCGACTTCGAAGCGGGCGAAGCGGGCGATTCGGATGTTCTCGCCGGTCTTCGCCGAGGCTTCCTCGCGCAGCTGTTCGATCGTCTTGCCCTCGTGCTTGTCGCTGTTGACGTGCGGCTGCTCGAGCAGCGCGATCTCCTTGCGCCACTTCGCGAGCTGACCCTCGACGATGCGCTCGCGGACGTTCTCGGGCTTGCCGTCCTCGGCCGCCTTCTGCTCGAAGACGGCGCGTTCGGCGGCCTCCTCGTCCGCTGGGACGTCGGCGGCCGACACGTACCGCGGCGCGGCCGCGGCGATGTGCAGCGCGATGTCGGCGGCGAAGGCCTTGAAGTCGTCGTTGCGGGCGACGAAGTCGGTCTCACACTGGATCTCGACGAGGGCGCCGATCCTGCCGGTCGCGTGGACGTAGGAAGTGACGACGCCCTCGCCGGTGCTGCGGCCACTGCGCTTGGCGGCGGAGGCCTGACCCTTCACCCGCAGCACCTCGATCGCCTTCTCGAGGTCGCCGCCGGCCTCGGTCAGCGCCGCCTTGCAGTCCATCATCGCGGCGCCGGTCCGCTCCCGCAGAGCCTTGACGTCCGCTGCCTTGATCTCGGGGCTCACTTCTCGCCGCCTTCGCCGGCGCCGCTCGCCGCCGGCGCCGTCTCCGGTGCAGCATCGTCACCTGCCGCCGGCTCGGCCGCGGGCGCCGGGGTTGCCTCGGCGGGGGCCGGCGGCTTCGGCGCCTCGGGCTTGGCGGCTTCGGCCTTCGGCGCGCCTTCGGGCTTGGCCGCCTCCTGCTTCGCGGCGGCCTCGGCTTCGGCCTTCGCGGCCGCCTCGGCCGCCTTGCGCGCCTCTTCCTCCTCGCGCTTGCGGCGCTGCTCCTCCTCGCGCTTCTTCCGCTCCTCCTCCTCGCGCCGGCGGCGGGCGTCCTCGGCCTCCTGGTAGGCGGTGGCGGAGGTCAGGACCGCCGCGCCGAGCGTGCCGACGATCAGCTCGCAGGAGCGGATCGCGTCGTCGTTGCCGGGGATGACGTATTCCACCGGTCGCGGGTTGCAGTTGGTGTCGACGAGGGCGACGATCGGGATCCCCAGCCGGGTCGCCTCGTTGACGGCGATCTCCTCGGCATTCAGGTCGATCACGAAGATCGCGTCCGGCGGGCGCTGCATGTCGCGAACGCCGCCGAGGTTGAACTCGAGCTTGCGGAGCTCGGCCTCGCGGGCCATGCGCTCCTTGGTCGGCAGCAGCGCCAGCTGGCCGTTGGACTCGAGCTCGGTCAGCTCGTGAAGCCGCTTGATCCGCTTCGAGATCGTCCCGAAGTTGGTCAGGAGACCGCCGAGCCAGCGGCGGCTCACGTAGGGCATGCCGGTCTTCTCGGCCCATTCCTCGACCGTGTCGCGCGCCTGCTTCTTGGTGCCGACGAAGAGGATCTTGCCGCCGCGGCCGGCGACGTCCGCGCAGAAATCGCGTGCCTGGCTGAGCAGCTCCTCGGTCTGCAGCAGGTCGATGATGTGGATCCCGTCGCGCTCGCCGTGGATGTAGCGGCGCATCGCCGGGTCCCAGCGTCGGGTCTGGTGCCCGAAATGGACCCCCGCCTCGAGCAGCTCCTTGATGCCGGTATCGGCATTTGAGTCGGTCATTCAGTTCCCTTGTCTTGGTGAGATTCCGGCCGGTCGAGAGTCGCGGGGACCCGGCTCGTGCCGGGCAGGGCCCGCGATCGCTCGGGCGACCGCTTGAGTTCGGCTTGCGAGTCTAGATCAAGCGCGGTGCCGCCGCCGCCGGCCTCAGGGCCGCCGCGCCTGCTCCAGCGCCGCCGCGAGGTCCGCCGGCAACTCGCTCTCGAACTCGAGCGCCCCGGTTCCGAGCGGGTGCTCGAAGGCAAGCCGGCGCGAGTGCAGGAACTGGCGCTCGAGCCCGTAACGGCGCCCCGACCCGTACTGCGGATCGCCGGCGATCGGATTGCCGATCGCCTGCAGGTGGGCGCGGATCTGGTGGGTTCGTCCGGTCTCGAGGCGGATGTCGAGCAACGCCTCACGGGGCAGTCGCTCGCGGACCTCGAAGTGGGTCACGGCCGGTCGCGGGCGCCGGCCTCCGACCACGACCCGCTCCGGAGAGCGATGATCGCGGCCGAGCGGCGCGTCGATCTTGCCCGTCCGCGAGGCCGGACAGCCCTCGACGAGGGCCACGTACTGCCGGGTCACCTCGCGGGCGGCGATCATCGCGCTCAGCGCCTTGTGTGCCTCCGGGGTGCGGGCGACGACGAGCAGCCCGGAGGTGTCCTTGTCGAGGCGGTGGACGATCCCCGGGCGAGCCGGATCCGCACCGCCGCCGAGCAGGCCGCCGAGCTCCTCGACGAGCGAAGGGCCGGGATTGCCAGGCGCCGGATGGACGAGCAGCCCGGCGGGCTTGTCGAGGACCGCCAGGTGCTCGTCCTCCCACGCGACGAGCGGTCGCCGGGTCGCGCTCACCCCGACTCCGGGCCGGCACCGGCCGGCTTTCGACCCTCCGTGCCCGGCTCCGCCCCGGCCTCGGGGCCGAACGCGTACATCCAGACGAGGATCACGACCCCGAGCGTGATCTCGACGTCGGCGAGGTTGAAGGAGGGCCAGGGCCCGATGTCGACGAAGTCGGTGACCGCCCCCTCGTGGATCCGGTCGATCAGGTTGCCGACGGCGCCTCCCGCCAGCAGGCCGATCGGCAGCCAGAGCCCGCGCCGGTCCGATGCGGCGAGGAAGACGCCGAGCAGCGCCGCGAAGGCGACCGCGGCGAGGACGAGGACGAGCGATCCGGCATCGTCGAGCAGCCCGAAGGCGATGCCGCGGTTGCCGACCCGGACGAGGTCGACTCCGGCGATCAGGTCGACCCGCTCGCCGGGCTCGAGGCCGCCGCGTACCAGTGCCTTGGTGAGCTGGTCGAGCGCCAGGGCCACGATCGCCACGATCGCGGCTCGACCGTATCCGGGGTTGCGGCTCACCCGTTGATCAACCCGACGACGATCGCCCGGACCACGAACAGCAGCATCAGGCCGACCATCGGGCTGAGGTCGATCGACATCCCGCCGCCCCCGATCGGCGGCAGGAACCGGCGGAAGGCGTTCAGGTAGGGAGACGTCGTCTCGTCGATGAAGCCGGTCACGGCGCGCAGCGGCCGGTTGTAGGGAAGCGAGCCGCGGAAGGTGACGAACCACGAGATCGCAACCGAGGCGATCACGAGGATGATGAAGACGAGGAACAGCGAGTCCACGAACTGGGCGACGTCGTCGCGGTCGATCGCCGCCGCGAGGATGTTCATCGCCTTCCCGCCATCCGCTCGAGGGAGGCGTCGACGGCCGCCTTGAACGCGGCGTGGACGTCGCGCTCGGCGAGCTCGTCGAGGCCGGCCTCGGTGCTGCCGCCCGGCGATGCGATCGCCTTCTGCATCGGGCCGGGCTCGTGCGTCAGCAGGTGCTGGCCGACGCCGGCCGTCGCCTCGCTGACCAGCCGGGCGCTGAGCTCCTCGTCGAGCCCGGCCTCGACGCCGGCCTCGATCAGTGCTTCGACCGCGAGCGCGATGTAGGCGGGCGCGCACCCCATCACCGCGGTGGCCGGGTCGAGCTCCGGCTCGGGGACCTCGAAGACGCTGCCCAGCGATCCGAGCAGGGCCAGTGCCTCGCCGAGGACGCCGCTGCGCTCCTCGGGGCTGAGCGGCGTGTGGCAGATGACGCCGTGGCCGACCTCGACTGCGAGGTTGGGCATCGTCCGCAGGACCGGCGTCGGGGCAAGGGCCGGCTCGAGCTTCTCGAGCGGCGTCGCCCCGAGTACCGAGATGACACCGCCGGCGCGGCCGGCGACCTTCGGGGCGACCTCGTCGAGCTTCGCCGGCTTGACCGCGAGGACGACCACGTCGCAGCGGTCGGACATGTCCTCGACGGAGTCGAGGCGCCGGCCACCGAGCTCGTCGGCCAGGGCCTGCGCGCGGCCCGAGCCGGAGTCGGTGAACAGCATCGCGGCCGGGCGCAGCGACGCCCGTGCCCATCCCCGGGCCACCGCGGCGGCCATGTTTCCCGATCCTGCGAAACCGACGATCATCGGCTCCAAGACTAGATCAGGACTGGTTGAAGAAACCCTTCTCGACGAGCCGGGCCTTCTCCTCGGCCGAGACCTCGACGTTGGCGGGGGTCAGCATGAAGGTCTTGTCGGCGATCTTCTGCATGCCGCCGTCGAGCGCGTAGGTGAGGCCGGAGCTGAAGTCGATCAGCCGCTTCGAGAGGTCGGCGCTGGTCGACTGCAGGTTGAGGATGACCGGGACGTTCTGCTTGAAGCGGTCGGCCACCTCCTGGGCGTCGTTGAAGTTGCGAGGGGTTACGAAGTGGACCTGGACGTCGGCGCCGCTGTCGGCGACGGGACGGAGGTTGCGGCGTCGCCGGGGCGCCGCGTCGTCGGCGAAGATGTCGTCGATGTCGTCGGCGGGCGGCTCGTCGCGGCGGAGGCGGCGCACGTTCGAGACGGGCGCCTCACGACGGCGGCGGGAACCGGGAGCCGCGGGAACGGCCTCGTCGCTGATCGTGTCGGGCTCGTAGGGATCGAACTCGTCGTCGTAGCGGTAGTCGTGATCCTCGGCGAGGCCGAAATAGACGAGAGCTCTGTTCCATGTATCGCGTACGGCCATTGTCGGGCTTCCTTCGCCCACCCGCGGCGAAGTCCTGCGCCGAAGTATGACGCGCCTCGGCGCCCGGGAAAAGCCCTCTTCGGAGCTGCGATACCGCTTGCAGCGGGGCTCAGCGGAAGAGCGTGCTGCCGAGGCGGATCGTCGTCGCCCCCTCCTCGACCGCGACCCGCCAGTCCTGGCTCGTCCCCATCGACAGGCGCTCGAGCCGATGCTCGCGGCCGAGCTCGGCCAGGCGGGCGAAATGCGGGCGCGACAGCTCCGGTTGGTCCGTGAACGGAGGCATCGTCGAGAGGCCGACGACCCGGACCGGGCAGGCCTCGATGGCGGCGCCGAGCTCGTCCGGATCGACTCCCCCCTTGCCCTCCTCGCCGGCGACGTTGACCTGGATCAGGACCTCGGTCCGCTCGTCGCCGTGCTTGGCGAGCTGCTTCATGACGCTGGCGGAGTGCACCGAGTGGATCAGGCGGACGAGCGGCAGGATCTCGCGAACCTTGCGGCTCTGGACGTTGCCGATGAAGTCGAACGTGAACTCCCCGGCCCAGCGCTCGTGCTTCTCCTCGAGGTCGCCGAGCCGGTTCTCGCCGACCAGCTCGACGCCGGCGGCGGCCAGCGCAGCCATCTCCTCGCAGGGGACGTACTTGCAGGCGACGAGGACCTCGGTGCCGGCCGGCACCGCGGCGCGAACCTCGGCGAGGTTGGCGGCGACCCGGTCTGGGTCGATGTCGCGGAACGGCTCGACCATCAGGCGATCCCGCTGACGATCCCCGCCTGCCGGCCGGTGTCGCCGTCGTCGCGTCGATGGGAGAAGAACAGATCGCGCTCGCAGCAGGTGCAGAGGCCGGCGTCCTCGACGGACGCGACGCCGGCGCGCTCGAGCAGCCGGCGAGCAACCGCCTTGAGGTCGAGCATCCGGCCGTCGGCGAGGCCGGCGCCGAGCGGGGCGAACGCCGCCAGGACCTCGTCGCCGACTTCGTAGCAGCACCGCCCGATGCCGGGGCCGATCACGGCGGCGGTCGCCCCGACGGCCTCGGCTCCGGTGCCGACGATGCCCGCGGCCAGGCCCCGCCACCCGCAGTGGAGCATCGCCAGGCCACCGGGACCGGCGAGCGCGACCGGCAGGCAGTCGGCGACGAAGACGAGCGCCGCGAGGCCCGAGCGATCGATCACGTGACCGTCGGCCTCCGGCGGATCCGGCCCCGGCTCGGGCCAGAACGACGGCTTCTGGGGGCCGAAGTGGCGAGCGATCTCGGCGCCGTGGACCTGCCGGCCCATCACCACCCGGTCCGGCTCGACCGCGAGTGCCGCGCAGAGCCGGCGGCGATTGGCGATGACTTTGTCGCCGGCGTCAGCGGTGAGTACGCCGAGGTTGAGGCTCGCGTACTGCTTCTCGCTGACGCCGCCGAGGCGGGTCGAGAACGCGGCGACGGCACCGGGAAGGTCGGCCTCGAGCCAGCTCGTTCCTTCGCCCTCGCGCCAGCGCATCGCCGAAGACGATCTCAGATCCGCGTCAGCCGGCTCGCCTGGCGATCTCGAGGGCGGCGGCCAGCTCGGCCTCGCGGCCACCGCCGAGCTCGCCGTCGAGCTTGCGCTGCAGGGCACCGTCGAGCCCGGCGCCGATCGCCGGTCCGCGCTCGATCCCGGCCCCGAGGAGGTCCTCGCCGCCGATCTCGAGCCGGACGCCGGCCCATTCGCGCATGTACCGCTGGACCCACGACCCACCGGCCGCCATGGCGACGAGCAGTACCGCCGGATCGACGCCAGCGGCGAGAGCGACCGCCTCCGACGGCCGGGCCGGCCGGGTGGCCGCGAGCTCCCGAGCCCGCTCGAGCTCCGTTCCGGATCCGGCGGCGATCAGGATGCCGCGGACGCCGGGATCGACGTGGCCGCTCCAGAGCGGGTCCATCCGGGTCTCCGCCACCGCCGCGAGCAGCTCCGGAGCGCCCGCCGGCAGCGTCCGGACCCCCCATTCGGAGAGGAGGCCGAAGCCGGCCGCCGCCTCGTGCTCGGCGGCGAGCCGGCGCAACTCGGCGTCGCGGCGGTCGCCGGAGACGAGGCCGAGGTCGGCATCGGCGAGGAGCCTGAGGGTCTCCGGCTCCGGATCGAGGCCGAGCCGGGCGCAGTAGCGCGCCGCCCGGATCGCCCGGGTCGGGTCGTCGGCGAACGAGCCCGGATGAAGCACCCGAAGCGTCCCGGCGGCGAGGTCGGCGGCACCACCGAACGGGTCGAGCGTCCGGTGCGGGGGCGCGATCGCGATCGCGATCGCGTTGACGGTGAAGTCCCGGCGGGCGAGGTCCTCGCCGATCTCCGCCGGGGCGACATCGGGCAGCGCCCCGGGTGCGGCGTAGGTCTCGGTCCGGGTCCGGGCGATGTCGGCGTGGCGCCCGTCGCCGAGGTCGATCACCGCCGTGTCGAAGCGGTCGTGGCGCTTCGCCGGCAGCCCGAGTCGCTCGAGGATCGGCTCGAGGTCGGCGTCGACCGCGATGTCGACGTCGGCATCGGGATCGGTGTCCGCGACGAGCGCCCGGGCTACCCCGCCGACGATCCACGCGTCGTGGCCGGCGAGGGCGTCACCCACGCGTCCGAGGCGGAGCCGCTCGATCTCGCCGCTGAGGTCCTTGCCGGTCGCCATCTCTCCGTAGCATGCTGCGTTCGCCGATGAACCGGATCCTGACCTTCTGGCGCAACATGACGGGTGCAGAGCGAGCCGTCGTCGGCGCCGTGACCCTCGCGCTGGCCGTAACCGTGATTGCGGCGCCGTTCGCGCTGCTCGAGCGCCCCGACGACGTCTCCAACCCCGACGCTGCCTTCGCCCGCAAGGAGGGCGCCGGCAAGGAGAAGGAGCCGAAGCCGCAGAAGACCATCAACTGGACCCGCTACGGCTACGACGTCGGTCGCAGCAAGTTCCTCGACTCCCCCAAGGTCCGGCCGCCCTTCCGCAAGGTCTGGAAGTACACCGGCGACGAGCTGATCGAGTTCCCGCCGATCGTCGTCGACAACCGGCTCTACTTCATCGACAACGACGGCGTCTACACGGCGCTCGACGCGAGGACGGGCAAGGTCGTCTGGAGGAAGCAGCTCGCGTCGCTGAACGCCTCCTCGCCGGCCTACTTCAAGGGCGTGCTCTACAGCGTCAGCCTCTCCCCCGGCCAGGCGCTCGCCGTTCGCGCCCGCGACGGCAAGGTCCTCTGGCGCAAGCCGCTGGACGGCCGTGCCGAGTCCTCGCCCCTCGTCATGGACGGCCGCATGTACTTCGGCAACGAGGCCGGGGAGCTGCTCGCGCTCGACATCGACGACGGCTCGACCGTCTGGGAGACCGGGCTCGGAGGCTCCGTCAAGGCCGCCCCGGCATTCGCCGAGGGCAAGCTCTACGTCGGCGACTACGGCGGCAACATGAACGCCGTTCGCGCCAAGGACGGAGACCTGATCTGGCAGACGCCCGACCTCGGCCTCGGCATCGCCGGCTCCGGGCGGATCTACTCGACGGCCGCAGTCGCCTTCGGCCGCGTCTACGCGGGCGACGTCGACAACCGGGTCTACAGCTACGACGCCGACACGGGAGAGATCGCCTGGTCGTTCTCGGCCGGCGACTACGTCTACTCGGGTGTCGCCGCGGCCGACACGAAGGGCACCGGCCCGACCGTCTACTTCGGCTCCCACGACCGCAACGTCTACGCGGTCGACGCGAAGACGGGCAAGGTGAAGTGGTCGGAGTCGGCCGGCGGCCAGATCAGCGGCCCCGCGACCGTCATCGGCGACGTCGTCTACGTCTCGACCTTCAGCGGCAACTCCACGATCGGACTCGACCTCGGCACCGGCCGGCGCGTCTTTAGCTTCGACGACGGCGAGTACGGGCCGGTCGTCTCCGACGGCCAGACGCTCTACCTGACCGGCGGCGTCACCGTCGTCGCCTTCCAGCCGATCGACATCGGCAACTTCAAGTACAAGACCAACAAGGGCCAGAAGGGCATCGTCCCCCCGCACCAGCAACGCAAGGCACGCAAGCAGGCACGGGAGCGGGCCCAGCATCGGGCGCAGGGACAGCCCGGCGAGGGCCAGCAGCCCGCCGATCAGCAGGCTCAGCCGGCCAACGGCGGCGAGGGGCAGGCAGGTGACGGTGGATCGGGAAGCGGCTGACGCCCGGCCGGCGCGCCGGAACTCCCCCGCCCCCGGCTGGGCCAAACACACATGTCATCCCGCCCAGTAGCACCGCGCCGACCGACCGAAGCGGACGGCGAAGCCGGAGCATTCGGTCGGAGTTGTCTCCGTCCCGTAGCACCGCGCGACCCGACCGAAGCGGACGGCGAAGCCGGAGCATTCCGCCGGAGTTATCTACGCCTTTCGGCTCGCGCCGGAGCCGCCCCCGTCGGATGGGGCGGGTTTGGGCAATGAGGGGAGGCGGTTGCGGTGGCACGGATTTCGTAGCCATGGACTGCAAGATCCGTGCCACCTCCGGCACCCGGCCCCGGCTGGGCGAGACACACATGTCATCCCGTCCCGTAGCACCGCGCGGCCCGACCGAAGCGGACGGCGAAGCCGGAGCATTCGGTCGGAGTTGTCTCCGTCCAGTAGCACCGCGCCGACCGACCGAAGCGGACGGCGAAGCCGGAGCATTCGGTCGGAGTTGTCTCCGTCCAGTAG
>DATAFA010000124.1:0-14294 GCA_036257785.1 Solirubrobacterales bacterium | reverse complement strand
CGTGGAACGTCGCCGACGGATGCTCGAGGCGGAACGGCGAGTTGCTGATGTCCACCGCTTCGGCGGCACCCCCGAGGCAGTCGATCGCAGGAGGAAGCAGGCCGTTGTCGGGGCCGACGAGGAGATGGCCCTCCGCCTGGGTCCGGACCGCCACCGCCCGGCGCGGACCGCCGACGCCGGGATCGACGATCGCCAGGTGCACGCCGACGGGCGCGTACGGAAGCGAGTCGGCGAGAATCGCCGACGCCTGGCGGACGTCGTGGCGGCCGATCCCGTGGCTGATGTCGATCACCTGGGTGCCCGGCGCGATCCGCGCGATCACCGCGCGGCACACCCCGGCGAAGTCGTCGGAGACCCCGTAGTCGGTCAGAAACGTGATCGGCAGCGTCATCCGGAACCCACTGTAGTTGGTCGATTCCCCCCGGATCCGGACGTGGGTCACCTTGACCGCGCTATGCAAGGTTGAGATGACCCAGCTGCCGGGAGACGGCGCTCGCCCGCGAACGTGGGTCACCTGAACCGCGCTATGCAGTGGTGAGATGACCCAGGTCAGGTGGCGTCGGCGAGCAGGGCGGCGACGAGCCCGTCGGGATCGTGCCGTTCGGCCTCCACGGCAACCTCGACGCCGAGCTCGCGGGCCGTATCGCTCGTCACCGGCCCGATCGAGACGACCCGGGCGCCGGCCGGAAAGGCCTCGCCGACGGTCTCGAGGAAGAACCTCACCGTCGACGAGGAGGTGAAGGTGACGTAGTCGGCATCGGCGATCGCCGCGACCTGCTCGACGGCGGCGGGCTCGCGGACGGTCTCGTACAGCGGCACGACGTCGACCTGGGCGCCCCGCTCGGCGAGCGCCTCGGGCAGCACGTCGCGCGCCTCGGCGGCGCGGGCGATCAGCACCGGGCGGTCCGCGACCTCGACCTCGCGCAGCGACTCGACGAGCGACTCGGCGATCGACCGCGGCGGGACGATGTCGGCGATCAACCCGAGCTCGCGGAGGCGGCGCGCGGTTCCCGGCCCGATCGCCGCGACCGTCGCGTTCGCCAGGGCACGGCCGTCGAGCCCGCGCTCGGCCAGCGCCGCCATCAGCAGCTCGGCGCCGTTCGGGCTCGTCAGGCAGACGAGCGCGTAGGAGTGGACGTTCTCGACCATCGCCGCGACCTCGGCCGTATCGATCCGCGGCTCGATCCGGATCGCGGGCAGCTCGGCGACCTCGGCCCCGAGACCCCGGAGCACCGCCGCGAGCGAGCTCGCCTGAGCGCGGGCCCGGGTCACGACCACCTTGCGCCCGTGCAGCGGCCGGCGCTCGAGCCAGCCGATCTGCTCGCGGCGGGCGGCCACCGGGCCGAAGAGGAGGATCGCGGGCGCCCTCAGGCCGGCATCGGCGACGGCTCCGGGCAGCGTCGACGCCGTCGCGACGACGGTTCGCTGGTCGGGCCAGGTGCCGCGCTGGATCGCGGCGGCCGGCTCGTCGGGATCCCGCCCCGCGGCGATCAGGCGCTCGCTGATGCTCGGCAGGTTCTTGACGCCCATGTAGAGGACGAGCGTCCCGGGAAACGACGCCAGCGCCGGCCAGTCGATCGCCGAGGTCTCCTTCCCGGGGTCCTCGTGCCCGGTGACGAACGCGACCGCCGACGCATCATCGCGGTGGGTGACGGGGATCCCGGCGTAGGCGGAGGCGGCGATCCCCGCCGTCACTCCGGGGACGACCTCGAAGGGCACCCCGGCGGCCCGCAGGGCCTCGGCCTCCTCGCCGCCGCGGCCGAAGACGAACGGGTCGCCGCCCTTGAGGCGGATCACCGACCTCCCCTCCCGCGCGATCGCGACCATCCGACGCTCCGTCTCGTCCTGCTCCATCGCGACCGATCCGGGCGCCTTGCCGACGTAGATCAGCTCGGCGTCGGCCCGGGCCCCGTCGAGGGCGCCGTCGGGGACCAGGCGGTCGTAGAGGATCGCGTCGGCGCCGGCGATCAGCTCCAGCGCCCGGCTCGTCATCAGCCCTGGGTCGCCGGGGCCTGCGCCGACCAGGTAGGCGACCCCCGGTCGCGGTCCGGGGCCTTCGGGCCGGTGGTCACCGCGCGCCATGGTCCTCCCATGATGTCGCGCGTTCGAGGAGCTCGAGTGCCCCGCCCTCGCGCATCCGCTCGATCAGCGACTCGGCGAGCGCGACCGGCTGCTCGACGTCCCCTCTGACCTCGTCGTAGAAGTGCTCGCTGCCGTCGGGCAGGCCGACGTAGCCACGGATCACGAGCGCGTCGTCGCCATGCCGTGCACAGACGCCGACCGGGGTGTCGCAGCTCGCGTCGATTCCGGCGACGACCGCCCGCTCCGCGGTCAGCTCGATCAGCGCCTCGCGGTCGGTGACCGCGGCGGCGGCGGCGGCGGCGGAATCGTCGCCGAGGCGGCCTTCGAGCCCGAGCGAGCCCTGTCCGGGGGCCGGCGTCAGCGCGCGCAGCCCGAACCGGAACCCGATCTCGGTCTCGCGGCCGAGCCGGCGCAGGCCGGCCGCGGCGAGGACGAGCCCGTCGACCTCGCCGGCCGCGAGCTTGCCGAGCCGCGTGTCGACGTTGCCGCGGATCTCGACCACGTCGAGATCGGGGCGCAGGGCGAGGAGCTGGGAACGGCGGCGGACGCTCGCGGTTCCGACCCGGGCACCGTCGGGCACCTCGGCGATCGAATCGCCGGGCCCGATCCAGACATCGGCGGGATCCTCGCGGGCGGGG
Source organism: Solirubrobacterales bacterium (assembly GCA_036257785.1). Lineage (GTDB taxonomy): Bacteria > Actinomycetota > Thermoleophilia > Solirubrobacterales > 70-9 > RHKX01. Next base: position 11,574 of record DATAFA010000124.1, on the reverse strand, counting down.
ACGCCGAGGAGGCTCAGCCCGTCCGGCAGCTCGCCGGGGAGGTCCTTGGCGCTGTGAACGGCGAGCCCGACGTCGCCGGCGAGCAGCGCCCGCTCGATCTCCCGCACGAACCGCGACTTGTCGCCGGTCGCGGCGGCGGCCGGTCCCCCTTCGTCGCCGGAGGTCCGGATCACGGCCAGCTCAGCGTCGCCGATCGCGTCGGCGACCGCCCCGGCCTGCGCCAGCGCCAGGGCGCTGCCGCGGGTGCCGATCCGCAGCCCGCTCAGGGGGTCAGTCTCCGGCTCGCTCGGCGCGGGTGCGCAGCGGCGTCACCTCGGCGCCGCTGCCCTCGGGCTCGGTGCCGGCATCGAGGCCGAACAGCTCCCGCAGCGCGGCGACCTGCTGGTAGGCGTCGGACTCCTCGGCGGCCCGCTTCAGGCGCAGCGTCGGCTCGTGGAGGATGCGGCTGGCGATCGAGCGCGCCATCGCCTCGATCCGCACCTGGTCCTCGTGGCTGAGGGCTTCGAAGCGACCGATGTTCTCGGCGAGGACGCGGCCGACGATGTCGTCAGCGCGAAGCCGCAGCGAAGCGACCGTCGGCAGCACCTCGAGCGAGCCGAGCCAGCGCTCGAAGCGAGCCAGCTCGGCGGCGACGATGACGTCGGCCCCGCGCGCCTCCACCTCGCGCCCGCTCGCGTTGCGATCGGCGATCTGCTGGACGTCGTCGACGTCGCGGACGACGACGCCGGTCACGTCGCGGCAGGAGGGGTCGATGTCGCGCGGCACCGCCAGGTCGATCAGCAGCAGCGGCCGGTAGTCGCGCGCGGCCGCGACGAGCTCGAGCTCCTCGCGCTCGACGATGTGATGGGGGGAGTTGGTCGAGGAGACGACGATGTCGGCTGCCTCGAGCTGGGCGGGAAGGTCCTCGAGACGGACGGCGCTGCCGCCGAAGCGCTCGGCGAGGCCGATCGCCCGGTCGTAGCGGCGGTTGGCGACGAACACGGTCTCGACGCCGCGGGCGGTCAGCGCCCGGGCGGTCAGCTCGGCGGTCTCGCCAGCGCCGATCAGCAGGACGTGGCGACCGGTGAGGTCGCCGAGGGTGCGGGTCGCGAGCCCGACGGCCGCGGAGGGGACGCTGATGCCGCCCTCGCCGATCCGGGTCTCGTCGCGAACCCGCTTACCGGCCGCGAGCGCCCCGCGGAACAGGCGGTTGAGGATCGCGCCGGTCGCACCCTCGACGAGGGCGAGCTCGTAGGCGCGCTTGACCTGGCCCTGGATCTCGGCCTCGCCGACGATCATCGAGTCGAGCCCGGCTGCGACCCGGTAGAGGTGACGGCCGGCCTCGATCCCGCGGTAGGAGTAGAGGCTCTCGATCAATTCGGTGGGACGGATGCCGGCCTGGCGGGAGAGCGCACCGAGCGCGACGTTCTCGGCCTCGACCGGCTCGCTGACGACGAGGTAGAGCTCGGTGCGGTTGCAGGTCGAGATCGCCGCCGCCTCGCTGACCTGCTCGTGCGATCGCAGGTCGTTGAGGACCCCGGCGGCACGGCCCTCGGTCAGCGCGAGCCGCTCGCGGAGCTCGATCGGCGCCGTCTTGTGGGAGATGCCGAGCGCGAGCAGGTCGCTCACGAGCGGACCTCCTCCGCCTCGGCCCGCGCGGACTCCGCGGCCCGCTCGTCGGCGGCGGCGCGGTTCCGCTCGGCGAGCTCGGCGATCTCCTCGATCTCGCGCGAGATCCGGCCGAGCTTGGCGGCCATGATCCCGATGTAGACGACGAGCAGCAGCACGAAGACCACGTACGCGGCGGCGACGTACTTGCCGGCCTCGTCGAGCGGCAGGGCGGGCATCAGCGCGTACCCGCGCCGCCCGGCGCGATCCTCCCGGCGACCCCGCTGCCCAGCGGCGGCCGATCGGCGCCCTCGTCGAGGGCGCGGCGGAGCCGCGAGAGCTGCCCCGAGGTCCGCTTCGCGACCAGCTCGAAGCCGACGAGCGTAACCCAGAGCAGCGCGATGCCGGCGAAGCAGACGAGGAACGTCAGCCACATGTCGCCCGGCAGGCCGCCGTCGACGGTGCCGAACGTCCGCGGGTGGACGAGCGACTGGGCCGCCCTGACCGCCATGAAGTTGAGCGGGACGAACGCGCCGGCGGTGATCGCGAAGACCGACGCGTAGCGCGCCTGCCGCTCGCGGTCCTCGATCGCGTAGCGCAGCGGGTAGTAGGTGCAGTAGAGGAGGAAGACGATCAGGAAGCTGACCAGCGTCGGCTCGTCCCAGACCCACCACTTGCCCCACGACGCCTTCGCCCAGATCGCGCCGGTGAGCAGCACCGCGACGCCGAAGATGACCGACGCGTGGATCGAGACGTAGGAGCGGGCGTCGTGGACCGGATCGCCGCTGCGGAGGTGGCGGATCGCGTGGATGCCGCCGACGACGAACCCGCCGAGGGCGATGATCGCGAGCGGCACGTGCAGGTAGAAGATCTTCTGGATGAAGCCCTGGTCGGCCTCGTTCGGCGCGTAGAAGAAGACGAGCGCGAACCCGGCCCCGATCAACAGGGCCGTGAGCAGAGCGAGTGTCCTCAGAGTGGACGCTTTCATCGGTGTCGCGAGCTGTGGATCCGGTGCCTGAGGTCAATCCTCGATGAGGAAGTCGAAGGCAGCCCACCCGATCAGCAGGAAGATCAGATCGTACAAGCCGAGCACTCCCAGCCATGTCCCGTACTGCTCGTAGGAAGGGCCGCCCGCCGCGAGCAGATGCTGGCCGGCGCCCGCGGCGGCGATCAGCGCCGGGACCAGCAGCGGCAGCAGGATCAGCGGGCCGATCAGGTCGCGGGCCCGCGAGTTCGTCGCCATCGGCGAGATCAGGGCCCCGGTGATCGCCAGCGCGGCGTCGAGCAGGAGCAGGACCGGCAGCAACGGGACGAGCCCGGCGCCGCCGTCGAGGAAGAACAGCCAGAACACCGGCAGCGCGAACGCCTCCAGCACGACCATGTAGACGAACAGCGCCGCCGCTTTCGCGAAGAACAGCGCCGTGCCGTCCGCCGGCGCCAGCCGGATCGCCTCGAACCCACCCTGCTCGCGCTCGGCGACGAAGATCCGGTTGATCGCCAGCAACGCCGCGAACAGGATCGTCACCACCAGGACGCCGGCGGCGAGCGCCCCTTCGAGGCGGGTCCGGTCGAGGCCGAAGCGGAAGATCACGAAGATCGTCGTCGCGAACAGCAGCATCGCCGGCACCGACTGCAGCGTCCGCAGCTCGACCCGCAGGTCCTTGGCGAGGACCGTCCTGACGACCGCGAAGGTCGATGGGGCCGGCCGATTCATCGCGGCGCTCCGGTCCGCTCGGAGTAGATCCGCCGGGCGCGCTCGGCATCGACGTCGGCGACCGGCAGCTCGAAGGCGACGCTGCCGTCGCGCTCGAGGCCGACGACCCGATCGGCCTGCTCGAGCGCGGCCTCGACGTCATGGGTGACCACCACCCGGGTCCGGCCGGGGGCCGGGCCGAGCAGCGGGGCGACCGTCTCGGCGCCCTCCGGGTCGAGGTTGGCGAGCGGCTCGTCGAGGATCAGCAGGTCGGGCTCGTGCAGGACCGCGCGACAGACGGCGAGCCGCTTGACCATCCCCGCCGACATCTCGTCGACGCGGGTCGACGCGCGATGCGCGAGGCCGACGGTCTCGAGCAGCTCCGCGGCGCGAGCGGCCCCACCGCCGGGCAGCGCGAACAACCGCGCGTGGAAGGCGAGGTTCTCGTGGGCATCGAGATCCCGGTAGAGAAGCGGTTGGTGGCCGAGGAAGCCGATCCGCCCGCGCAGCCGCCAGGCCTCCGCCGGCAGGCCGAAGCCGAACACCTCGACCCTCCCCTCGGTCGGGCGCAGCAGGGTCGCGACGATCCGCAGCAGGGTCGACTTGCCGGCCCCGTTCGGTCCCAGCACCGCGAGCGTCCGACCGGGCGCGAGCTCGAGGTTCAGCTCGCGCAGGACCCAGCGCTCGCCGTAGGCGTGGCTGAGGCCCTCGGCCCGCAGCGCGGGGGCGTCAGCGGGCTCCGGGACCGGGTCGGACACGGCCCGAAGGCTAGATGGGCGGAGGCCACGCCCGCCCCCGCCGCCCGCCGGCGGGCGCGATCCTCCGGCCGCTCAGAGGGGCAGCTTTGAACGTCCCTCTCGGCCCTTGGAAGCGCTCTTGTTCGTCGCCTTGCGGGACGTCGCGAAGGGCTTCTGGAACAGCCGACCGAGCGGGCCCGGAGCCTTGCCGCCGGCGCTCTGGCCGGCGCCGAGGGTCTTGTCGACACCCTTCTGGGGCCCGTGCGAGAGCCGCGGCAACAGGAACGCGAGGATCGCCAGGACGATGCAGATGGCGATGATTCCGCCGATGATCATGAACTCTCCTTGTGGTGGTGTACCGGTTCGGTAGTGCCCGGATCGATCGCCTCGGAAACCGGCATCCGGAGCCTGTAGCTTCGCTCCCATGGAGTTCCGTTACTGCCCGCGCTGCGCGACCGAGCTGGTGATGCGCCCCTCCGCGGGTCCCGACCCGGATCGCCCGGCCTGCCCGAGCTGCGGATTCGTCCATTACGACAACCCGTCGCCGACGATCCAGGCCTGGATCGAGCGGGACGGCGAGTTCCTGGCGCTTCGGCGCAACCAGGAGCCGATGAAGGGCGAGTGGAACCTGCCGGGAGGTTTCGTCGAGATCGGCGAGTCGGGGCCGGAGGCGGTCGTTCGCGAGGTTCGCGAGGAGACCGGCCTCGAGGTCGAGGTGATCGAATTCATCGGCGCGTTCCCGTCGACCTACGGCAGCGGCGAGGACGCCCAGCCGATCCTCGGTCTGGCGTACCGCGGCCGGATCGTCGGCGGCGAGATCGAGATCTCCGACGAGTCGCAGGAGGGCGGCTGGTTCAGCCTCGCCGCGTTCCCGGAGCCGGCGTTCGCCGACGAGCGCCGGGTCCTGGCGATGCTGCGGGCGGGCGGCTGAGGGCGGTCCTCAGCGGCCGCGGATCGTTCGCGCGCCGGTCCTCAGCAGCGACCCGCCACCGTCGCGAAGGACCTTGACCTTCGGGCCGCCGCCGCCGTAGAGGAGGCCGGCGCTCGAGCGGATCGCCCGGCCGAGGGTCTCGTCGTAGGGATGCCACCAGAAGTCGCGGCTGCGGGCGCTGTTCCAGGTGACGGTCTTGATCTCGGCGCACTCGTAGAAGCCGAACTGCGAGTGCGAGCGGCCGAGGCCGGAGTCCTTGACGCCGCCCCAGGCGCACTGCACGGCGGCGTGGGTGTAGGCGTGGTCGTTGATCCAGACCATCCCGGCCGCGAGGCGCCGCGCCATCCGCTCGCCCTTCGGCCGGCTGCGGGTCCAGATCGATGCCCCGAGACCGAAGTCGGAGTCGTTGGCCAGGCGCAGGGCCTCGTCCTCGTCGGCGACGACGACGATCGGCAGGACCGGCCCGAAGATCTCCTCGCGCATGATCCGCATCTCGTGGGTGACGCCGGTCAGGACCGTCGGCGCGATGTGGTTGCCGGGCGATCCCGGCATCTCGGCCGGGCCGCCGCAGATCCGCTCGGCGCCGGCCGCGAGCGCGTCGTCGACCAGCTCGTTGACGATGGCGGCCTGCTCGGCCGAGACCATCGGGCCGATCTCGGTCGTCCAGCTCTGCGGGTCGCCGAGGACGAGGCGCTCGGCCGCCGCCCCGATTCCTGCGACGAAGCGGTCGGCGACGTCGGCGACGACATAGACGCGCTCGATCCCCGAGCAGGTCTGTCCGGCGTTCGCGAAGCCGGCCCAGGCGATCCCGTCGATCGCGTTGTCGAGCTCGGCGTCGGCGCAGACGATCGCCGGGTCCTTGCCGCCGAGCTCGAGGACCGCCCCCTTCATCTGTGCCGCGCAGGCGGCGCCGACCGAGTAGCCGGTCGCGACCGACCCGGTGAAGAAGACCTTGCGGACGCTCGATTCGACGACTGCCCGGCCGACGTCGCCGCCACCGTGCAGGACCCGCACGAGCCCCTCGGGAACTCCGGCCTTCACGAACGCGAGGCGAATGCGATCGCCGAGCAGCGGCGTCAGCTCCGATGGCTTCAGAACGACACCGTTGCCGGCCATCAGCGCGATCGCGACCTCGCCGAAGGGAATCGACCAGGGGTAGTTCCAGGGGGCGATCACGGCGACGACTCCGAGCGGCTCGAAGCTGATCTTCGCCCGCTTGCCGAAGAACAGACCGCCGCCCATCTTGACCTGCTGCTCGGCGAGGATCCCGGGACCCTCCTCGGCGATCCAGTGCAGCCCGTCGATCGTCGGCACCACCTCCATCGTGTGGGCCTCGGTGATCGGCTTGCCCTGCTCGCTCGTCAACAGCCGGGTGACCTCGTCGAGGTCGCCGGCGAGGATCTCGGCGGTGCGGCGCAGGTAGCGACCGCGATCGGGCACCGACAGCTCGCCCCAGAACGGCTGGACCGCGGCGACCTCGTCGACCGCGGCCTGCACGTCCTCGGGATCGACGGTCGCGACCGATCCGAGCAGCTCCCCCGTCGCGGGGTTGAAGGAATCAAGGCTCGCCATCGGGGGTCAGCATATTGGCGCGGGCCGCGGCTCCCGGGCCCTGCGGCGGTTCCGGCCGCGGGGCCGCCTGCCTATTCGCGGCGCTCGCGCAGGCGCTTCAGGCGCTCGGTCAGCTCCGCTTCGAAGCCGCGGTCGGTCGGCTCGTAGAAGCGGGTGTCGCCGACCTCGTCGGGCATCGTGCGCTGGTCGCTGACGGCCCCGGGCTCGTCGTGCGGATAGCGGTAGCCGACGCCCCGTCCGAGCTCCTTCGCGCCGGCGTAGTGGCTGTCGCGGATCGCCTGCGGCGGCTCGGCCGCCCCGTTCCGGCGCACGTGCTCCTCGGCCGCGAGCAGCGCCTTGTAGGAGGCGTTCGACTTCGGCGCCAGCGCCAGGTAGACCGCGGCCTGAGCGAGGTTGATCCGGCACTCGGGCAGGCCGACCCGGTCGACCGCGGCGGCGGCGGCCGTCGCCACGGCGAGCGCCTGCGGGGCGGCGTTCCCGACGTCCTCGGAGGCGAAGATGACCATCCGCCGGGCGACGAACCGCGGGTCCTCCCCGCCGGCCAGCATCGCGGCGAGGTAATAGACCGAGGCGTCGACGTCGGAGTTGCGGGTCGCCTTGATCCAGGCGGAGATGTAGTCGTAATGGCGGTCGCCGCCCTTGTCGTAGAGCACCGCCCGCTTCTGCAGGGCGTCCTCGGCCGCGGCCAGGTCGACGCGGCCGCCCGGGCCGGCGGCCGCCGCGGCCCGCTCGAGGGCGCCGAGCGCAGTCCGGGCGTCGCCGCCCGCCCGCCCGGCGAGCATCGCCAGGGCGTCGTCGTCGACGGCGGGAGGATCGACGATCCCGCGCTCCGGGTCGGACAGCGCCCGGCGCAGCAGCTCCGCCACCGAGTCCTCGCCGAGCGCCCGCAGCTCGTAGATCTGCGCCCGCGACAGCAACGCCGAGTTGACCTCGAAGTAGGGGTTCTCGGTGGTCGCGCCGATCAGGGTCACGAGGCCGTCCTCGACGGCCGGCAGCAGGGCGTCCTGCTGGGCCTTGTTGAAGCGGTGGATCTCGTCGAGGAAGAAGACGGTCCGGCGACCGGTCCGGCGCCGCTCCTCGGCGCGCCCGAGCATCGCCCGCACCTCGGGGCGGCCGGCATTGACCGCCGACTCCTCCTCGAAGGCGCCGTCGGCAGCGGTCGCGACGATCCGCGCGATCGTCGTCTTGCCCGTCCCCGGAGGCCCGTAGAGGACCATCGAGTGCGGCTCGCCGGTCTCGATCGCGGTTCGCAGCGTCGAGCCCGCGGCGAGCAGGTGCTCCTGACCGACGAGGTCCTCGAGCGACCGCGGCCGCATCCGCACGGCGAGCGGCGTCCCCTCGCCGATCCCGCCGCGGGCGGGCGCGTCGTCGCTCTCGAAGAGCTGGTCGCTCATCGGGTCAGTATCCACCTGCCCGGAGACGCGAACGCGAAGCGGCCGGCGGTGCCGCGCGGGGGCGCCGCTAACCTGACGGCGATGAGCGAGGGCGAGCAAGCGGGGGGCGCGGACGCGGTCGGCGACATCGCCGTCTCGCCGAACGGCGCATCTGCGAACGGCGGCCCGCCGCCCGAGCCCGAGAAGCTCCGGCTCGGCGGCATGGCCCTGCGCAACGGCCTGCTCATCCACGGTCCGACCTCATGGGGAGCAGCGGCACGGGCAGCGGACGGCACGATCGACGTCGCATCCGGCCGCAAGCCCGACTTCGGAGGCAACCGCTTCGCCAAGGTGCCGGGCATGCGCGGCCCGCTACGGCTCGCCGAAGCATTCGCGGTGATCCCGATCGCGCGCTTCGCGGTGCCGTCGGCGCGGCTGCCGTTCGAGGACCCGAAGGTCGTCGGCGCCGGGCTCGCGAGCACGGTCGTCGGCAACGCGATCCGGGGCCGGGGCCGGAGCGTGACGCCGCTCCGCGAGGGCATGGCGGCCCTGATCGGGTTCGTCCCGGCGCTCGTCTCGCTGAGCGGTTCCGATCTCGCGGCCTACCACGGCGCCGAGCACAAGTCGATCGCCGGCTACGAGCAGGACCGTGACCCCGCCGAGGTGCCGAAGGAGCACGATCGCTGCGGCTCGAACCTGATCGGCCCGATGCTGCTCTTCTCGGTCGCGGGCCAGCTGCTCGTCGACCGGCTCGTCGAATCGCCGGGCCGGGCGACCCGCGCGATCAGCGCCGTCGCCGGCCTCTCCCTGTCGGTCGAGGTCTTCGTCGCCGCCGAGCGTCGTCCCGACTCCCTGGTCGGGCGCGGCGTCCACGCCGCCGGCCACTTCATCCAGGCGCGGTTCGCGACCCGCGAGCCGACGCCCGAGCAACTCGAGGTGGCGGTCACCGCGCTCGATGCCGTGCTCGCCGCCGAACGGGGCTAAGCCCGGCGGGCCGATCTGCCGATGGGCCTAGGCATGACGTTGGCGGCGATCACAGCGATCAACACGGACGAATTCCTCGACCAGCTCGACCGCTGGTTGCCCCTCTTCTCGCTCATCTTCATCGTCCTGCTCGTCTACGTGATGTTCCGGATGCTCGCGGTGATGCCGAAGACGAAGCCGCAGGAGATCAGGGCGTCGAAGCGCAGCGGCGTGGGCTGGGACGACATCGCCGGGGTCGAGGGCACCAAGGACGAGCTCCGCGAGGTCGTCGAGTTCCTCTCCGACCCGAAGCGCTTCAAGAACCTCGGCGCGAAGGTGCCGAAGGGGATCCTGCTCCACGGCCCGCCCGGCACCGGCAAGACGATGCTCGCGAAGGCCGTCGCCCACGAGTCGGGCGCCAACTTCTTCAGCCAGTCGGCGTCCTCCTTCGTCGAGATGTTCGCCGGGCTCGGCGCGGCCCGGATCCGGCGGCTGTTCAAGGAGGCTCGCGACAACTCCCCCTCGATCCTCTTCATCGACGAGCTCGACGCCGTCGGCACGACACGCGGCAGCGACGTCTCCGGCGAGCGCGACCAGACCCTCAACCAGCTACTCGTCGAGATGGACGGCTTTGAGGCGAGCGAGAACATTGTCGTGATGGCGGCCTCGAACCTGCTCGAGAAGCTCGACCCCGCCCTGCTCCGGCCCGGCCGCTTCGATCGCCAGGTCTTCGTCCCGCCGCCCGACCTCCGCGGCCGCGAGGAGATCCTCGCCGTCCACACCCGCGACAAGCCGCTGAGCCAGGACCTCGACCTCCACCGGGTCGCCCAGCACACCTCCGGCCTGACCGGCGCCGACCTCGCGAACCTCTGCAACGAGGCGGCGATCCAGGCCGGCCGCAACAAGCGCCCGTTCGTCGCCCAGTCCGACTTCGACAACGCTTTCGAGCGGGTCGTCGCCGGCCTGCAGAGCCGCAAGGTGATCACCGACCACGAGAAGCGGGTCGTCGCCTGGCACGAGGCCGGCCACGCCCTCGTCTCGGAGCTGCTCTCCACGGTCGACAAGGTCCAGAAGGTGTCGATCGTGCCGCGCGGCAAGGCGCTCGGCTACACGCTCAACCTCCCCCAGGAGGATCGCTACCTGAAGTCCCGCCACGAGCTGATCGACTACATGAAGGTCCTGCTCGCCGGCCGGGTCGCCGAGCAGATCACCTTCGGCCGGGTCACGACCGGCGCCTCCGACGACCTCGCCAAGGTCACCACGATCGCCCGCTCGATGGTCTACGAGTACGGGATGGGGACGTCGATCCGCTCCCATCAGGTCCCCGCCAACGACTGGAACGTCTCCGAGATGATGCGCCAGCGCCGCGACGAGGAGGTCAACGAGATCTCCGAGGAGGCCTACCGTGGCGCTCATCGCCTGCTCAGCGACCACCGCGAGCTGCTTGACGAGATCGCCCGCAAGCTGCTCGCCGACGAGGTGATCGACCAGGCGGAGATCGCCGCGATCCTGGCCCGGCACAGCGTCTCCGTGTCCCCGCCGGGCCCGTTCCCCGATCCGGGCGAGAACGTCCTGGGGGCGCCGGCCGGAAACGGCTCTCCGGCAGGCCTCGCCAACGCCGCCGAAGAGGAGCCCGAGCAGCCCGAGGGGGGCTCGGCGACCCCTCCTCCCGGCCGCGCCTAGATCGTTCCGGGCCACGCTCGGCGGTCAATAGACTGCGGCCCGATGCTCGACCGGATCGACCACACCGGCGTCGCCGTCGACGACCTCGACGCCGCCATCAAGCTCTATCGGGACATCCTCGGGATGCCGCTCGTCCACCGTGAGGTGGTCACCGAGCAGGGCGTCGAGGCGGTCCTCCTCGACGTCGGCGAGGGCCACGTCGAGCTGCTCAGCCCGCTCGGCGAGGAGACCCCGGTCGGCAAGTTCCTCGCCGCCAGGGGCCCGGGGCTGCACCACGTCGCCTACGCCGTCAGCGACATCGAGGCGACCCTCGCCGAGCTCGCCGGCAAGGGCATCGAGCTGATCGACGAGACGCCGAGGACCGGCATCCGTCAGAGTCGCGTCGCCTTCCTCCACCCGCGCTCGACCGGCGGCGTGCTGACCGAGATCGTCCAGCCCCACGACCACTGAGGAGACCGGCCATGGCAAGCAAGCAACGACGGATCGAGGTCGGCTTCGACGGCGGCCAGGTCCTGGCGCTCCGGATCACCGACGAGGAGCTCGAGTCGCTCCGCGGCGCCCTCCAGCGCGGCGGCTGGCACCGGCTGCAGACCGACGACGCCGAGGTCGAGCTCTTCCTCGACAAGCTCGTCTTCATCAAGACCGCCGGCGACGAGCAGAAGGTCGGCTTCTAGGCGCACATCGCACGTCCCTGAGGCCCGCCAGCGCCACTGATCCGGATTGGGTGCCCTATACGCCCACGATCCGGATCACTGGCAGCACTCAGGTCGCGGCCGAGATCGCGGCGATCCTGGGCGAGCGGATCAGTCGCTGAGCTGGGCCCAGAGCCGCTCCTCGTCGGCGAGGACGCGGGCGGCCGCGGCGGCGATGCGGTCCCAGCCGGCGGGGTCGGGCTGGTCGGTCTCGCTGACGCCGAAGAGCTCGGCGGCCAGGTCGGTCCATGCCGCCGCGGCCGCGGCTGCGAGGGCGGCATCCTCGTCGCGGCCGACCTCGGCCAGGAAGCGCGAGTAGAGGGCGCGGAAGTTGCCGCCGCCG
>DATAFA010000123.1:0-3220 GCA_036257785.1 Solirubrobacterales bacterium | reverse complement strand
GTGATCCACGACGTCGTCGGTGACGAGCTCGTCGAGGTTGTCGAGGTTGCCCTCGCCGAGCATCTCGTCGTAGAAGCGCTGGATCAACTCTGCGCCTTCAGCCATGTTCCACTCCTTCTCCTAGATTGCCCCCGCATTCACCCTACTCCCGGCGTACACGACGCTGTCAAGGTCTAGGAGGCAAGCAGGGGAAGCAGCACCTCGAACTTGAGCTCGGACTCCTGAAGCTCGGCGGCCGGGTCCGAGTCAGCCACGATTCCGCAGCCGGCGAACAGGTGAGCCTCGCGGTCGCGAAGCAGGGCCGAGCGCAACCCGACGCAGAACTCCCCGTCCTCCGCGGCGTCCATCCATCCCATCGGCCCGCTGTACCAGCCGCGGTCGATGCCCTCCAGCTCGTCGATCAGGGCGAGGGCGGGCGCGCGCGGCTCGCCGCCGATCGCGGGGGTGGGGTGCAGATAGCCGGCGAGCTCGATCGCGCTGTTCGACTCGGCGAGCTGGACGCGGATCGGGGTGGCCAGGTGCTGGAGATTTCCCACCTTGATCACGGAGGGCTCATCCTCGGCGTGGACCCAGACGGAGTGTGGGCGCAGGGTTCGCTCGATTCGGCGCACGACGATGCCGTGCTCGTCGCGGACCTTTGGGCTCCGCATCATCGCCTCCCCGAGGTGGTCGTCGACGGCGAGATCGGCGCTGCGGCCGGTCGTCCCGGCGAGGGCGACCGTCGCCGCGACCGCGCCGGAGCGCCTGACGAGCAGCTCGGGACTGGCGCCGATGAAGCATGCCTCGGGCGACCCGAAACAGAAGCAGAAGCAAGATGGGAACAGGTTGCGCATCGCGCCGAGCTGGCTGGCCGGGTCGATCGCGGCAGGGGATTCGACCGTCAGCTCTCGGGCCAAGACGACCTTGTCCACCTCGCCTGCACGGATCCGCTCGACCGCCGTCGCGACGATCTGCTCGTAGCGCTCCGGCGGGTGGCGGCCCGAGATCGAGCTGGCCGCGCTCGGGTGTGGGTCCGCCGGCGTGAGGGCAGCCGGGCGCAGGCTGGCGAGCCGACTGGAGACGCTCTGAAGCACCTGCTCCGGGCTCGCGTCGGAAGCCGGCACCGCGCAGACCGTGAGGAAGCTGCGTCCCTCGCTGCGGGCGATTGCGACCTCCGGGAGGACGGCCAGCGCAGGCGGCAGCGAGGACCAGATCGGCGTGCTCCCGCCGTCCGGGGCGAATGCGAGCCCCGTGGACCAGACGGGCCCGGCGCCGGCGGGTAGCCCGATCGGCTCCTCCGCGACTCGATCGTGGACGACGCGCGAGCATCCGGCGGCGAGGTCCGAGAACCGGTCCGCCCCCCGGCTCACCACCTCGGTCGCGGTGCCGATGCCGGCGAGGGCGAACCCGCGGTCGGGCTGCTCCCAGCAGAACCAGCGGTCCGTGGCGAGCCGTGATCCGGCCGCGATGGCCGTCGGGTCCACGGCCTCCTCGATCTCGACGGTCGCCGAGACCAGGCGTCCCTCATGCCCCCGGGACAGCGCGCTCTCGAACAACGAGAGAAGCGGTCCGGCGTCGAGGACGACGCTCATCCCCGTCACACGGGTTGCGCTTTCGCGCACCCTCGCATCAGTTGTCCGGCTTGGAGCGGGCGATCGCGACCTCGCCCGTGCGGACCATCTCGATCAGGCCGTGCGGGCGGATCATCCGCTCGAAGGCCTCGATCTTGTCGGCGCTGCCGGTGACCTCGATGGTCAGCGAGCGGCGGGAGACATCGACGATCTTGGCGCGGAAGATCTCGGCGAACTGCATGATCTCCGCGCGGCTCTCGATCGGAGCGGAGACCTTGAAGAGGGCCATCTCCCGGGCGATGGTCTCGCCCGGCTCCATGTCCCGGATCTTGATGACGTTGACCAGCTTGTGGAGTTGCTTGGTCACTTGGTCGATCGGGTGAACGGCGCCGTCGACGGTCAGCGTGATGCGGGAGATCTCGGGGTCCTCGGTCGGGCCGACGGCGAGCGTGTCGATGTTGAAGCCGCGCCGGCTGAACAGCCCGGCGATCCGGGCGAGGACGCCGGGGCGATTCTCAACCAGGATCGAAAGGACATGCTTGCGGCCGGTGAGGGCGCCCGCGGCGGCGTCGAGATCCTCGAGGTTGATCAGGTCAGGAGTGCCGGCTTCCATCGCTCAGCCCACCATGTCCCGCGCGGCGGCGCCGGCGGGAATCATCGGGTAGCAGTTCTCCTCCTTGGTCACCCGGACGTCGAGCAGGACCGGGCCCTCGGTTGCCAGCGCGTCGCGCATGGCCCCCTCGACCTCGTTCTTGTCCTCCACCTGCATGCCCTTGGCGCCGAACGCCTCGGCGAGCTTGGGCCAGTCGGGGCTCGGGCCCATCTCGACGGACGAGTAGCGACCGTCCCAGAAGAGCTCCTGCCACTGGCGGACCATGCCGAAGTAGCCGTTGTTCATCAGGAAGACCTTGACCGGGATCTGATGGCGGACCGCGGTCGCGAGCTCCTGGCAGGTCATGATCAGGCTGCCGTCGCCGGCGAGGCAGACCACGGTCTCGTCGGGCTGCGCCACCTTCGCGCCGATGGCGCTCGGCAGGCCGAAGCCCATCGTCCCGAGGCCGCCGGAGTTGATCCAGCGGCGCGGCTTGTCGAAGCCGTAGTACTGCGCGGCCCACATCTGGTGCTGGCCGACGTCCGAGGTGATGATCGCGTCGCCCTCGGTGGCCGCGAACATCGCCTGGATCATCTTCTGCGGCTTGATCTCGGCGTCGCTCGAATCCTCGTAGGTGAGCGGGTACTCCTTCTGCCAGGCGCGGATCTGCTCCCACCAGCCGTCCAGGCGCGAGCGGTCGGCCTGCGAGGCGCGGTACTCCTTGACCAGCTTCGGCAGGACCTCCTTGACGTTGCCGACGATCGGGATGTGCGCCGGGACGTTCTTGGAGATCTCGGCGGGATCGATGTCGATGTGGACGAACTTGGCTCGCGGCGCGAACTCGGAGAGCTTGCCCGTGATCCTGTCGTCGAAGCGGGCGCCGACGTTGACGATCAGATCGGCGTTGTCCATGGCGTAGTTGGCCGTGCGCGTGCCATGCATGCCGAGCATTCCGAGCCACTGCTCGTTGCTCGCTGGGAAGCCGCCGAGGCCCATCAGGGTGCAGGTCACGGGGAAGTTGTCGGAGGTGCAGAGCTCGCGGAGCTCCTCGGCCGCGTTGCCGTTGATGACGCCGCCG
>DATAFA010000121.1:0-4833 GCA_036257785.1 Solirubrobacterales bacterium | reverse complement strand
ATGATCCCAAGGGCGTTCGCCACCGCTTCGAGCGCGCCACCCCAGGCGGCGAAGATCACGAGGATGATTGCGGCCGCGATCCAGAGGAGCGCGTAGCGCTCGACGAGTCGGCGGCGGCGGACGAGCTCGATGACGAGACCGAGGAAGAGCAGGGTGACGATCACAGCGATCCGCTGGGGCTTGACCCCGAGGCCCTCGGCGAGGATCGGCAGCACGTCGCTCATCCCGGGCCGCCGCTCTCGGCGCTCGTCTCGACGGTCCCGAACTCGCCGGTGGACGGGGGAGGGGATCCCTCGAACGCCTCCGGCCGGCGTCGCAGCAGCCCGACGAACAGGGCCAGCATGACCTTGACCATGTAGTAGGCGGCGCGCGGGTAGTCGATCGAGCTGCGCCCGAAGCCGCGGGCGTTCATCCGCACCTGGACCTCGTGGATCCGCAAACGGTTGTTGTGGAGCATCAGGATCGCCTCGACCTCGGGGTAGTCGTGGGGGTAGTCGCGGGCGAACAGCTCGATGCCGCGGCCGTTGACCATCCGGAATCCCGAGGTCGGGTCGGTGATCTTCTGGCGGGTGATGGCGGTCAGGACGAGCGAGAAGATCAGGTTCCCGACGCGGCGGCCGATCGGCACCTTGTAGCCGGGGTCGCCGCGGAAGCGCGTCCCGTAGACCATGTCGGCCTCGTTGGTGCCGGTCCGCAGGGCGTCGAGCATCTCCGGCAGGTACTCGGGCTTGTGCTGGCCGTCGCCGTCGACCTGGACGGCGACGTCGTAGCGGTGGGCGAGCGCGTACTTGTAGCCCGATTGCATGGCGCCGCCGATGCCGAGGTTGAACGGGTGGCGGAGGACGATCGCGCCCTCGGCCTCGGCCTGGTTGACGGTCTGGTCGACGGAGCCGTCGTCGACGACGAGGACGCTGAAGTCGGGTGCGTGGCGGTGGATGTCGCGCACGACCCGGCCGATCATCCCCTCCTCGTTGTAGGCGGGAACGATGGCCAGCAGGCGCAGCTCTTGGCGGTTATCGTCGGGCATCGGTCGATCGGCGGGGCCGGTTCCGGGCGGCTCCATCGGGCGATCAAAGGTACCGCTCGGCCCGCGGCCGTCGCGACCGGGCTAGCCTCGCGCAAGCATGCGACCCGACGATGGCGAGCTCGACCGCCTCGAGCGCGAGATCACCTCGTGCCGCGCCTGCCCGCGTCTCGTCGCCTGGCGGGAGCAGGCCGCGGCCGACCCGCCGCGGCGCTTCCGCGGCGAGGAGTACTGGGCGCGGCCGGTGCCGGGATTCGGCGATCGCGAGGCGGCGATCGTGCTCGTCGGCCTCGCTCCTGCGGCCAACGGAGCGAATCGGACGGGACGGATGTTCACCGGCGACCGCTCCGGCGACTGGCTGTACGCGGCGCTGTTCCGCGCCGGTCTGGCGAGCCGGCCGGAGTCGGTCTCGCGCGACGACGGGCTGCGCCTCGACGGTGCCTACGTGACCGCCGCCGTCCGCTGCGCGCCGCCGGCGAACAAGCCGACGGTCGCCGAACGCGACCGCTGCCGCCCCTACCTGGATCGGGAGCTGGCGCTGCTGGCGAACGTCCGGGTGCTGGTCGCGCTCGGCTCCTTCGGCTGGGATGCGGCGCTCCGGGCGCTGGCCGACGGCGGCCGCGCGATCCCGCGGCCGAAGCCGCGGTTCGGCCACGGCGCCGAGGTGGTGATCGGCGACCGGGTCCTGCTCGGCAGCTATCACCCGAGCCAGCAGAACACGTTCACGGGACGGCTGACCGAGGCGATGCTCGACGACGTCCTCGGCCGGGCGAAGGCTCTGGCGTCAGGCTGCGAACAGCTCGACGCCGGGTAGGTCTTCGAAGTCGGCGACGTTCAGGGTCCACACCGGCACGTCGCGAACCACCGCGTGCGCAGCGATCGCGATGTCTACCTCGCGCCCTCGCGGCTGATCGACGGCGCGGTAGAGGCCGGTGGCCGCGGTCGCCTCGGCCGCTCCGAAGGGCACGGATCCCTCGGCGGGGAGGAGCGTCTCCTGCGCGTTGAGCTCCTCCTCGATCCGGGGCCCCCGCAGCCACTCGTAGAGGACGAGGCTCGGGAGCAGGAACCGCTGGCCGTCGGCGACGGCCGCGCGCAGCGCCGCCGCCGAGCGGCGCGGACCGGTCAGGGCGTCGACCAGGACCGAGGTGTCGACGACGATCACGTCGTCACCGGCGGCCGCCGCGGCCCCCGCCGCGACGGGCTCCCCGGATCGCGGCGAGCTCGGCGTCGACCTCGCGCGCCGGCCGCTCCGGGATCTGCGGCACCAGCTCGTCGAACGCGGCCAGCATGCGCCGACGCTCGCGCTCGCTCAGCCTGCCGGCGCGGTCGCTGTAGTCGCGGATCGCCTCGCGCACGACCTCGCTCTTCGAACGCTGCAGCCGCTCGGCCGTCTCGTTTAGCCGGGCGATGGTCTGGGGATCGAGCGTGAACGTCGACTTGACCGATGCCATATCGAGACCATACCACCATATAACGACGGCGGGGGCCATCCGTGCGGCGATGGGCGGCGCCGCGCGTAGTATCGGCCGGGAAGCAGGCGAGCCGGTCCGTGGTCCCACTCAACATCCCGAACGCGCTGACGATGCTCCGGATCCTCATGGTGCCGGTGGTCGTCGTCGCCCTGCTGGCGGAGATCCCGAACGGGGACCTGGTCGCCGGCGTCGTCTTCGCGCTCGCCGCGTTCACCGACGGCCTCGACGGCTACATCGCCCGCCGCCGCGACGACGTGACGACGTTCGGGAAGCTCATGGACCCGCTCGCCGACAAGCTGCTGATCGTCGCCGCCCTCGTGTCACTGGTCGCGCTCGACCGCCTCCAGGCGTGGATCGCGATGGTCATCATCGCCCGCGAGCTGGCGGTGACCGGACTGCGCGCGCTGGCCGTGGAGGAGGGGGTCGTGATCTCGGCGAGCTGGCTCGGCAAGGTGAAGACGGCCCTGCAGGTCGCCGCCGTCATCGCTCTGATCGCGGTCGATCCGGCGACGACGGCCGTCGACGTCCTCGTCTACGCGGCGGTCGTCGCGACGATCGTCTCGGGGGCCGACTACTTCTTCGGCGTGCGACGGCGGATCGAGCGGCAGCGCTCGGACGGCGATCCGGCCGAGGCCGGGCCTGCCTGAGGCACGGCGTGCCGGCTCAGGCGGGATTCGCGGGGGCGTCGAGCCACTCGCGCATCGTCATGTGCCGGGTCGAGTGCTCACCGGTCTCGAGCTCGGCGAGGACCTCGGAGAGCTCGCCGGAGCGCTCGGCGATGACGTTGTGGCGGTGGATGGTCTCGAAGTTCTCCTGGCGGGCGAAGATGAAGTTGCGGCCGTGGAGGTCGGGGTGGGCGCCGGCGAGCCGGCGGATCATCTCGCGAACGCAGTCCTCGACGAAGCGCGGGTTGGCGTGTGCCTTCTCGACCACCGAGCGCTCGTCCTCGCGCTTCATCAGCTCGTAGATCTCCGAGGACATCGACGACTCGACGATGGCGAGCAGCTCGCGGGCGTCGATCTCGGTCTCGCACTCCTCGGAGCGGCCGAGGTAGAGGGTGCCGAGGCCGCGCTGGTTGTGGGTGGCGACGGGCACGAGGTCGAGGATCTCGTCGATCTGGGACTCGTCGTAGCCGTTGTCGGCGAGCCGCTCGCGGGCACCGGTGGCGATCATCTCCTGGGCGCACGGGCAGGCCGTCATGCCCTGGGCCTGGACGCCGGTGAGCGTCCTGGTGCCGGCCGCGGAGGCGACGGCGGTGCCGAACAGCGTGTAGATCTCCTGGGTCGGCTTGCCGCTCAGCGGCGCCGGCACGGTCTCGGGGTAGCGGGCGGCGAGCGACACCTCTGCGCGCATCCCGCCCTGACGATCGCGGACGCGCTCGGCGATGCTGGCGGCGAGGTGCTCGGCCTTCAGCGACTCGGCGAGGACGGCCTCGTCGATCGCCTCGTTGATGACCTCCTCGAAGCGCGACATGTGAGCGCCGGCCTGCTGGGGGTGGAGGTCGACGAAGCACTCGAACTCGGCGAAGTAGAGCTGGCCGGAGTCGCCGTCGACGTTGCCACGGGCGGCCCGCGGGTTGATCCGGATGACCTTCTCGACGCCGGCGACGCCGACGCGGGTCAGGCTGACCTCGATGCGGGGGCGGCGCGCCTGGACGTCCGGCCCGTCCGTCTCCGCGACGATTGTGGAACGACTGTTCATCGATCTTGCTCGACCGGGAAGGCTACCGAGATGCGATACCCGACCCCGAGCGTGGCATACTCGCGAGACGCCTTCGGGAGAGGAGGAAGGCACCCCGCTCGGGAGGCATGCGCGAAGGGTTATGGAGATGGCTGAGGACCTGCAAGCGACCGAGTTGCCCCCCATGGAGGGACCGAGCGAGGATCCCGGCGTGACCCTGATCGCGATCGGGCGCGAACGCGGTCACGTGACCGGCGAGCAGATCGCTGCCGCGATCGAGGAGGTCGAGCTCGGTCCCGACGGGATCCGCGAGCTGCACAGCCGGCTCGTCGACGCGGGGGTCGAGGTGATCATCGAGAGCGAGCCCGACGGCGAACGGGAGGCGGAGGAGGACCCGGCGGACGCGCCGCCGATCGTCGCCCCGGATCTGACGGTCGAGCCGGGCGTCGACTCGCTGCGGCTCTACCTGCACGCGATCGGCCGGGTCCAGCTGCTGACCGCCGAGCAGGAGGTCGAGCTGGCGAAGCGGATCGAGCGCGGCGACGTCGACGCGAAGCGGCAGATGGTCGAGGCGAACCTGCGCCTCGTCGTCTCGATCGCGAAGGGCTACGTGGGGCGCGGGCTGAGCTTCCTCGACCTGATCCAGGAGGGATCGCT
>DATAFA010000099.1:0-2939 GCA_036257785.1 Solirubrobacterales bacterium | reverse complement strand
CACCCCTCGCCCGGCCTCGTCCTCCTCGCCTTCTGCGCGGCCCAGGTCCTCGCCCAGATCCCCGTCACCCCGGGCGGGCTCGGCTTCGTCGAGACCGGCCTCACCGCACTTCTCGCCCTGGCCGGGGTCAGCGCCGGCGACGCCGTCCTCGCGACGTTCCTCTACCGCCTGTTCACCTACTGGCTGCCGCTGCCGCTGGGCCTGGTCGGCCTGGCGCTGCACCGCCGGCACGTGACCTGAAGGCGCCGGCCGCCTAGTGGAAATGGCGGTCGTAGATGCAGAGGCCGTAGATGATCAGGACGTCGGCGGCCATGATCGTCAGCGACCAGATCGGGAAGACGGCGACGAAGAAGAGCTGAAAGACGAGGTTGAGGCAGCAGAGGATCACCCCGAGGCCCTGGCCGTTCGCGTTGCGGCGGAGGATCAGGACCGAGGTGAGGATCTGCAGGGCGCCGATCGCGAGCAGGGCGATGCCCCAGAACGTGAGGTCGCCGAAGAACAGGTTCTCCTCGCGGAACTTGTCGTCGCCGGCCAGGGAGACGACGCCGTCGATGGCGTTGAAGGTGCCCAGGAGGGCGAAGAGGACGCCGATGAAGGTGACCCAGCCCTCGCCGTGGTCGTGGGTCGTCGCTTCGTTCCGTCCCATTGGCTCTCCCTTCGCTGGACACCCGATTCGCGATCGGCGCGGCCAGTCTATGTCGGGCTCCCGGACGGACGACTGTGACTCGCTAAGTTGGCGGCATGCCGCCCGTCTCGGTCCTCGATCTTTCGCCGGTCGCCTCCGGCTCGACGGAATCGCAGGCGCTGCGCGACACGATCGACCTCGCCCGCCACACCGACCGGCTCGGCTTCCACCGCTACTGGCTGGCCGAGCACCACGGCGGCGCGATGGTCGCCAGCTCCTCGCCGGAGCTGATGATCGGTCAGGTCGCTGCGGCGACGGACGGGATCCGGGTCGGCTCGGGCGGGGTCATGCTCCCCAACCACAGCCCGCTCCGGGTCGCCGAGCAGTTCAAGGTGCTCTCGGCCCTGTTCGGGGACCGGATCGACCTCGGTATCGGCCGTGCGCCCGGCACCGACCAGATGACCGCCTACGCCCTGCGCCGCAGCCGCCAGGCGATGGCCGCCGACGACTTCCCCGAGCAGCTCGGCGAGCTGCTCGCCTTCGCGGGCTCGCGACCGTGGCCCGAGGGGCACTCGTTCAGCCAGATCAGGGCGGCGCCCTTCGAGGCCCCGCTGCCGCCGATCTTCCTGCTCGGCTCGAGTGACTTCTCGGCCCGGCTCGCCGCCGCGGCCGGCCTCGGCTTTGCGTTCGCGGCGCAGATCAACCCGGAGATGGCCGTCGACGCCCTGCGCCTCTACCGCGACGAGTTCCAGCCCTCGGAGGAATTCCCGGAGCCCTATGCGATCGTCTCCCACGCGATCGTCTGCGCCGACGACGACGAGGGCGCCCAGCGCGTCGCCGCACCGTCGCGGGTCGCCTTCCGCCGCCTCCGCGCCGGCCGGCCGACGCCGCTGCCGACGATCGAGGAGGCGCTCGCCGAGGAGGGCCCGCCGAAGCCGCTCGCGCCGGGCCGGGCCGAGCGGATGATCGTCGGCTCGCCGCTGACCGTTCGCGACCGGCTCGACGAGCTGCTGACGCGCAGCGGCGCCGACGAGCTGATGGCGATGACGAACGTCCACGACAGCTCCGATCGCCGCCGCTCCTACGAGCTGCTCGCCGAGGCCTTCTCGCTCGAGCCCCGGACCGTCGCGGAAGTCCCCGCCTGAAAGTGGCGCTCGCCCCCGAGCTGACCGATCTGCGGATCGACCGTCTGCGCGAGCGCCGCAGCGCCAAATGGACCCAGTACGAGCCCGACGTCCTTCCCTCCTGGGTCGCCGAGATGGACTTCCCGCTGGCCGAGCCGATCAAGGAGGCACTGAACGGCGCCGTGAGCCGTGACGACGCCGGTTACGCCAACCCCGCCGCTTCCGGCCTCGCCGATGCGTTGTCCGGCTTCCTCGCGCGCCGGCAGGGCTGGGCGCCCGACCCCGCCGGGATCGTCACCTGCAACGACGTCGTCGCCGGGCTGACCGACCTGCTGCGGCTGCTGCTCGGCCCCGGCGAGCGGGTCGTCGTCACGCCGCCCGTCTATCACCCGTTCTTCAGCCTCGTCCCCGAGGCAGGCTGTGAGATCGCCGCGGTGCCGTTGGCCGGGGGGCGCGATCTCGACCTCGACGGCATCGCCGGCGCATTCGCCGCGGGGGCCCGGGCGATGCTCCTCTGCAACCCGCACAACCCGACCGGGTCGGTCGCGTCGCGGGCTGAGCTCGAGGCGCTGGCCGCGCTCGCGGCCGAGCACGACGCCTGGATCCTCGCCGACGAGATCCACGCCCCGATGACCCTGCCCGGCGCCGAGCACGTCCCCTTCCTGACCGTCTCCGACGCGGCGGCGGCGCGCGGGATCGCCCTGGTGTCGGCGTCGAAGACCTTCAACCTCGCCGGCCTCGGCTGCGCGCAGATCGTCACCGCCGCCGGCTCCGCCCGGGCGACGCTCGCCGATCTGCCGTTCGCCGCCACGCACTGCGGCCACTTCGGGGCGATCGCCTCCGAGACCGCATACCGCGCCGGCGACGGGTGGCTCGACGCGGTCCTCGCAGTCCTCGACCACAACCGGGCGCTGCTCGCCGACCTCCTCGCCGAGCGGCTGCCGGATGCCCGCTGCGAGTTGCCGCGGGCCGGGTATCTCGCCTGGATCGACCTGTCCGCCTACGGGCTCGGCGCCGACCCGGCGGCGCCGATCCTCGAGCGCGGCCGGGTCGCCTTCAGCTCCGGGCCGATGTTCGGCGCGGGGGGCGACGGGCACATCCGCCTCAACGCCGGAACCTCACCCGACCTCGTCCGTGCCGCGGTCGAGGGGATGGCGGTGGCGATCGATGCCTAGCGCCGCGAGCATGGA
>DATAFA010000149.1:0-7531 GCA_036257785.1 Solirubrobacterales bacterium | reverse complement strand
TGCGAAAAGTACATCCAGGAAGCACGACACGTCGAGGTGCAGGTTCTCGGGGACAAGAACGGGATTCGGGTCCACCTCGGCGAGCGCGATTGCTCGGTGCAACGGCGCCATCAGAAGCTGATCGAGGAGGCGCCGGCACCGCACGTCGACGAGGAGATGCGCGAGCGGATCGGCAAGATCGCCACCGACGCGGCCGAGGCCGTCGATTACCGCGGCGCCGGCACGGTCGAGGGCATGCAGGTCGGCGAGGACTACTTCTTCCTCGAGATGAACACCCGCGTCCAGGTCGAGCACTGCGTGACCGAGATGGTCACCGGCATCGACATCGTCCGCGAGCAGATCCGGATCGCCGCCGGCGAGCCGCTGTCGATCGCCCAGGACGAGATGGTGATGCGCGGCCACGCGATCGAGTGCCGGATCAACGCCGAGGCCGCCCACAAGAAGTTCGCGCCGGCGCCGGGCAGGATCGGTGCCTACCTCGAGCCGTCGGGACCGGGCGTCCGCGTCGACTCCGGCCTCGAGGCCGGCGGCGAGGTGACTCCGCTGTACGACCCGATGGTCGCGAAGCTGATCACCTGGGACGTCGACCGCGAGACCGCGACGCGACGGATGATCCGGGCGCTCGGCGAGTACGAGATCGAGGGCCTGACGACGCTCATCCCCTTCCACGAGACGATCCTCGCCACCGAGCAGTGGGCGCGGGGGGAGACCTGCCGCGACCTGCTCGAGGACCCGGAATGGATCAAGTCGCTGCCGACCGGGGATCCGGCGTCGCCCGCGGAGGGCGACGACGAGGCCGACACCACCGAGCGCGAGTACAAGGTCGAGGTCGGCGGGCGGCTCTATCCGGTCAAGGTCATCGGAGCGGCGCTCGGCGGCAACGGCGCCGTCCCGGCAGCCGGCAAGCGGCCGCCGAAGCGCGAGCGCAAGGCCGGCTCGGCGGCGGCATCCGGCAACGACGTGGTCGCGCCGCTGCAGGGCAGCATCTTCAAGGTCGAGGTCGCCGAGGGCGACGAGGTCGACGAGGGCGCCCTGCTCGTCGTCATCGAGGCGATGAAGATGGAGAACGAGATCACCGCCCACAAAGCGGGCAAGGTCACGTCGCTCGCGGTCGAGGTCGGTGCGTCGATCAACGCCGGCGACGCGATCGCGACGATCGAGTAGCGGGCCGCCGGCCGGGCGCGATCCGGCGAAGCGTGTCCGTGTGTCATCCGCGTGTGCGAGCTCGTGGGATCGGTCATCTAGTGTTCGCTCGTGGCCAAGCACTGGACGAGCGCCCTCGAATCCCTCCCCTGGAGGGGTCCCGCCGAGGAGCGCCCCGAGCTGCCGCTGCCGCCGGGGAAGATGCCGATCCGGTTTGCGGGCACCTGGCGCAAGCGCTGGCGCTACGTCGGCGCCTACGGCGAGCAGGTGATGCTGT
Organism: Solirubrobacterales bacterium; assembly: GCA_036257785.1. Taxonomy (GTDB): domain Bacteria; phylum Actinomycetota; class Thermoleophilia; order Solirubrobacterales; family 70-9; genus RHKX01. Next base: position 6,111 of record DATAFA010000149.1, on the reverse strand, counting down.
GTGCCGCGAAGGTCAGGATCGGCCCGTTCGGACAGACCTTCTGGGCGATCCTCGATCGCCGCAGCGGCGAGGTCATCGAGCACACCAAGCAGCTCCGGCCCTCCCAGCGCGGCGAGGTCTGGACCGAGCGCGGCGGCGGCAACCAAGGCTGGGATCTGGGCACGACCGGGACGAACCTGAGAACGCGGATCCACGCCGACGCCGCCACGGCCAAGCTCGCCTTCTCCGACTGCGGCGTCTGGGCGGAGTCGATTTGCCCGAACGGCGACGGTGGCTACGTCTGGACCCGCAAGCGACCGTCCTGGATCGAGCTCGACGTCGACCTCGGGGAGCGCGGCCGGATCCGCGAGACCCTGCGGGGGATCGAGGACGAGTCGGCCGGCTATCACCCTCACCACACGGTCTGGAACTGGTCGGCCGGCGTCGGCGCCTGCGCCGACGGCCGCAACGTGGCCTGGAACCTCGTCGAGGGTGTCAACGACCCGGCGGCGGGAAGCGAGCGGGCGATCTGGGTCGACGGGGAGGACGCACCGCGCGAGCCCGGACCGGTCAGCTTCGACGGTCTCGACGGGGTCAGCTTCGAGGACGGCAGCCGGCTCGGCTTCGCCGCCGACGCCGAGCGCCAGGCGGAGGAGAACCGGCTCGTCGTCAAGTACAGCTACCGGCAGCCGTTCGGTCGCTTCAGCGGATCGCTGGCCGGTCTCGAGCTCGCCGAGGGCATCGGGGTCATGGAGCACCAGGACGCGGTCTGGTGATCCCTTCCCCGGTCGGCTCGGGGTGAATCCTCAGCGGAGGATCTCGACGAGCAGGACCCAGGCGTTCGTGACCCCGCCGAGGATCGCCCCGACGATTCCCGCGAGCACCCAGTAGAGCCCGCCTCCCGACTCCGCGATCAGGCTCAGCCCGGCGATGACGAACGGGACGGTCGCCAGTGCGCCGACCGTCCCGTTCCCGGCCATTCGCCCGGCACTCTGATGAGCCGGGTCGAAGCTCTTCCGGATCAGCAGCGACACCGCCGCCAGGCCGATCAGGCCGATCGTGAGGAGCTCCACCCCCAGTGTCGTCGTCGACTGGCCGGGAGCGAGCCCGAAGATCGAAGCGATCGTGACCTCGAGCAGCAGGACGAGCGTCGCCAGGGCGCGGTTCGGCAGGCCGCGGAAGGCGAGGATCCGCTCGAGGTTGATCGAGACGGCCACGAAGAGCAGCCCGGTGAGCGCCGCCGCCGCGCCGGCGGTCGCGACGAACAGGTCGCTCCACTGGTCGGGTGAGTAGGCGGCCACGGCGCGATCCTACGGGCGCCGGCGGCCACTCGCGGCGCCGGCCGAAGCGCCCGCTGGCCGCTCAGCGGCCCCGACAATCCACGAGCCACCGCTCGCACGAGCTACTCTGGGCTCTTCCCCCGAAGCCCGCAACCAGCGGAGGCAGGATGAGTTCAGCGCCCACGGAAGTGATTCAGGTGGGTGCGCTCAGCGTCCGCTTCCTCGTTGAGGCCGCCGACTCGAACGGGAGCGCGAGCGTCTTCGAGTGCTTTGTTCCGGCCGACAGCAAGATGCCGGCGCCACATAGTCACGACGCCTTCGAGGAGACGATCTACGGTCTCGAAGGCGTGACCACCTGGAGCGTTGACGGTCGGACGTTCGACATTGGTCCTGAGGAAGCCACCTGTGTTCCTCGCGGCGCGATCCACGGATTCGACAACCACGGCGCCGAAGACGCCAAGTTCCTTGCGGTTGCCAGTCCCGGTGTAATGACACCGGACTACTTCCGTGAGATCCACGATGTCCTGGCATCGAATCCCGGGGGCCCGCCGGACCCGGCGCAGCTGGCGGAGGTCATGCTCCGTCACGGCCTGACACCGGCGCCACCTACCAGCTGACGCGTCTTCTACATACCGGCGGACTTGTTGTAGTCCAGGGCAAGCCGTCGTGAAGTTGATGCGGTAGGGAGCGGAGGCCGCTCAGCGGCCCCAGCGGCTTTCGATCCGGTTCCGCCACGGCGGCTCCTCACCGGCCCGGAAGGCGGCGTCGTCGCGGCCGAGCAGCGTCTCGAGCGGGACCAGCGCCGGATCGGCGGAGTCGAGCAGCGGCGTCCGCGCGTAGGCGGCGACGTCGGCGGCGGCGAGCGTGCGGCTGATCCGCTCCCAGCCGATCGTCGGGCGGTAGATCCAGTAGTCGATCGTGACCGGGCCGCCGCTGCGGCGATCGTCGCGGACCGAGGTGAACGCCGTCGTTCGCCGGTTGGCGGTCGTCAGACGGTCGGAGACCGCGACGGCGCAGCTCGCCTGCCGGCAGCGCCGGTAGTCGACGCCGACGAGGCCGGCTCCTCCGGGCCCGATCCGGGCGGCGGGGGGCGGGGCGAGCGCCCGGACCGCACCGGCCAGCTCGCGGCCGTAGGCCTCGGTCAGCGGGTCCTGCCAGCACGGGTCCGGATAGCGGACCGCGCAACGCTGCTTGAACGCGATGGCGGCGGCGAGGGAGCCGTCCTGCCGCTCCGGCCCGATCGCGACGAGCGCGACGACGGCGCCGGCGACGAGGGCTGCCAGCAGCACCAGTGCCGCATGCTCGACGCTCGCCGATCCCCGTTCGCCGTCCATGCGCCGACGTTAGGCGCCAGGCGGTCACGGGTGGCCGGCGTCCGTGCCGACTTCGTGTCGATCCTGAGCCGCGAGACGCCCCGGCGGCAACCGAGGCGCCGCCCGCAACCCGGCCGCGCGAGCTCGGGTCAGAGGCCGTTCGTCAGGAGTCCGACGACGACTGTTGCCAGCGCCCAGGCGGTGAGGAGTCCGCTGAGCGCGAGCACGGCCCACCCGGCGCCGCCGAGGAGGCGGCCGATCGGGCGAGCGGGGGGCGGGGCGGGCGAAGCTGCTGCCACCGCGGGGTCGACCCGGCGCAGGCGGACCGCGTAGACGACCCCGGAGACCAGGAACAGCCCGGCGCTGATCAGCAGCCAGCGGCCGAGGTAGCCGTCGATCCCGATGCCGGTCGTGTCCATGTAGCGGTCCGGATCGAAGCGCAGGATCAGCGGCGAGTAGACGACGAGGAGGAGCAGCGACAGACCGGCCGGGACGCGGACGTGGTTGAGGGCCATCAGCATCGATGCGCGGTTGGGGATCGCCCTCGCGGCGGCGCCGTGGGAGAGCTTGAAGAGGCCGCTGTAGAGGGGCAGCGCGACGAGATCGTGGAGGAGCGCCGCGGCGACGAGCCAGATCAGGACCCGGCCACCACCGGGGATCTCGGTGATCCGCAGGAGCGCGTAGCCGCAGAGGAGCAGGCTCGCCACGACCGCGATCAGATGCAGCGGCTCGGCGCCGTACTCGTATCGGAACCGCTCCCGCATCAGACGGTGAAGGTCATCCGCTTGACCCACTTGGTGTTGTGGACGCCGGGCAGGGCCGGGACGATCACCCGGGCCGGGTAGCCGTGATCGGGCGAGATGTCGGTGCCGTTGACGCGCAGGGCGAGCAGCGATCGAGGGTCGAAGATCTGGTTGCCGGCGAGCGTCGCCTGGGCGAAGGCGCCGCCCTCCTGCAACGACTCGACGAGCACCTCGGCGTCGCCGCCCGAGTCGACTCCGGCCAGCGCCGCGAGGTCGGCGAGGCGGACGCCCGACCAGTCCTGCCAGGTGGTCCAGCCCTCGACGCAGGCGATCGGGAGCCGCTCGTCGTGCTGGGGCATCGCCAGCAGGTCGGCCCGGGTGAGGCTGACGTCGCGTCCGGCTCCGGTGAGCTGAAGCCGCCAGGAGCCGCCGGTCTGACTCGGTTCGATGCCGACGAGCGCGGCCGTCTTGTTGACCTGGAAGTCGTTCGGCCCATCGCCGTAGCCCTGCCCGCGCGGAGAGAGCAGCGCGATCTCACGGACCGCGCCGAGCAGGTTGGAGCCGGCGGTCATCGTCAGCAGGCCGAGCGATCCGAGCCCGACCGCGCCCAGCATCCCGCGGCGCGAGATCGTCGGCGCCGCCGGCTCGATCGGCGCGAGGTCGTCGACGGCGGGATCGGCCGCCCGCATCCGCTCGATGCCCTCGCCGAGCGGCCGGAAGACGCCGTCGCGCCGGAACGTCCGCGCGACGACCGGAAGCTTGAGGATGAGGTGCAGCGCCAGCGCGCCGACGAAGATCAGGGCGGCGTAGTAGTGGGCCGGCACGAACGAGAATCCGAACGGCAGCCAGTACTGGACGTTGATGACGCCGGTGACGAACAGAAACAGTGCCGAGCCGACGAGCAGCAGCAGGCTGAGCCGCTCGAGCGCGTGGGCCAGCGAGCGCGTCGCCGGCCGCTCGAACAGCTTCGGGATCACCGACCAGAGCTTGGCCAGCAGGATCGGGATCGCCGCGAACCCGGCGAGGAGGTGCAGCGACTGGGTGAGCGAGTAGAGCCAGGCCGGCTGTGTCGGCCAGTCGAAGAAGTAGAGGTCGACCTCGAATCCGCCGCTGACGTCATTGGAACCGAGCGCCGGGTTGTAGGCGGCATGGGAGAGGAAGCCGGTGAGCGCCGCGACGATGACGAGCGGCAGCAACGTCGAACCGAGAAACGACGTGAGCCACTGGCCCCGCAGCGGGCTGCGCCAGAACTCGCGCCGGAACGGTCCCGCCGCCGGAATCGGGGGGTTGGGCGGCGTCCTCGACTCGGGCGCCTCCGCGACCTGCTCGCCGAGACGCTCGAGCCGGCTCATCAGCCCGCTCCGCCCCCGTTCGGAGCGAAGATCTGGACGTCGCCGGAGTCGCGGCCGACGACGACGACCCGGCCGCTGCGCTCGTCGACGGCGACGCTGTTCGGCTGCCGCACGGTCGGGTAGCTCGCGATGATCTTCGGGGCGAGATCGGTCACCTTCATCTCGACTACGCGATCAAGGGCGGTTTGGGTCACCCAGAGGCGGTCACGGCGCCCGTCGACAGCGATCCCGTAGGGGCTGCCGGGCACGTTCGCGCGGTCGAGCAGTCGCGGATCGCCCCCGCCCTCGTAGACGAGGACCGCGTCGCCGCCGGTGTCGGTCACGTAGAAGCGGTCCCGCTCCGCGGTCGGGTCGTCGGCGCCGGCGACGACGTGACTCGGGCCGGCACCGCCCGCGAGCGTCGCCACCGGCTGCAGCGTCGTCGCGTCGATGAAGGCGATCTCCCGGGCCGCGACCGCGACGACGGCCACCGTTTTGCCTGCGGCGGCGATCCCGCCCGGCTGCTCCGGCGAGGGCAGCGTGGCCTCGACGCGGTTGCCGGCGACGACGCTGATCGTGTCGCCGCCCTCGTCGCTGACGAAGATCCGCCCGCCGGCGGCCGCCGCGTCGTGTGGGAAGTCGCCGACGGTGACGATCGACGTCCGGCCCGACGGCAGCTCGATCCGGAGCAGCCGGTCGCGGTATTCGATCGGCGCCAGCACCGGGCCGCCCGGAGCCGCCAGCGAGAGATGACGGGCGGGCTCGCCGGTCGGGATCCGCCGCACCGTCCGCCCGGTCGTCACGTCGATCAGCTCGATCCTGTCCGGGTCTCGGAAGGAGACCGCGGCGAGCCCGCTCTTCGGGTCGACCACGACCCCCTCCGCCTCCGATCCCGCGCGAAGGACCTCGCCGGCGGGAGGCTCGGCGAGGCGCGGGGAGAAGGCCGGCTCGGCCGGCGGCGGGTTCCCGCCCTCGGAGCCGCAGCCGCCGCCGAGCAACACGACGGCGGCAGCCGCCGCCACGGCGGCAAGCCGGCGTTTCACCTCAGCCCCACCGGACGCGAAGCGGAGGATTCCTTCGGAGTTATCCGCAGCGCCGCCGCAGTCCGCGTCCAGGGGTTGACAGCGGCGACGGCGCGGGCGTCGGCGGCGGTGTCGATGTCGCGGAGCTGTTCGAGCTCGCGGACCTCGAGGCCGATCGCCGCCAGCCGGGCACGCTGGTGCCGACAGGTGTCGCCGGCGCTCATCGGCACGCCGTCGAAGGCGGTCGGGTGGTGGTCGCGGAACCCGATCGCCCACCAGCCGCCGTCCGCCGCGGGCCCGAGGACGGAGCCGACGTCGGGGTCGCAGAGCAGCGCGATCGAAGCCTCGAGCAGCGACGCCGTTACCTGGGGCGTGTCCATGCCGACGAGCAGGGCCGGGGCGGCGCCGGAGTCGGCGAACGCCCCCGCGAGCCGCTCGCCGAG
>DATAFA010000075.1:0-8414 GCA_036257785.1 Solirubrobacterales bacterium | reverse complement strand
ACCAGCTCTCCCGTGCGGTGGCCGAGCGCTACGGACTCGACCACGTCGATCTCAACAGCTACCACGTCGACATGGGGGCGGCGAACCTCGTATCGGTCCAGGCCGCGCGGCGCTTCCACGCCGTGCCCGTCGGCTACGTCGACCCGGAGACGCTGCTGGTGGCGATGTCCGACCCCGCCAACGTCCTGGCCGTCGACGACATGCAGATGATGACCGGCCTCAACTGCCGCGTCGCCGTCGCTGCCGAGGTCGACATCGAGGCGCTGATCAGCCGACTCAACTCGCTCGAGACCGCGGTCTCCGAGGCCGTCTCCGAGGACGAGGAGGAGGCCAGCCTCAGCAGCGCCGACGTCACCGAGCTGCGCGAGTCCGCCGACGACGCGCCGGTCATCAAGCTCGTCTACTCGATCCTCGGCCAGGCGGTCACCGAGGGCGCATCCGACGTCCACTTCGAGATCGAGGAGAAGGACATGCGCGTCCGCTTCCGGGTCGACGGGGTGCTCAGCGAGGCCGCTCGCGTGCCGCGGCGGATGGTCGCCGGCGTGATCTCGCGGATCAAGATCATGAGCGAGCTCGACATCGCCGAGAAGCGGGTACCGCAGGACGGCCGCGTCGCCGTCAACGTCAACGACCGCCGCATCGACCTCCGTGTCGTCACCGTGCCGACCGAGCGTGGGGAGGGGGCCACGGTCCGGATCCTCGACAAGACCGAGGCGATCCGCACCCTCGACGACCTCGGCCTCTTCGGCGAGGCCCGGACCCGCTTCACCGATGCCTACAACCAGGCCTACGGCGCCGTCCTCGTCACCGGCCCGACCGGCTCCGGTAAGTCGACGACGCTCTACTCGGCCCTCGCCGAGCTCAACAGCGACGCCAAGAACATCATCACGATCGAGGACCCGGTCGAGTACCAGATGCCCGGCATCAACCAGATGGGCGTCAACCGCAAGGCGGGGCTCGACTTCGCGGTCGGCCTGCGCTCGATCCTCCGCGCCGACCCCGACGTGATCATGGTCGGCGAGGTCCGCGACCCCGAGACCGCGCGGATCGCCGTCGAGGCCGCGCTGACCGGCCACATGGTCCTGACCACCCTCCACACCAACGACGCCCCGAGCGCGATCACCCGCTTGCAGAAGATGGGCATCGAGTCGTTCCTGACCGCCTCGGCGGTCGACTGCGTCGTCGCCCAGCGCCTCGCCCGGACCCTGTGCCCGGATTGCAAGCGCCGCATCGTCCTCGAGCGCGCCGTCCTCGAGGACGCCGGCTTCCGCGTCGGCGCCGACGTCGAGGCCTGGGAGCCGGTCGGCTGCGGTCGCTGCGGCGGCACCGGCTACCGCGGCCGGGTCGGGATCTTCTCGGTGATGACGATGACCGAGAACCTCAAGGACATGACCGTCGCCAACGCCCCCCAGGCCGAGCTCACCCGCCAGGCCCGCTCCGAGGGGATGATGACCCTCCGCGAGGACGGCCTCGCCAAGGTCAACCAGGGGATCACGAGCATCGCCGAGGTCGCCCGCGTAGCGGTTTAGATGACCCCGGCGGAATGCTCCGGCTTCGCCGTCCGCTTCCGCCGGTCGGCGCGCAGTTATGTGACGGGATGACATGTGTGTTGGGCCCAGCCGGGGGAGGAGATGACTCCGGCGGAATGCTCCGCTTCGCGTCCGCTTCCGCCGGTCGGCGCGCAGTTACGTGACGGGATGACATATGTGTTGGGCCCAGCCGGGGAGCGCCGGAGGTGGCACGGATCTTGCAGCCCATGGCTACGAAATCCGTGCCACCGCGAATCCTCGCCGCCAGCTCGACCATCGGGCGCCCGTCCACCACCTTCCCGCTCATCAGCCCAAAACGTGCGGGCCAACGGCGGAGGTTGCGCCAGACTGAGGCAATGCGGATCACCTATCTCGGCCATGCCTCGGTCCTGATCGAGCTCGACGGGCTCAAGGTGATCACCGATCCGCTGCTGCGACCGCGGATCCTCGGCGCCCTGAAGCGGGTCGCGCCGCCGGCCGGGGCCGAGCATCTGGCCGGTATCGACCTGATCCTGCTCTCCCACGCCCACCACGACCATCTCGACGCCGGGTCGCTGCGGATGATCGAGGGCGAGCCGCCGGCGCTCGGCCCGGCGCCGGCGCTACGGCTCGCACGCTCGTTGGGGATGAGCGGCGAGGCTCTGGGCGTCGGGTCGAGCTCGCGGCACGGCGCCGTCACCATCGAGGCCGTCCACGCCGATCACGACGGCCGGCGGATGCCGTGGAGCCGCGACGGGCAGGCGCTCGGCTTCGTCCTCCGCGGCCCGTCCGGAGCGGTCTACTTCGCCGGCGACACCGGGGTCTACGAGGGAATGTCGGAGCTCGGCCTGGTCGATGCCGCGCTGCTGCCGGTCGCCGGCTGGGGGCCGCGACTGCCCGCCGGCCACATGGGTCCCGGGGAGGCGGCCGACGCGGTCGCGAGGATCGAGCCGCGGCTGGCGATCCCGATCCACTGGGGCAGCTACGAGCGGGTCGGGATGCGGAGCCGTGCCCGCGACGAGCCGGCCCGGCGCTTCTGCGATCAGGTCGCGGAGGGGTCGCCCGGCGTCCGGGCGGTGCTGCTCGAGCCGGGGGCCGCGGTCGAGATCGAGCCCGCGGGCTCGTCGGCGTAGGCGTGCTGGCCGAGCCCGGCGAGCCAGCTCCGGAAGACCCGGTGGACCGCCTCGGCGCCGACGACCTCGTCCCGGGGCCAGTCGAGATCGGTGGGGGCGAGCACGAACGGGTAGCTCTGCGAGCCGCCCATGCCGCCGTGTGATCCGACGAGCTCCTCGAAGGCCGCGACCTCGGTCGGCTCCTCCCAGATCCTGCTGTTGACGACGATGTCGGGACAGTGCGGGAAGCGGTGGGTGCGGAGGACGTGGCGGGCCGCGTTCGGGCCGTAGGGAGCGAGCGGATCCTCGCCGAGGACCTCGCCCTTCTCGAGCCGGTTGACGCCCTCGGCGCCGATTGCAAGCGCCCCGTCCCGCTCGGAGTCGACGAGCAGGAACCCGATCCCCTCGTGTCCCCGCAGCTCCTCGATCAGGGTCGGGTAGAGCAGCTCGATCGTCTCGAGCGTAAGCCGCCCGGGCTCGCGGGGGAAGCTGATCAGCCCCAGGCATCCCGACGCCATCACCGCGACCTCGGGCGGCTCGGCGCCCTTGACGGCCGCCGCCTCGCCGCCGTCGGCGGGATGGGCGACGTCGAGCTTCTCGGCCGTCGTCTGGATCGCCCGCGTGACCGGCGTCTGGTCGCGGTCGAGCTCGGTCAGGCCGGCACCCATGTAGGCGCTCGCCTCGGCCGAGTCGCCGCTGGAGGAGTAGGTGCTCGACGAGTTGCAGGCCTTCTCGACGAGCTCCTGGAGGCTGTAGCCGTAGCGCTGCAGGAACGTTGCGCCCTGCGACTGACCGTGATCGGCGAGCACGATCAGCCTGTACGGCCGCGGCGCCTCGGCGGTGGCCTTCTCGATCCGACCGATCTGGCGGTCGACCTTCTCGAGCACTGCGAGCGTGTCCGCTCGCTCGATCCCCGAATGGTGGGCGACCTCGTCGTAGGCGAGGAAGGTCGTATAGACGACCGGGCGGCCGGCGAGCAGGTCGCCGACGACGGCCGCCACCTGGAGGTCGAGCTGGATGACCGTGGCCCAGGCGCGGACGAGCCCGTACTTGCGGTCGCGGTGGATTCGCGGCTGCTCGTCGTTGCGCTTCTGCCGCGTCGCCGCCCAGCGCTCCCGCACGTACTCTGCGACCACCGCGTTGAGGGTCTTGAAGGTCGCGTAGGGACGGGCGAAGTAGGCGGCGTAGTCACGCCCGATCGGTCGCCGGCGGGTCAGGACGGTGCTCATCGTCAGCATCGAGTGGACGGCGTCGCCGGAGAGGATGTTGGCGCGGCTCGCCCCGTCGGCGTGGAGGAGCCCGCGGCCGTCGGAGTGACGGCGCTCGATCTCGACGGCGTCCTTGGGGTGGTTGGTGACGATCGGGGCGTTGCGCTCCTTCTCCCACCACCGGAACGCCGGCATGTCGTCGTTGTTGCCGTGCAGCAAACCCGCCTGGCAGGCGCCGGTCTGCGACGACCAGTCGGTCTCCCACCGATGGAGCTGATGGGAGCCGTCCTCGATCCAGTGCTTGAGGTGGGGCGTGTGGCCGGCGGCGATCGCCCGCTGCAGGACGTCGTGGGCGAGGCCGTCGATCTCCAGGAAGAGGACACCCGGCACGTTCGTCCGGTTGACGGTCTCGCGCCCCCGCGACTCCGCCCGGACGACGTTCCGGTACCAGCTCTCGTCGTCGTCGATCGCGAGCAGCGCCGAGGTCGCCGACGTCGTCAGCGTCAGCGCGATCGTGACCACGATCGCCTCGGCGAGTCCGGTCAGCTCGGCGCCGGGGACGAGGTCGATCGCGAAGGCGACGAGGATGGCGTTGATCACGATCGCCGCGAGGCCGAGGGTCAGCACGTTGAGCGGCAGGGTCAATCGCGCCAGGGTCGGGAAGACGAGCGCGTTGAGGACGCCGATCAGCAGCGCCGCCCCGAGCGCGGCGCCGATCCCGTCGAGCGTGAAGCGGTCGAGGATCCCGGCCAGGATCCAGAGGACGATCGCGTCGATGACGATGACCGCGACCGAACGCCGCAGCACCTGGAGAGGGTCCGAGATGACGTCCGACGCGGGCCTAGGATCCATGTGGATGGCAGATCATCCCGCATCTCCCGGCGGGGAGGACAGTTCAGCCGATCCGGAAATCGCGAACGCGGACGCTGTCATCGTCCAGAAGCACGAGCCGACGCTGCGGGGGATCATCAGGGTCGTCACCACCGTGGTCGTCAGCGCGATCGCGCTCTACCTCATCTACCTGCTGCGGACGCCGCTCGGCTGGCTGTTCGTCGCGACGTTCGTCGCCGTCTCGGTCGCCGCCCCGGTCCGTCGCCTCGAGCAGCGGATGCCGCGCGGCGCCGCGATCGCCCTCGTCTACCTGACCCTCGTCCTGATCCCGATCGGGATCGGCGTGATCCTCGTGCCGCCGGCGGTGACGGCGGGCAGCGACCTGGTCGGGAACCTTCCGAGCTACGTCAACGATGTCAACGACACGGTCCAGGAGAGCGACACGCTTCGCGGGCTCAACGAGGACTACGACCTCGTCGGCAAGCTCGAGGATGCCGCCGACAACGCCGCCGGCTCGCTCGACGACGTCGCGACGACCCTCGCCGACATCGGCGCCGGGCTGATCGGCTCGCTGTTCGCGCTGTTCACGATCATCGTGATGAGCATCTTCATGGTCTCGCGCGGCCACGAATGGACGCGGGCCCTGCTCGCGACCCGCAAGCCGGAGGAGGCGGAGGCGATCGGCAAGGCGCTGGAGCGGATGGCGATCGCCGTCTCCAGCTACGTCGGCGGCGCGCTGGCGCAGGCGACGATCGCCGGGATCATCGCCTTCATCGTCCTCTCGATCCTCGGCGTCCCGGCGCCGCTGGCGCTGGCGGTGATCATCGCGATCCTCGACCTCGTGCCGCTGATCGGGGCGACGATCGGCGCGTTCCTGGTCGCGCTCGTCACCCTCTTCAACGACTTCCCGACCGACACGATCATCTGGCTGATCTTCGCGATCTCCTACCAGCAGTTCGAGAACTACGTGATCCAGCCGCGGATCCAGAGCCGGGCCGTCCAGCTCGACCCGTTCGTGATCGTCGTCGCGGCGATCTTCGGCGGCACGTTGCTCGGCATCGTCGGCGCTCTGTTGGCGATTCCGGTCGCCGCGGCGCTCCAGATCGGGGTCCGCGAGTTCATGCTCTACCGCCGTGGCGAGCTCGAGCGGATGGGCGGCGAGCTGAGCGAGGGGCTGCCGATTGACACCCCGGGCTCAAGCGATGGGGGTTCTGTGACGACATAAAGCGGGATGAGTGACTTGGATTTCGCCGAGGTGCTCACGCGGATGGTCCAGTTGGGGGCATCCGACGTGCATCTGACGGCAGGATTTCATCCCGCAGTGCGCGTCCGGGGCCAGATCGCGGCCCTGGAGGATCTGCCCGTGCTGACCCCGCAGCAGACCCGCGAGACGGTCTACTCGATCCTCAATGACGATCAGCGCAAGCGCTTCGAGAACCACCTGCAGCTGGACTTCGCCTACGCGATCCCCAACGTGGCCAGGTTTCGCGTCAACTGCTTCTTCCAGCGAGGCGCGATCAGCGCCGCCTTCAGGCACATCCCGCAGGAGATCAAGACGCTGCCCGAGCTCGGCCTTCCCGCCGTCCTCGAGGAGTTCACCCGCAAGCCGCGCGGCTTCGTCCTCGTCACCGGCCCGACCGGGTCGGGCAAGACGACGTCGCTGGCGGCGATGCTCGACGCGATCAACCGCGAGCGCGAGGAGCACATCCTCACGATCGAGGATCCGATCGAGTTCCTGCACCCGCACCACAAGTGCATCGTCAACCAGCGGGAGATCGGCTCCGACGCCGAGAACTTCTCCCTCGCCCTGAAGTCCGCCCTCCGCCAGGACCCCGACGTCATCCTCGTCGGCGAGATGCGCGACATCGAGACGATCTCGACCGCCCTGACCGCGGCCGAGACCGGCCACCTCGTCTTCGCCACCCTCCACACCCAGTCGACCTCGCAGACGGTCGACCGGATCATCGACGTGTTCCCGGCCGAGCAGCAGCACCAGGTCCGGATGCAGCTCTCGATCGCCCTGCAGGGAATCATCACCCAGCAGCTGCTGCCGACCGCCGACGGCTCCGGCCGCGTCTGCGCCTGCGAGGTGCTCGTGCCCACGCCGGCGATCCGCAACCTGATCCGCGAGGGCAAGACCCACCAGATCTACTCGGCGATCCAGACCTCCGGCGCGAGCGGGATGCAGACGATGGATGCCCACCTCGCCCAGCTCGTCCGCCAGGGCAAGATCACCAACAAGCTCGCCGAGCAGCGGGCCGCGGTGCCTGAGGAGCTCCGCCGCCTTCTCGGCGGCACGGGCGCCAACGGCGCCCCCCAGTACCAGGGCGCGGCATCGACCCTCGGGACACCGGTCTGAGCGGGACCGTGGAGGCTGAGCGATGAGCACCTATGCCTTCCGGGCGATCGACCTCGCCGGCACCCCGTCGAAGGGCGAGCTCGAGGCGGCGTCCAAGGGCCAGGTCAGCGAGCAGCTCCGTCAGCGCGGGCTGATCGTCCTCGACGTCTCCGAGAAGCGCGAGGCGATGAAGATCGACGGCTTCATGGACCGCTTCCAGGGGGTCAACATGCGCGAGCTGGCCGTCTTCTCGCGCCAGTTCGCGACCCTGATCTCGTCCGGGATGCCGATGCTGCGCTCCCTCTACACGCTCGAGGAGCAGACCGAGGACGACAAGATCACGGGCGCCATCGTCGGGCTCCGCAACGATGTCGAGGCCGGCAGCTCGGTCGCCGACGCGATGGAGCGCTCGCCGGGCATCTTCGACCCGCTCTACCGCTCGATGGTCAGGGCGGGGGAGGGCTCCGGACGCCTCGAGCAGGCGCTCGAGATGGTCGCGATCCAGCTCGAGAAGCTGGACGCCCTGCGACGCCAGATCCGCGCCGCGATGATGTACCCGGCACTCGTCTTCACCTTCGCGGTGATCGTCATGACCGCCGTCGTCGCCTTCATCGTCCCGGTCTTCGCCGGGATCTTCGACGAGCTCGCCTCGGAGACGCCGGGGGAGAGCGCCGAACTTCCGTTCATGACCCAGATCACGGTCACGATGTCGAAGCTGATGACGGGCTCGTGGTACATCGTCATCCCCGTCCTCGGCCTGCTCGCCTTCCTCTTCTTCCAGTGGAAGAAGACCGAGCGTGGCCGCTACCAGTGGGACGCCTTCAAGCTCCGTCTGCCGATGAAGATCGGCGACGTCGTCCAGAAGGTCGCCATCGCCCGCTGGTCGCGGATCTTCTCGGGCACCATCTCCGCCGGCGTCCCGATCCTCCAGGCGGTCAAGATCGCCGGCGAGACCTCGGGCAACGCGGTCGTCGCCGAGGCGATGGAGGACGTCTACGTCTCGGTTCGCCAGGGCGGCACGATCGCCGCCCCCCTCGGCCGCTCCGCCGTCTTCCCGACCATGGTTACCCACATGGTCAGCGTCGGCGAGGAGACCGGCCAGCTCGAGCAGATGCTCGGCAAGATCGCCGACTTCTACGAGGCCGAGGTCGACGCCAAGGTCAAGGCCCTCACCTCCCTGATCGAGCCGGTGATGATCATCTTCGTCGGCTCCGTCGTCGGCTTCATCGTGATCTCGATGTACCTGCCGATCTTCAGCCTCTACGACAAGATCCGGTAGGGGCCGGAAGATCGCAAATAGCGGCCGAATCACTGGTCGATCCGTTCGGCGTTGACCGCGCCGGGAGGAGGCCCGGTGGACGACGCCCTGGACCATCTCCTTCGCCCCGATGCTGAATTCATCCCATGCCTGGAGCCA
>DATAFA010000056.1:0-3900 GCA_036257785.1 Solirubrobacterales bacterium | reverse complement strand
ACATCTACCACCGCGGTCGCCAAGCGATGCGCGACGACAACGACCGCGACCTCGAGCTCGAGCTGCTCGGCTTCCGGGTGATCCGGATCGATGACAGTCGGATCGCAGACGACCCGGACGGGATCGCCGTGGCCGTACTCGGCTTGCTCGACGCGCCTTCATAAGATCAATGGGTGCCCAAGAAGATCGCCGGCAAGAAGGACGGGGAGCTGTTCCTGATCGACGGGAACTCGCTCGCCTATCGTGCTTTCTTCGCCCTGCCCGAATCGATCGCGACCGCGGACGGGCGGCCGACGAATGCGATCTACGGATTCGCGTCGATGATGGCCAAGCTGCTGATCGACTTCAGCCCGCGGGCCGTGGTCGTCGCCTGGGACAAGGGCTGGTCGGGCCGAGAGAACGTCTACGCGGAGTACAAGTCGCAGCGAAAGTCGCGCCCGGACCTACTCAAGGAGCAGTGGCCGAACCTGGCGCCGCTGGCCGAGGCGTTCGGCTTTAAGAACGTCTCGGTCGAGGGCTATGAGGCCGACGACGTGATCGCGTCGATGGCCAAGGATGCCTCCGCGGCCGGGATCCCGGTGATGATCGTCTCCGGCGACCGCGACGTCTATCAGCTGGTCGGCGACGGGATCCGGGTGATGACCACGTCACGCGGGGTCACCGACACGAAGGTCTACGACCGCGACGGGGTGATCGAGCGCTACGGGGTCCCGCCCGAGCTCGTCACCGACTTCATCGGGCTCAAGGGGGACACCTCCGACAACATCCCGGGAGTCCCGGGGATCGGCGACAAGACCGCGGCCGAGCTCCTGCAGCGCTTCGGGTCGCTCGAGGAGGTGCTCTCGCACGTTGACGAGATCTCCGGCGCGAAGCGCAAGCAGAACCTGACCGAGCACGCCGAGGACGCGCGGATCTCGAAGCGGCTGGCGACGATGGTCTACGACGTCGAGGTGCCCATCGCGATCGGGGACGAGCTTCGCCAGACGCCCGACCGGTCGAAGCTGCGAGACGCCGCGAACGAGTTCGAGCTGCGGGCGGTGATCCAGCGCCTCGACGAGGAGTGGGACGAGGTCCTGCCGGGGCGCGCGGTGGAGGAGACGATCGAGGTGGAGGCGAAGGAGGGCTCCATCGCCGACCTGGCGGATGGCCCGATCGGGCTCGGCATGACCCGGGACCGGTTCGGCGCCACCGACGGCGCTCAGGTCGTCGCCGGCGACGTGCTCGACGCCGCCGCCTTCGTCGACGACCTCCGTGGCCGGCCCCTGATCGCCCACGACGCCAAGGGCCTCGGGGGAGGGGGGAGGACCGGCTTGCTGGCCACCGCCGGCCAGCGCGCTCTCGACCTAAAGCACGACACGATGATCGCCGCCTACCTGATCGATCCAGCTCGGCGCACCTACGTCCTCAACGAGCTCGCAGCCGACGCCGGCCTGGCCGCCGCGCCGGCCGGGGCAGACGACGGACAGCTCTCACTGGAGGGGGCCGAGGGCGACGCTGCGGGCGATCCCGCCGTGGACGCCCGCCTCGCCTGGGAGCTCGCCGAGCGTCAGCGACCGCGGCTGGTCGAGTTCGGCGTCGAGCGGGTGATGAACGAGGTCGAGATGCCGCTGATCGAGGTGCTGGCCGCGATGGAACGGATCGGGCTGCGGCTCGACACGGAGCGCCTGGCCGCGATCGGCGCCGGGATGGAGGAGCAGATCGACACCCTGGAGCGGGAGATCTACGACCTTTGCGGCCGCGAGTTCACGATCGGGTCACCGCAGCAGCTCGGGACGGTCCTGTTCGACGAGCTCCAGCTGACCAAGAAGCGGCGCGCCAAGACCGGGTTCTCGACCGACGCGCGCGTGCTCGCCCAGATCCGCGACGAGCACCCGGTGATCGAGAAGGTCGAGCGCTGGCGCGAGCTGACGAAGCTCAAGAGCACCTACCTCGACTCGCTGCCGACGCTCGTCGACCCCGAGGACGGGCGCATCCACACGACCTTCAACCAGGTCACCGCCGCCACCGGCCGGCTCTCGAGCACGAACCCGAACCTGCAGAACATCCCGATCCGGTCCGAGGTCGGACGCCCGGTCCGCTCGTGCTTCGTCGCCGAGCCAGGCAACCGGTTGCTGTCGGCTGACTACAACCAGGTCGAGCTTCGGGTGCTCGCCCACGTCGCCGGCGAGGACGTGCTGCGCGAGATCTTTGCCTCCGGCGAGGACGTCCACGCGGCCACGGCCGCCGGCATCGTCGCCGCCGCCGATCCCGAGGCGATCACCGCCTCGGAGCGGTCGAAGGCGAAGATGGTCAATTACGGGATCGCCTACGGGCTCTCGGCGTTCGGGCTCGCCGACCGGCTGCAGATCGAGCGCGAGGAGGCCGCGGAGTACATCGACCGCTACTTCGAACGCTTCCCAGCGGTTCGGAAGTTCATCGACGAGACCATCGCCCGCGCCGAGAAGGAGGGGCACGTCCGCACCCTGCTCGGCCGGCGCCGCAACATCCCGGAGTTGCGCTCGGGCAACCGCCAGCGCCGCGGGCTCGGCGAGCGGCTGGCGGTCAACACCGTGATCCAGGGGACGGCCGCCGACATCATCAAGTTGGCGATGGTGCGCTGCACCCGGGCGCTGGCCGAGACGGGGCTCGAGACGCGGCTCGTGCTCCAGATCCACGACGAGCTGCTGTTCGAGGGCCCGGAGGCCGAGATGGACGCGGCCGCCGAGGTCGTCCGCCGCGAGATGGTCGACGCCTACGAGCTCGACCCGCCGCTCGCGGTCGACATCGGCATCGGCGAGGACTGGCTCGCCGCCAAGTGAGCGGGCGCTAGCCGGGACCCGAGGAGCCGCCCGACCCGCTCGAGCCGCTGGACCCGCTCAAGCCGCTGCCCGAGCTCTCCGGCTCGAGCTCCTCCGGCTCCTCGGGCGCTTCCACGGTCGTGGTCGTCTCCTCGAGCTCGGCCTCACCCGACCCGGAGCCCGAGTGGCCGGAGCCGGAGTCGCCGCCGCCTCCAGAGCCCGAGTGTCCTGAGCCGCTCGAGTCGGGCGGACCGCCGGAACCCGGCCACGAGCTCGCGGTCGACCCGCTCGACGCCGAGCCGGGGCCTGAGTTGGAGACGCCGCCGCCGCTGTCGCCGCCGTCGTGAGAATCGTCCTCGCCGCCACCGTTGCCGCTCGGCCCGGGGCCGCCGCCGTTGTCGTCGTCCGACGTGCCCTCGCCACCGCGGTCGTCGCCGAGCGCGGTCTCGCCGCTCGAAGTGGTCGGCGTCGAGGATTGCCCGGCGGAGTCGCGCGCGTCGTCCGCCGCGCTGCGACTGGCGGCCGGGATGTCCTTGGCGTCCGAGTTGGCCGAGCGCTCGATCGCGATGCCGGATCCGGCCGCGACCACGCCGACGAGACCGATCGCCGCTCCCTTGGCGAGCATCGATCCGCCGCCGGTCGCGGCCGCCGCCGCCGCTCCGACGCCGGTTGCGCCGGCCGCGGCTTCCGCTCCTGGCTCGAGCAGCAGACGCAGGAGCGGCAGGGGGATGAGCAACCCGAGCCCATGACGCAGGCCGGCCCGGGCCCGGAACACGAGCTGGCCGACGGCGCCTGGCGTCGAGCCGAGCTCGGCCGCGATCTGGTCGTGGGTGCGCCCGTCGAGCGCGCTGCGGACCAGCGCCCGGCGCTGCGCCTCCGGCAGCGCGTTCAGCGCGGCGACCGCGCGACCGAGCTCCTCGTTGGTGAGGGCGATCTCGTCGGGCCGGCGGACGCCGTCGATCTCCTCGTCCAGCGGCTCGTGCGGGCGGGCGTCGCGGCGGGCGTTCAGCGCCCGGTTGCGGATGATTGTGTAGAGCCACGGCTTCAACTGGATCTCCGTCTCCGATTCCCGCAGCGCCCGCCAGGCGCCCGCGAGGCCGTCCTGGACGACGTCCTCGGCGCT
>DATAFA010000052.1:0-9135 GCA_036257785.1 Solirubrobacterales bacterium | reverse complement strand
AGCGCCGCAAGCTCGAGGCGCAGGCCGCAGCGGGATGACGATGGCCGCCGCCGCGGGGACGGTGGGGGAGGCGCTCGCCGCCGCGACCGACGCGATCGCCGCGGCCGGGTCCGACACCCCCCGGCTCGATGCCGAGCTGCTCCTCGCCGCGGCCACAGGCGCGAGCCGCGAGCGCTTCGCGATCGAGCCCGAGCGGCCCGTCAGCGGACCCGACGGGCGGGCGTTCGGGACGATGGTGCGCCGCCGGGTCGCCCACGAGCCGGTCGCCTACATCCTCGGTCGTCGCGGCTTCCGGCGGATCGAGCTGCACACCGATCGGCGCGCCCTGATCCCACGCCCGGAGACGGAGCTGCTCGTCGAGGTCGCGCTCGAGCTCGAGCCGCGTCGCGTCCTCGACGTCGGCACCGGCAGCGGCGCGATCGCGCTGGCCGTCGCCGACGAGCTGCCCGCCGCCGAGGTGGTCGCGGTCGAGGTCTCGGCCGCGGCGCTCGCCCTGGCCCGGGAGAACGCCGCCGCCCTCGGCCTCGGCGGGCGGGTCGAGCTTCGCCTCGGCTCGGTCGCGGCTGCGACGGGGCGGTTCGACCTGGTCCTCGCCAACCTGCCCTATGTCCCTGACTCCGAGCGTTCCTCGCTGCCGGCCGACGTCAGCGACCACGAGCCGGATTCGGCCCTGTTCGCCGGCCCCGACGGGCTCGCCGTGATCCGTGAGGTGCTGGCGGCCCTGGCGGCGGGCGGGCCGGGGCCCGAGTGCGATGCCGTCGCGCTCGAGGTCGGGATCGGGCAGGCGGACGCCGTCGCATCGCTCGTCCGCGGTGCCGGCTTCGAAGACTTGGCGTTGCGCACGGACCTCGCCGGGATCGACCGCGTCGTCGTCGGTCGCCGCCGATGACCGAGATCGTCTCGATCGATCGCGATGGCGCCGCCGCGGCCCGGGCGGCGCTCGACGACTGCATCTTCGCCGGCGGTGTCGCCGTCTTCCCCGCCGACGGGCTCTACGGCCTCGCCTGCGACCCGCTGCGCGCCGCGGCGATCGCGCGGATCCACGCGATCAAGGGCCGTGACGACGGCAAGCCGTCGGCGGTCATGTACTTCTCGCCGCTCGCCATGCGAGAGCTCCTCTCGGGCCTTGGCGAGCGCAATCGCGATGCGGTCGCCGCCCTGCTGCCCGGGCCGCTCACCCTCGTGCTCGCCAATCCCGAGCAGCGCTATCCGCTCGCCTGCCGCGACGAGCGCGGCGGGATCGGCGTCCGGCTGATCGGCGGCCCGCTCGCGGGCGCCTCCTGCGCGATCTTCCAGACCAGCGCCAACCGCAGCGGCGAGCCCGCGCCGTCCCGCTTCGCCGCCGTCGAGCCGGCCGTCCTCGCCGCCGCCGACCTGGCGATCGACGGGGGCGAGCTGACCGGCCTGCCGTCGACCGTCGTCGATCTGACCGCGATCGAGGATGGCGGCGGCTGGAGGGTTCTCCGCGAGGGCGCAGTGAGCACCACCGAGCTGGAACGGCGCCTCCGCGCCGCGGACCTGACTCGATCGCCTCAGTGATCCGGATTGTGTGCGTATATGACCCCCAATCCGGATCGGTGCCCTCGCGCGTCTCCGCAGGCCTAACCGTCAGCGCTATCCCTTAGGCTCGATCGGGTGCGCATCGCGATCGGATCCGACCACGCCGGCTACGAGCTGAAGGAGGCCGTGGCGCCCTCGTTGCGGGCGGCCGGTCACGAGCTGATCGACGTCGGGACGGACTCCCCGGAGTCCGTCGACTACCCCGACCCGGCCGCCCGGGCGGCGCGGATGGTCGCCGCCGGCGAGGCCGAGCGGGCGGTGATCGTCTGCGGCTCCGGAGTCGGGGTCGCGATCGTCGCCAACAAGGTCGACGGCGTCCGCGCCGTCAACGCCCACGACACCGAGGAGGCGGAGATGAGCCGCCGCCACAACGACGCCAACGTCCTGACGCTGGCCGGCCGCCGCTTCGACGCCGAGGCGGCCGAGCCGATCGTCGCGACGTTCCTGGCCACCGGCTTCGAGGGCGGCCGCCACGCCCGTCGGGTCGACAAGATCTTGGCCCTCGAGGGCCAACCGCAGAACCAAGAGAGAGGCTGACCATGACCGACCTTCCCGACGACTTCCAGAGCGCTCCGCTCAGCGCCGTCGATCCCGACATCGCGCGCGTCCTCGACCGCGAGCTCGAACGCCAGCAGCAGACGCTGGAGATGATCGCCTCCGAGAACTTCGTCCCCCAGGCGATCCTCGAGGCGGCCGGCTCGGTGCTGACCAACAAGTACGCCGAGGGGTACCCCGGCAAGCGCTACTACGGCGGTTGCGAGGAGGTCGACGTCGCCGAGCAGCTCGCCATCGACCGCGCCAAGGAGCTGTTCGGTGCCGAGCACGTCAACGCCCAGCCACACGCCGGCGCCCAGGCCAACAACGCCGTCTACCAGGCGCTGCTCGAGCCCGGCGACACCTTCCTCGGGCTCGCTCTCGACCACGGCGGCCATCTCTCGCACGGGATGAAGCTGAACGTCTCCGGCAAGCTCTACCACCCGGTCCCCTACCACGTCGACCGCGACAGCTACCTCGTCGACATGGACGAGGTCGCGGCGCTCGCCGCCGAGCACAAGCCGAAGCTGATCGTCGCCGGCTGGTCTGCCTATCCACGGCAGCTCGACTTCGCCGCCTTCCGGGAGATCGCCGACTCGGTCGGGGCGCTGCTGATGGTCGACATGGCTCACTTCGCCGGCCTCGTCGCCGCCGGGGAGCACCCGAACCCGGTCGAGCACGCCGACGTCGTCACCACGACCGTGCACAAGACCCTGTGCGGCCCCCGCAGCGGCATGATCCTCTGCCGCGAGGAATACGCCAAGGAGATCAACCGCGCCGTCTTCCCGGGCACCCAGGGCGGGCCGCTGATGCACGTGATCGCCGCCAAGGCCGTCGCGATGCGGATCGCCGCGACCGAGGAGTTCCGCGCCCGCCAGCGCCAGACGATCGCCAACGCCCGTGCGTTCGGCGAGGAGCTGATCGCCGGGGGGCTCGACGTCCTCACCGGCGGGACCGACGTCCACCTCGTGCTCGTCGACGTCACCGCCGCCGGTTACGACGGCTCCACCGCCGAGCAGCGGCTCGAGGAGATCGGCATCACCGTCAACCGCAACGCGATCCCGTTCGACGAGCGGCCGCCGATGAACCCCTCGGGGCTGCGGATCGGCACCCCGGCGCTGACCACGCGCGGGCTCGACACCGACGACATGCGCGAGATCGCACGGGTCATCTGCGCCGCGCTCTCCGACTCCTACGAGAGCGAGCGCGAATCGCTGCAGGCGCGCACCCGGGCGCTCGCCGAGGCGCACCCGCTCTATCCGCAGCTCTCGGCCGCAACCGTTTGAGGATCTGGGTCGACTGCACCGCCGCCGCACACCCGGTCGTGCTGCGGCCGGTCATCGCGATGCTCCGCGAACGCGGCCACGACATCTCGATAACCGCTCGCGACTACGGCCAGACCGAGGGCCTGCTCGACCGCTTCGGGCTCGAGTACGAATCGGTCGGCAGCCACGGCGGCGCCGGGACCGGATCGAAGGCGCTGGCGCTCGGCCGCCGCAGCGCCGCGCTCGCCCGCTGGGCGCGCCCGCGGCGCTTCGACCTCGCGATCGGCCACGGCTCGGTCGACATCGCGGCCGTCGGCACGGGGCTGCGGATCCCGCAGGCACAGATGCAGGACTACGAGTACGCCGGACTGCAGCGCAAGCTCGCCTGGCGGGCGGCGCGGCGGGTGATCGTCCCGGACGCGATCCCGATCGAGCGGCTCGAGGCGGCCGGCGCCCGAGCATCGAAGCTCGTCCGCTATCCGGGCCTCAAGGAGGACTACTACCTCGCCGACTTCGCGCCCGACCCGGCGGTCCTGACCGGCCTCGGCCTCGATGCGCAGGGTGTCGATCCGGTCCGGAGCGGTGACGAGCGGGTCCTCGTGGTCGTCCGGCCACCCCCCGAGACTTCCGCTTACCACGCCGAGAATCCGCTCTATGAGCGTGTGATCGACCGGCTCTGCGGCGATGCTCGCGTGATCACCGTGCTGATCCCGAGAACCGATGGCCAACACCGGGCCGCCGCCGCGCGGGGCGAGCCGTCGCTGATCGTGCCCGAGACGGCGATCGACGCGCAGAGCCTGATCGCCTACTCGGACCTCGTCGTCAGTGCCGGTGGCACGATGAACCGCGAGGCGGTGGCGCTCGGAGTCCCGGTCCTGACGATCTTCAGCGGCCGGATGGGCGCGGTCGACGAGCGCCTGATCGCCGCGGGCCGCCTCGGCGAGCTCCGCGACGCCGCCGACCTCGAGCTGCGCAAGCGGAGCGGCGAGCCCGGGCCCGTCGACCGCCGCGACCCGGCGATCCTCGTCGACGGCGTCCTCGGAGCGGCCGGCCGGGGCTGATGCCGTGACGGTCGACGCCCTGTTCGCCTTCGCGGCCGCGGCGGCGATCGCCTGGCTGCTCGTGCCGGTCGCCGAGGCGTTCGCGTGGCGGATCGGCGCGATCGACCTGCCGAGCGAGCGCAGCCTGCACGTCACGCCGACCCCGCGCCTGTCGGGGATCGCGATCCTGATCGCCGTCTGCGCCTCCGGCGTGATCTTCCTGCCCTGGGACGACCAGACGCGGGCGATCCTGCTCGGCGCGATCGTGATCGCGACGGTCGGGATGGTCGACGACCTCTTCGACCTGCCGCCGCTGCTGAAGCTGATCGGCCAGATCGGCGCGGCGATCATCCCGGTCACGGCCGGGGTCACCGTCGACGTCTTCACGCTGCCCTTCTTCGGCGGCGTCGACCCGGGTGGGACCGAGCTCTTCAAGCTGCCGCTCGTCGGCCACGTCGACCTCGGCGAGCTCGGCACCGTGATCGGGATCGTCGCGATGGCGAACGTCGTCAACCTGATCGACGGGGTCGACGGGCTCGCGTCCGGCGTCTGCCTGATCAGCGCCGCGACGCTGGCGATCATCGCGCTCTCGCTCGAGCGCAACCCGGCCGGCATCCTCGCCGCGATCACCGCCGGCGGCGCACTCGGCTTCCTCCGTCACGGCTTCCCGCCGGCGTCGAGCTTCATGGGGGACACCGGCTCGAACCTGCTCGGCTATCTGCTCGGCGTCGCCGCCGTCCAGGGCGCCCTGAAGACGAACGCGGTCGTCGCCCTCGCGTTCCCGATGCTCGTCCTCGCCGTCCCGATCCTCGACACCGGCTTCGTCGTCGCCAAGCGCCTCAAGTACCGGCGGCCGATCTACGAGGCCGACACCTGGCACTTCCACCACCGGATGGCGAACATCGGCTTCTCGCAGCGCCGGACCCTCGCCTACCTGTACGGGTGGACGCTCGTCATGGCCGGCGTCGCGCTCGCCCTGCGGTTCGTCCCCTACAGCGACGACCGCGGCAACTTCGACCCGGCGTGGACGGCGGTGATGGTCGCGATCCTCGCCTTCGCGCTCGCCGCGAGCTTCTACGTCATCTACGTCCTCGAGATCCTGAAGCTGCGCCGGTTCCGCTTCCGGCAGGTCGCCGCGACCGGTGCGCCGCCGGTTCCCGATGCCGTCGATCGTGAGGTCGAGCACGAACTCGAGACGGGCGAGTTCCGGGAGCCGAATCCGGAAACCGGCGAGTTCGAAGCGGTCGATCCACCGGCCTGAACGAGCCGTTTCCGCTGAGCCCGTAGATCGGCCCCCTATCGGGTATATTCGCGATCCCCGCTCCCGAGTCGCCGGCCTGGGAGAGAAGTTTCATCCGCCGGCAAGTCCAAGGCTCGGAAAACCTGACGTGGAAAGTCCCTACTTCGACAACCCCGGAGACCGTGACCCTTCCCGGCACCGCCGTGCCGGTGGCCCGTCGAACGACGGCGTCAGGGTCGAGCGGCCCCGCAGGCGCGACGAGCGCTGCCCCGCAGAGGTCTACGCCGCGCCCGGCGCGACGGGGAGGTGGAGCCGTGCTCGCCTCCGGCCGCTGACGTGCCGGTAGCAGCCCGCCCCCAGAACGTGGAGGCCCTCCGCAACATCGACCTGCTCGTGCTGCTCGCGGCACTTCCGGCCTTCCTGCTCCTCGACGCCCCGCTGATCGCCTGGGTCGTCGCCGGCGGCGCCTGGGTGGCGGGTCGGATCGGCATGGAGCTCGCTGCCCGCAAGCGCCGCCGCGCCCTCGCCGCCGCGAACCGCAACGCCGCCCTCGGCGTCACCGCGATGGCCGTGATGGGTCGCGTCTGGCTGCTCGCGCTGGCGATCCTGCTGGTCGGCCTGCTCGACGAGCGGGAGGCGGGCCTCGCCGCGGCGGTCCTCGCGCTGGCCCTGGTGACCGCTCACCTCTGCGCGTCCTTCCTCACCCACCTGCTCGACCCCGAGGCCGACGGGAGCCTGCGATGAGCGGGATGAGCACCGGCAAGAAGCTCGCCGTCGTCTTCGGCGGCTACGCGCTGATCCTGATCGCGATCGGCCTGATCTTCGGCAGCGACGGCAAGAACGACGAGTTCCAGCCGCAGAACGAGTTCAAGCTCGACAGCTGGATCGGCATCCACATCGGCGGCATCGACCTGAGCGTCAACAAAGCCGTCCTCTACATCGTCCTCGCCGCGGTCATCACCTGCGTCGCGATGGTCTGGATCGCGAAGCGGATGCAGGCCCGCCCGAACAAGACGCAGATCGCCGTCGAGGGGATCTACGACCTCGTCCGCGGCCAGATAACCAACGACAACCTCGACGCGAAGATGGCCGCGAAGTGGTTCCCGTTCCTGGCCACGCTGTTCTTCTTCATCCTCTTCTCGAACATCATCGGCCTGATCCCACTGCCGACGAACACCGAGCACCCGGTCAACATCTTCGGCGTCGACGTGCCGAGCTTCGCGCTCTACGCGGCGACGGCCAACATCTCGATCCCGCTCGTCCTCACGCTGGTCGTCTGGATCGGCTACAACCTCGAAGGGATCAGGACGCACGGATTCTTCAAGTACTTCAAGACCTGGCTGCCGGCCGGGATCGAGGACATGCCGGGCGCGTTCAAGGGGTTCGTGTTCGCGATCGAGGTGATCTCGCACACGGTTCGGCTCGTCTCGCTGTCCGTTCGACTGTTCGCCAACATCCTCGCCGGCCACCTGCTGCTGCTGTTCATGGGCGGCGGCCTGGCGGTCCTGCTCGGGATCTCGGCGCTCGGGATCCTGACGTTCCCGATGGCGTTCGCGTTCTACGTCTTCGAGATCGTCATCGTCGCCGGTCTGCAGGCGTTCATCTTCGCGATTCTCACTGCAATCTACCTCGGGGGCGCGACCTCCGAGGCTCACTAGGAAAAGGAGTCAATTCAATGGATCTAGTGCTTCTGGCACAGGCCGCCGAGACGGTGACCGACACCGGAGTCACCGACGCCGGCAAGGCGATCGCGCTCGGTGTCGGCGCCGGACTCGGTTCGATCGGAGCCGGCATCGGCATCGGCGTGATCTTCGGTTCGGAGATCCAGGCCGTCGCCCGCCAGCCGGAGATGAAGGACGAGCTGCAGAGCATCCGCTGGCTCGGCTTCGCGCTCACCGAGGCCGTCGCCTTCTACACGTTCATCTTCGGTCTGATCGCGTTCTTCCTCTAGGCCAGTGGAGTTCGTCGGCGACATAACCGGTCTCGTCCTCACGGCCGCCACCGAAGGCGGTGAGGAGGGAGGCAGCTTCCTCGTCCAGCCCGGAATCGGGTTGATGATCTGGACGCTGGTGGCGTTCCTGATCACCATGTGGGTGCTCTCGAAGTTCGCCTTCCCGCGGATCTCACAGGCTCTCGAGGAGCGGGCCGAGAAGGTCAACAACAACATCGACGAGTCCGAGCGCCTGCGCGCCGAGGCCGACGAGCTGCTCAGCGAGTACCGCGAGCGCCTCAAGGAGGCCCGCGAGCAGGCGGACGACATCATCGCCCGCGCCCGCAAGGCGAGCGACGCGGCGAGGTCGGAGGCGACCGCGGAGGGCAAGGCCAAGCACGACGAGCTCGTGGCGGCCGCCCGCAAGGACATCGAGGCCGAGACCCGGCGCTCGCTGGACCAGATCCGCAAGGAGGTCGCGGACCTGACCGTCCTCGCCACCGAGAAGGTCGCCCGCAAGTCGCTGACTCCCGACGACCAGAAGCGCCTGGTAGAGGACGCCCTCTCCGAGGTCGACTTCACCGCCCTCGCCGGCGACGAGGCCAGCGGAGCCTCGAGGAACTAGGACGATGGAGGAGGTAGCCCGGGTCTACAGCGAGGCGTTGTTCGACGTCGCCAGAGAGCACGACGCGCTCGACGAGATCCGCGACCAGCTCGGCGAGGTCGCCGACGCGATCGCGGCGGATCACGACCTGCAGGTCTTCTTCTTCAGCCCCTACTTCTCCTCGAACGAGAAGCGGGACGGGATCAGGAAGACGATCACCGACGGCAACCCGGAGCTGGTCAACTTCCTCGAGCTGCTGGCCGAGAAGCACCGGATGCCGGCCCTGTTCCGGATCCGCAGGCGCTTCGACGAGCTCTGGGACGAGGCGAACCAGCGCCTCGAGGTGACGTTGACGAGCGCGGTTGAGCTCGATCCGTCGGTCGTCGAGTCGGTCGGCGCCGAGATCGAGCGCAAGACCGGGAAGACGATCGAGCTGCGGAGCGAGGTCGACGAGTCGATCATCGGCGGCCTCGTCCTCCAGGTCGGCAACCGGGTCCTCGACGCCAGCATCCGCAACCGCCTCGAGAAGCTGCGCCGCGAGGTGGCGCAGGCGGCCTGAGGCCCGAGCACAGCCTTGATCAGACTTCAGAGACGAACTTCGAAACACAAGGAGCGTTAGAGCAGATGGAAATCAAGCCCGACGAGATCTCCTCGATCCTGCGGCAGCGGATCGAGGGCCTCGACACCGGCAGCGCCGACCTCGCCGAGGTGGGCACCGTGCTCTCCGTGGCCGACGGCATCGCCCGCGTCCACGGCCTCGACAACTGCATGTCGCTCGAGATGCTCGAGCTTCCCCATGACGTGACCGGCCTCGCGCTGAACCTCGAGGAGGACAACGTCGGCGCCGTGCTGTTCGGCGAGTGGGACAAGATCGTCGAGGGCGACACGGTCAAGCGCACCGGCCGCCTGCTCGAGATCCCGGTCGGCGAGGAGCTCCTCGGCCGCCTGGTCGACCCGCTCGG
>DATAFA010000039.1:0-13320 GCA_036257785.1 Solirubrobacterales bacterium | reverse complement strand
TGCCACAGCAGCTGCCGGCGATGCCGGTGGGGATCCAGACCGGGCGCCCCGCCCGCAACGAGACCGCGACGAGCGCCGCCGGCAGCGACCTAGGGGCCGAGGGGTCGCGGTCGGCGCCGAGCTCGCCCGGGTCGCGGCCGAGCATCCGGTTCATGCAGGACGGCTGGTAGACGGCGGCCGCGCCCTCGCGGACCGTCGGCGGCATCGCCGTCTCGGCCGCCGGCGGCATCGGCGGCTCCCAGTCGGGTACGAGCTCGGCGCTGACCGCCTTCCGGGCGGCGGCGGTGATCCCGGCCATGGCCCCGTCCCCGATCGCCCGTGAGACCGCTGCCCCGGCCGCGAGGCCGGAGCGGGCTCCGGCCTCGACCAGGTCCCAGCGCCGGGCGGCGCGCAGGGCGGCCCGCTCCTCGCCGCTGGTGTGCTCGGCCGCGCGCAGCTCCTTGACGAGCACGCCGGTGTCGATCCCGAGCGGGCAGGTCGTCGCGCAGGTCCCGTCGGCCGCGCAGGTCTGCAGGCCGTCGTACTCGTACTCCTCGATGAGCTTCGCCAGCAGCGGTGAGCCGGCCGGCTGGCGGGCCATCTCGCGGCGCAGGACGATCCGCTGACGCGGCGTGGTCGTCAGGTTCCGGCTCGGGCAGACCGGCTCGCAGAACCCGCATTCGACGCAGGTCGTCGCGACCTCCTCGATCGGCGGCGTCGTCTTCAGGTTCTCGAGGTGGCAGTTCGGATCGCGGTTGAGGACGATCCCGGGACCGAGCACGGCGGCCGGGTCGGCGAGCCCCTTGAGCCGCCACATCATCTCGGTGGCGGTCCCGCCCCACTCGCGCTCGACGAACGGCGCCATGTTGACGCCGGTGCCGTGCTCGGCCTTGAGCGATCCGTCGTAGCGGTCGAGAACGAGGTCGACGAGCTTCCCCATGAACGTCTCGTAGCGATCGACGTCCTCGGGCTTGGCGAAGTCGGGGGTGAGCATGAAGTGCAGGTTGCCGGCCGAGGTGTGGCCCGCGACGCCGCTCAGGAAGCCGTGCTCGGCGAGCAGCCCCCGGATCTCCTCGGCGGCCTCGGCGATCCGCGCCGGCGGCACACAGACGTCCTCGACGATCAGCGCCGTGCCCGGCGGCCGCAGCCGGCCGACGAGGCCGTGGAGACCCTCTCGGACCCGCCAGTAGAGCTCGATCGTCTCGCGGTCGTGGGTGAACTCCGGCCCGCGGAACGGCTTGCCGTCGAGCCGGTCGAGCACCGCCGCCGTCGCCGCCTCGCCGGGCTCCAGCCCGGCCTCGTCGCCGGCCCCGAACTCGACGAGCAGGGCCGCCGAGTCGAGCGGCAGCTCCTTCCAGTACTCGGGGGTCCCCGGGATCGAGTTGGCGGCGACCATCAGCGCCGGGGCCACCATCAGCTCGACCGCCGTCGCTCCGGCGGCGACGAGGTCGGGGACCGGCGCCGTCGCGGCTTCGATCGAGTCGAAGTGGATCCAGGTCAGCGTCGTCCGGGCCGGCAGCGGCACCGTCTCGTAGACGGCCTCGGCGATGAAGGCGAGCGTCCCTTCCGAACCGACCAGCAGCCGCCGGAAGATCTCGAGTGGCTCGTCGGCGTCGAGGAAGGCACAGAGCCGGTAGCCGGTGGTGTTCTTGATCTCGAACTTGCGGGCGATCCGCTCGCGGAGGTCGCCGTCGGAGCGGATCTCGTCGCGGATCGCCTCGAGCCCGGCGACCAGTTCCGGCTCGGCGGCCGCGAATTGCTCGGCGGCCCCCGCGGCCGCCGTGTCGATGACGGTGCCGGAAGGGAGGGCGAAGGTCAGCGACCTCACCGTCCGGTAGGAGTCGGCGGCGATCCCGCAACGCATCCCGCCCGAGTTGTTGGCGATGACGCCGCCGACGGTCGCGATGTCGGTCGATGCCGGGTCGGGGCCGAGCCGGCGGCCGTAGGGAGCGAGGACGCGGTTGACGTGGCCGAGCACGGTCCCGGGCCCGACCCGGACGCGAGCGCCGTCGTCGAGGACCTCGATGCCGCCCCAGTGCCGGCGGACGTCGGCGAGGACGCCGTCGGTCTGCGACTGGCCGTTGAGGCTGGTGCCGCCGGAGCGGAAGACGATCGGTACGCCGCCGCGTCGTGACCAGGCCATCAGCCCGGTCACATGCTCGACGGTCCGCGGCTGGACGACGGCCGCCGGGATCCGGCGGTAGGGGCTCGCGTCGGACGCGTAGCGGATCAGGTCGCTGGCGCGGGGCAGGACGCCGTCGCTTCCGACGATCGCCCGCAACTCCGCGGCCAGCCGCTCCTCGGTACCGGCCGCAAGCCCGGCCGGCGCCCGGTCGGACGGTGGCGGCAGCGGCGGGGGCGGGGCGATCCGGGCGGTGTCCGGCTCGAGCAGCGGCGTCACCGGGAAGCCTCCAGCCTCGCTAGGCCAGCCACATGCCGGGCGCCACCCCGACCTCGACGAGACCGGCCTTCCCGGAGCCGATCTGCTCGCTCAGGGCGCTCTCGAGCTCGGCGCCCGTCTCGACCCGCCGGGTGGGGACGCCATAGCCGGCGGCGACCGCGGCGACGTCGAGTGCCGGCAGGTCGAGACCCGGAGCGTTCTCGACCCCTTCGGCGAGCGAGAACCACTTCAGGATCGCGTACTCGGAGTTGCGCAGGACCAGGAACGTGACCGGCACGTCGTAGGCGACGGCGCTCCAGAAGGCGGTGATCGCGTACTGCGCCGAGCCCTCGCCGACGACGCAGACGACCGGACGGTCCGGTCGGGCCATCTGGACGCCGACCGCGGCCGCGAGGCCGAAGCCGAGGCCCCCACCGGCGCCGAAGTAGTAGCTGCCCGGACGCGAGAGGCGCAACTGGTTGCGGAGCGCAAGCGTGGCCGACGGCGCCTCGAGGACGACGATGCCGTCGTCGGGGAACGCCGAGGCGAGCGCCGCCATCGCCTCGGTGCCGCTGATCGGCGTTCCCGGCTCGACCCCCATCTCGGCGGCGGTCATCGGCGCGTCGCGAGGCTCGGGAGCGGGGCGGCCGGGATCGCCGTCGCCGAGCTCGGCGAGCAGGGCATCCATGGTCAGCGCGACGTCGGCGACGATCGCCTCCCCCATCGGCGCTCTCGCAGCCTCGTCGGGATCGGAGGTGACGACGACGAGCTCGGCGCCCTCCGGCAACAGGTCGCCGGGGATGTAGGGGTAGTAGGCGAAGACCGACGCGCCGGCGACGAAGATCAGGTCGTGACCGGCGAGCGTCTCGGCGACCGGGCCGATCGCCGGCGGCAGCACCCCCCGGAAGTTGGCGTGGTTCTCGGGGAAGCCGAGCCGGCCGCCGCCGGTCGCGGGGATCGACCAGACCGGCAGGTTCTGCCGCTCGGCCAGAGCGACGGCGTGGTCCCACGCCCCGGCTGCGTCGATGTCGGGCCCGGCGACGAGGACCGGGTTGCGGGCGGCGGCGATCCGCCGGGCGAGGTCGGCGACGCGGTCGGGAGCGGCGCCGGCACGGCCGTCGACCCGGCGCTCGAACGCTCGCGCCGAGCCCTCCTCGTCGGCCTCGGCGGTCCAGTCGTCCATCGGGATCGAGACG
Source organism: Solirubrobacterales bacterium (assembly GCA_036257785.1). Lineage (GTDB taxonomy): Bacteria > Actinomycetota > Thermoleophilia > Solirubrobacterales > 70-9 > RHKX01. The sequence goes on along the minus strand of DATAFA010000039.1, from coordinate 9,765 downwards.
AACGCCGGGCCCTTCGGCGGCAGCGAAGCGGTGTGGATCGCGCGACCGATCGCCGCCGGAACGTCGGCCGCCCGCGGCACCTCGTAGGACCACTTGACGAGCGGGTGAGGCATCCGCGCCGCGTCGCGGTTGGTCAGGTTCGCCTGCATCGTGATCGCCGGGCGGACCTGCTGGCCGGCGGTGATCAACAACGGCGAGTGATTCGCCTGGGCGTTGAAGATCGCCCCCATCGCGTTGCCGACCCCGGGCGCCGTGTGGATGTTGACGTGGGCCACGTTGCCGGATGCCTGCGCGTACCCGTCCGCCATCCCGACCACGACCGCCTCCTGGAGGCCGAGCACGTAGCGGAAGTCCTCCGGGTAGTCGGCGAGCATCGGCAGCTCCGTCGACCCCGGGTTGCCGAAGATCGTCGTCATCCCGCGTGCCCGCAAGAGCTCGAAGGTGGCTTCCCTGACCGTGCTCATCTCGTCCTCTCTGCTCGCAGCGCCTGTCGGGGGCTGACCCTATCCGTTCGTCCCACCCGGGTCGTCCGCCAACCGGGATTGGCAGAGTGCCAAGGTTCGCTAGCATCCCGCGGCAGAGATGGCCTCCCGCTCCGCCGATCCCGCTGCTGTCGCCGCCGTCCCGCGTGCCGACGGGGACGAGCGCCGCCGCCGGATTCTCGCCGCCGCCCGCCGGCTCTTCTCCGGGCGCGGCTACAGCGACGTCTCGACGACCGAGATCGCCGCCGAGGCTGAGGTCGCCCGCGGTCTCATCAACCATTACTTCGGAACGAAGCGCGAGCTCTACGTCGAGGTCGTCCGCGAGATGGTCAGGTTTCGCTCCCAGCCCGTCCCCGAGTACGTCGACGGCACGACGCCGCAGGCCCGCCTCGACGAGTCGATCGACCGCTGGCTGGAGATGGTCGAGCGCAACCGCGAGGCCTGGCTCGCCGCAGTCGGCGCCGAGGGCCTCGGCCACGACCCCGAGATCGAGGCCGTCCTCGACGATGCCCGCGAGGAGGCGACGACGCGGCTGATCCAGGTGCTCGGCCTCGGCCCCGCCGCGGATGCGCCACCCGAGCTCCACGCGGTCCTCCGCGCTTACGGCGGGATGGCCGAGGCGGCGACGCGGGAATGGCTCGAGCGCGATCGCTGGAGCCGCGAGCAGGTCGCGGCGTTCCTCAAGGCGGCGCTTCCGGAACTGGTCGGGAGCGCTTATGAGGCGATCCCGAAGCAGACAGCAGCAACCATCGAAGGAGAGAGACGATGAACAGGACATTCGTGATCGGCGTCGGCATGACGAAGTTCGACAAGCCCGGCACCAAGGAGGGCGACTACCCGGACTGGGCCAAGGAGGCCGGGACCAAGGCGCTCGCCGACGCCGGGATTCCCTACGAGGACGTCGAGGAGGCCTTCGCCGGCTACTGCTACGGCGACTCCACCTACGGCCAGCGGGCGATCTACCAGCTCGGCCTGACCGGGATCCCGGTGGTCAACGTCAACAACAACTGCTCGACCGGTTCCTCGGCGCTCTACCTGGCGCGCCGGGCGATCAAGGGCGGCCTCGTCGACTGCGCGCTCGCGGTCGGCTTCGAGAAGATGGAGAAGGGCTCGCTCGGGATGAAGTACACCGACCGCACCCCGGCGCTCGACAAGCACATGGGCCGCATGTTCGAGGTTCGCGAGCCGGAGGAGTCGCCGTTCGCGCCGCAGATGTTCGGCAACGCCGGCCGCGACCATATGGACAAGTACGGGTCCAGGCCCGAGCACTTCGCCTGGATCGGCTGGAAGAACCACAAGCATTCGGTCAACAACCCGTACGCGCAGTTCCAGGACGAGTACACGCTCGACGAGATCAAGGATGCGCGGATGATCCACGAGCCGCTGACGAAGCTGCAGTGCTCGCCGACCTCCGACGGCGCCGCTGCCGTGATCGTCGCCTCCGAGCGGTACGTCGACGAGCACGACCTCTGGGACCAGGCCGTCGAGATCGCCGGCCAGTCGATGGTCACCGACCTCTCCTCGTCGTTCGACGAGACGGCCGACTGCATCTCGATCGTCGGCTTCGACATGTCCAAGGAGGCCGCCCGGCAGGCCTACGAGGAGGCGGGAATCAGCGCCGACGAGGTCGACGTCTGCGAGCTCCACGACTGCTTCAGCGCGAACGAGCTGATCACCTACGAGGCGCTCGGCTTCGCAGCCGAGGGGCACGGGCACGAGCTGGTCGAGGCCGAGGCGACGACCTACGGGGGCGAGGGCCCGGTCGTGAACCCGTCCGGCGGACTGATCAGCAAGGGCCATCCGCTCGGGGCCACCGGCCTCGCCCAGTGCTCGGAGCTCACCTGGCAGCTGCGCGGCACCGCCGACAAGCGTCAAGTCGACGGCGCCAGGGTCGCCCTGCAGCACAACATCGGTCTCGGCGGCGCCGCCGTCGTCTCCGTCTACAAGCCCGCGGTCAAGACCCCGGTCGCGGCCTAGGGAAGAGGAGGAAGGCAAGAACGATGAGCACGATCACCGCCGGCCCGATCAGCGGGCTGACCGACGAGCAGCGCGACTTCCAGATCGCGATCCGCGACTTCGCCGATCGCGAGTGCGGGACGGCCGAGCAGCGCGAGAAGCTCACCCACGGCTACGAGGAGCTCCACAACCAGGAGATCTACGAGCAGCTCGGCGAGCTCGGCTGGCTCGGCGTCTCGATCGGCGAGGAGTACGGCGGGGCCGGGGCCGGCATGGTCGACGCCTGCATCTTCCTCGAGGAGACGATGCGCGGCCTGATCCCGATCGCGGGCTACGGCGTCAGCCTGATCGTCGCCGGCGCCTACGAGCGGTTCGGGACCGAGGAGCAGAAGCAGGAGATCCTCAACGGGATCTGCCGCGGCCGGGTCGAGGCGATCGCGATGTCGGAGCCGGAAGCGGGATCCGATGTCGGCAACCTCTCCTGCAAGGCCGAGAGGGTCGACGGCAACGGGGGCGGCTACGTGCTGAACGGGCAGAAGACCTGGATCAGCGCCGCCCACCTCGCCGACCATGTCCTCGTCGTCGCGCGCTCCGACAGCTCGGGCTCCAAGCATGACGGCCTGACGATGCTCTCGGTACCCACCGATGCCGAGGGGATCGACATCCGGGGAATCCAGACGCTCGGCGGCAAGGAGGTCAACGACGTCTTCCTGACCGATTGCCACGTCGCCGGCGATCGCGTGCTCGGCGAGGCCGGTGGCGGCTGGATGCAGCTGATGGCCGGGCTCAACGTCGAGCGGCTGATCCTCGCCGCGACCGCGCTCGGGATCGCTCAGCGCGCCTTCGATGACGTCCTCGACTACATCAAGGAGCGCAAGCAGTTCGGCCGTCCGGTCGGCTCGTTCCAGGTCCTCAAGCACCGGATCGCCGACCTCGCGACCGAGCTCGAGGCGACCCGACTGCTCGTCTACGACGTCGCCCGCAAGGTCGACGAGGACCCGGCCCGGATGCTGCCCCGGGAGGCGTCGATGGCGAAGCTCAAGGCGACCGAGCTCGCCAAGCAGGTCGCCCTCGAGGGGATGCAGATGATGGGCGGCTACGGCTACGCCTCCGAGTACGACATGGAGCGCCACGTCCGCGCGACCCTGGTCATGTCGATCTACGGCGGCACCAACGAGATCCAGCGCGAGATCGTCTCGAAGACGTACGGGCTCTAGCGGTCCCGCCGCTCGGCCGACCCTCAGGCGAGCCGCTCGACGACGGCGCCGTCGCGGTCGACGGCGAAGATCGTCGGCACGACCGCGATCCCGTACTTCGCGGCGAGGCCGGGGCTCTGGCGGACGTCGATCCGGACCCGCGGGGTGCCCTCGGCCTCGAGCCGCCGATCCCACTCGCGGCAGTCCGAGCAGATCGGGTGGGTGAACTGGACGATGTTGCGGTCGGCGGCCTGAAAGCCGTCGAGGTCGCCCGGCTCGATCCGGTCGTGGTGGCGCGCGGAGATGCCGCGCAGGCGGGCGCCCAGCTTGTAGAGCTCGCAGCCGGTGCAGAACCCGGTCACGGCCGCGAGCAGCGCCAGCGCGGCGACGATCGCGCCGAGCACGGTCGCGAGCGTCTCGGCGCCGAGCCACCAGCTCGCTGCCGCGGCGCCGAGGAACGCGAAGCCGATCTGGTTGGCGAGCCGTGGCGGCCGCGAGTCCTCGAGCCGTCCCTCACCGATCCGCGGCTGGATCAGCTCGAAGTAGGCGAGGCAGGGCAGGCAGAAGCGGCGGCCGAGGAGGAGTCCGATCAGGAGCTGCAGGGCCATCAGCGCCCAGGCCAGCGGCCAGCCGAAGATGACCCCCGCGGCGGCCGTCAGGAAGACCACCGACTGGTTCGTGCGCGGGGCGCGCTCGTCGATCACGTCGGTGTCGGCGTACGGGTCGGCGGTTCGGTGGGGCGGCTCCATGCTGCGACGGATTGTTGCGGGTCGGTCCCGCCGGCCGCGATCGACCGGCGATGCCCGAGACGGGACTTCGGAACCGCGCTGCGGTTGCCCCGCCGGCGGAAGCCGCCATAGACTTCACCCCCCTTGGCAGCCGGCGAGTCCCACGACAGACCTCCGGGATTCACCCGGGCGGCCCTGAGGGAGCAGGTCCGGATCGCCCGGATCCAGCCGCGGGCGCCGCTGGCGCTGATGTTCCGAATCGCCCGCTGGTGGACGGCGACGGTGATCCGCGAGTCGGCCCCCCAACTGGTAGGGGGCGGCATCCTCACGCTTGCCGTGCTCAGGGTGCTGCGGATCCCGGGCCGGGTCTCGACGGCGCTGCGGGCGCTGATCGGCCTGACCGTCCTCTGGGAGCTCCGCAACGCCTGGCTCGCCCACCGCAGCGTGCAGCGGATCGACGCGGCGCTCGAGGGGCTCGAGGCGCCGAGCGACGACGAGCCGCGTGTCCCCCGCAGCCACCTCGCGGTGCCACCGCTGATGTTCGTGACCCGCGGCGTCGAGCGCGAGCGCGGCGTCGTCTTCGCCGAGGTCGACGGCAGCCGGCTGCGTCTCGACGTCTACCGCAACGCCACCGGCGAGCCGGGTCGCGAGCCGCACCCGGCGGTCATCCAGGTCCACGGCGGCGGCTGGTTCGCCGGATCGCGCTACGAGCAGGGCATCCCGCTGCTCAACCATCTTGCCCAGATCGGCTGGACCGGCTTCAACATCGACTATCGCCTGAGCCCGGAGGCGACGTTCCCGGACCAGATCGTCGACGTCAAGCGCGCGATCGCCTGGGTCCGCGCGAACGCCGAGGAGCTGCGGATCGACCCGGCGATGATCTGCATCACCGGGGGGTCCGCGGGCGGGCACCTGACCGCGCTCGCGGGATTGACCGAGAACGCGCCCGAGTACCAGCCGGGCTTCGAGGACGCGGACACCTCGCTCGCGGCCGTCGTCCCCTTCTACGGGGTCTACGACCTGACCAACTCGAGCGGCTTCTACTACGCGGGGATGCGCGACTGGGTGCTCGAGCAGATCGTCTTCAAGGCGCGCTACGACGAGGACCCGGAGCTGTTCCGATCGGCCTCGCCGAGCTTCCGCGTTCACGCCGACGCGCCGCCGTTCCTCGTCATCCACGGTGATCGCGACACCCTCGTGCCCGTCGGCGACGCCCGTGACTTCGTCGAGCGCCTGCGCGCGGTCTCGAAGCGTCCGGTGCGGTACGTCGAGCTGCCGGCGGCCGAGCATGCCTTCGACCTCTGGCCGTCGGAGCGGACCGCGCGGATCGCCGAGGGGATCGGCCGCTTCCTGACCGCGATCGCCCGCGGTGCCCGAGGGCGTCCGGGGTGGCGAGCAGGATCGACGACTTGAGCGCCAACGGGACGACCAGTGCCACGATCCGGATCGGCGATCCCGGTCCACGACCGGCGTTCCCGGGCCCCTGGGCCCTGTTCGCCGACTTCCGCGACGAGTACCGGGCCCGCCGCCGCGGCAGCTTCCCGCGCGGCGAGAACCGGCCCAGCATCCGCACCACCTGGCGCTTTCGCCACGACGTCCTCAACCTGCTGCTCGAGTCCTACGAGCGGCACGGCCCGATCTTCGGGCTGCGGATCGTCTTCGGCTACAACCTCGCGATGATCGGCCCGGAGGCCAACCACTTCATGCTCGTCTCCGGCCGCGAGAACTTCGGCTGGCGCCATGGCCGGATGGGCGACCTGCTGACCCTGATCGGCGACGGCCTGCTGACGACCGACGGCGACTATCACGACGGCTCCCGGGCGATCCTGATGCCGGCATTCCACCGCGAGCGCATCGCCACGGCGGCCGCGGTGATGGGAAGCGAGGCGGCGACGGCCGTCGATGCGCTGCCGGCCGGGGCGAGCACCGACGTCTACGAGTGGGCGCGCACCCTCGCGATGCGGATCGCAATGGGCGCGCTGTTCGGCTTCGACCCCGATTCGGGCCGGGCCGCCGCGATCGCGGCCCGGTTCGAGAGCGGGCTCGGCTTCCACGCCCGCGAGTTCCCGATGCAGATGCTGTTCGGGCCGGGCACGCCGCTGGCGAAGCTGAAGCGCGATCGGGCGGCCCTCGAGGAGATGGTCGGCGAGGAGATCGCCCGGCGGCGGCGGCGCGGCGAGGACGGCGGCGACGTCCTCTCGTCCCTGCTCGCCTCGACCAACGCGGAGGGCCGCTCGCTCAGTGACAGGCAGGTCCTCGACCACGTCCTCACCCTGCTCTTCGCCGGCCACGACACGGCGACGTCGACGGTCAGCTTCCTCGTCTACGAGCTCGCCCGGAACCCCGATTGGGCCGATCGCCTGGCCGCGGAGCTCCGCGGCGTCTGCGGCGATCGCGAGCCCGGGGCCGAGGAGCTCTTCGGCGGCCTGCCCCTCCTGACCCGGGCCGTCGACGAGACCCTGCGCCTCTACCCGCCGGCGTGGATCGGACCGCGCCGCTCGGTCCGCGACTTCGAGTTCAACGGCGTCACCGCCCCGGCCGGGATCCCCTGCTTCTACAGCTCCTGGGTCAGTCACCGCCTGCCCGAGGTCTTCGCGGATCCGCACCGCTTCGACCCCGACCGGTTCCTGCCCGAGCGCCGGGCCGAATGGCCGCGCGGCGCCTACGTCCCGTTCGGGATGGGCCCGCGGGTCTGCATCGGCAAACGCTTCGGCTACACCGAGGTCCACGCGATCGCGGCGGCCCTGGTCCGCCGTTTCCGCTTCGAGCTGCCCGACGGCTACGAGCTCGAGATCCACCAGTCCCCGACCCTTTCCCCCCAGGGCGGTCTGCCGGTCCGGCTCACCCCGCGCTGAGCGATCTGGGTAGCCTCCTCCGCGGCGGGCCGAGCGAACGAGGAGGAGCGGATGAGCGGCTTCGAGGAGATCAAGGAGCGACAGCGCCGGATGTGGACCGTCGGCGACTTTCCGAAGATCGCCGAGCGGACGGTCCCGGCGGCCGGGATGCTCGTCGAGCGGCTCGGCATCGGCGCCGGCGAGCGTGTCCTCGACGTCGCGACCGGGACCGGCAACGGGGCGCTGGTCGCCGCCGAGCGCGGCGCCGTCGTGAGCGGCCTCGACCTGACTCCGAAGCTGCTCGCGGTCGCCGCCGAGCGGGCGACCGCGGTGGGCGTCGAGATCGACCTCGTCGAGGGCGACGCCGAAGCGCTCCCGTACGAGGACGACTCCTTCGACGCAGTCATCTCGATGTTCGGGGTGATGTTCGCGCCGAACCAGCAGCAGGCCGCCGCCGAGCTCGCCCGCGTCTGCCGCCCGGGCGGGCGGATCGGGGTTGCCGCCTGGACACCGACCGGCTCGATCGGCCAGCTCTTCATGCTGCTCGCCCAGCACCTGCCGCCGCCTCCGGAGGGCTTTCAGCCGCCGATCCTCTGGGGCGTCGAGGACCACGTTCGCGAGCTGTTCGCCGCCACCGGGGCAACGCTCACCTGCTCGCTCGAGACGATCCAGGTCGAGGGAGATTCGGTCGAGGCCTGGATCGCCGAGGAGGAACAGCGCCTCGGGCCGATCATCCTCGCCCGCGAGACGCTCGAGGCCGAGGGCCGCTGGCCCGAGGTCAGGGCCCAGCTCGTTGCCCAGACGGAGGCGGCCAACCTCGCGACCGACGGATCTCTCCTCCTCGAGCCCGAGTACCTGCGGTCCGTGATCGAGCTGCCCGGGTGAGCTCGCCCGGCACGGCGGACGCCGCTCGCTAACGTTGGCGCGGTGAACCCCCCGCCTGCCGGAGCCGCCGAGATCGCCGAGCGCGCGCCCGAGCGCGAACCGGAGCGGCAACCGGAACGGCAACCCGAACGGCAACACAAGACGCGCTCGCGGGCGCGGCCGGGCGGCATCGCGGTCGAGAAGATCCAGGGCCGGCCGTTCCGGGAGCGCAAGCCGCGCTGGCTGAAGGTGCCGGCGCCGGGCGGGCCGAAGTACCGCGAGCTGAAGGCGCAGATCAAGAGCGAGGGCCTGCACACCGTCTGCGCTGAGGCGAACTGCCCAAACATCGGCGAGTGCTGGGAGCGCGGCACCGCGACGTTCATGATCCTCGGCGACACCTGCACCCGACGCTGCGGGTTCTGCAACGTCAACACCGGCAAGCCGACCTGGAACGACCCGCTGGAGCCGGCGCGGGTCGCGCGGTCGGTCGCGAAGATGGGCCTCAAGCACGCGGTGATCACCTCGGTCGACCGCGACGACCTCCCCGATTACGGCGCCGGCGCCTTCGTCGGCGTGATCCGCTCGATCCGGCTCCAGGCCCCGGGCTGCCGGGTCGAGGTGCTGACCCCCGACTTCCGCGGTCAGGAGATGCCGCTCGCCAAGGTGATCGCCGAGCGGCCCGACGTCTTCAACCACAACTGCGAGGTCGTGCCGCGCCTCTACCCGGTGGCGCGTCGCGGGTCGCGGTTCGAGCGCTCGACGCGGGTCCTGAGGATGGCGAAGGAGATGGGCGGGGCCGACGTCGTCACGAAGTCGGGGTTGATGGTCGGCCTCGGCGAGAGCTTCGACGAGATGGTCGAGACGTTCGGGGTCCTCCGCGAGCATCACGTCCAGGTCCTGACGGTCGGTCAGTACCTGCGCCCGACCGAGCGCCATCTGCCGGTCGTCCGCTACTGGGAGCCGGAGGAGTTCGACGCGCTCGCCGCTGCGGCGCGCGAGATCGGCTTCGAGTCGGTCGCCGCCGGACCGCTGGTCCGCTCCAGCTACCACGCGGACGAGAGCGCCCGCGAGGCGCTGGCCGCCGGCGCCGGATAGCGCCTGACGATCGTCGCGCCGCCCGGTCCGGACCGCCCGCGCGGCGCCGATCGGCCAACCTATGGGGGAGGTGATCCCCTTCAAGGACAGCCAGACGAGCGGTCCGGTGCCGCGCGTGACGATCGCCCTGATCGTCGTCTGCCTGCTCGCCCTCGGCTGGCAGCTGACCCTGTCCGGGAGCGCGTCCTCGAGCCCCGAGCTAGCGGCCGAGCACGTCTCGAAGCGCGATCAGGCCGCGATCGAGCTCGGCGCGATCCCGTTCCGGCTGACCCACCCGGGCAGCGAGTGCGGAATCGGCTCCGAGGGGATCGTCTGCGGGGAGGACGGCCTCGTCGAAGCCGGAGGCACGATCGGGACGAAGATCCCCGACGACCTCGGCCAGGCGCCCTGGTGGGTGACGCCGCTGACGGCGACGTTCCTCCACGCCGATTTGCTCCACGTCGCGATCACGATGCTCTTCCTGTGGATCTTCGGCGGGGCGGTCGAGCGGCTGATCGGCGGGCGGCGGTTCCTGGCGCTGTACCTGCTCGCCGCCTACGCGGCCGCCTACGCCCAGAGCTTCCTCGACCCGGCCGCGACCGGGCCGGTGATCGGGGCGGCCGGGGCGGTG
>DATAFA010000031.1:0-15392 GCA_036257785.1 Solirubrobacterales bacterium | reverse complement strand
CTGCTTGATGTTGCGCTCGAAGGCCGCGAGTTGCTGGGCGACCAGGTCGTCGACGCTCGCTCCGGGCTTGAGCTCGTAGGTGGCCGGGAACAGGAAGCCCTCGAGGCTGGCGTCCTTCGGGGCGCCGGACTTGGCGATGTCGAAGCCCTTCGGGGCCTTGGCGGTCGCCTTCTCGTAGTCGCCGCTCAGGCCGGCGTCCTTGGCCACCGCGGCGATCTGGGAGCGCGTGTAGCCCTCCGGGATCGTCACGTCCTCGGTCTTCAGCGTCGCCGGGCCCTTCGGGGCCGGGGCCGGGTCGTCGCCGCGGGTGAGCAGCCCGTAGACCGCGATCGCGATCAGGAGGACGAGCGCCAGGGCGATCAGCCGCCGCAGGAGGATCGTCTTGCCGGCGCCCGGCGGGGGCGGCGTCGGGGGCGGCAGCGGCGGGTACTCGCCGGTCGCGACCTCGCGGGGCTGAGGCGGGACCGGCGGCGGCGGGGCGCTGTCGGCGTCGGCGAACCAGTCGTGGTCCTCGGTGATCGGGCCGCTGGGTGCCGGGTCGGGCGGCGCCGGCTCCGGGCGGCGGCTCCGGCGACGCGGCATCAGCTCGTCGGCGGAGAGGCGGCCCGGCTTCGGAACCGCGGGCGCCGGCGGCGTCGGGGGCGGGGCCGCGGGTGTGACGTCGGGAGTCGCAGCGGCAGGGTCGGCCTCTGCGGGGGCTGCGGTCTCGGGGGCCGCGCCGGTCTCGGGGGCGTCGGCGCCGGAGGCGTCGAGCGCGGCGGGGTCGGCCCGGGGCCGGCGGAACGGCGGCGGCTCGGGGGCGTTCGGCGGCGCCTCGCGGTTGCGGGCACGCTCCTTCGTCTGCTCGAGCGCCTCGCGGCCCTTGTCGGCGGCGCCGTCGAGGACGCCGCTGACGCGCTCGCTCAGCGACTTGCGGCCCGTCGATCGGGCCCGGCGGCGGGCCTCGCGCTGCTGGCGGCGCCGTTCGCGCTCGAGGGCGGCGGGGTCGTCGGCGAGGAACGGATCCACCGGCGGCGGGACCTCGGGCTCGTCGCTCATCGGCGGGCCTCGCGGGCGAGCAGCCAGCTGTCGAGCAGGTGGGCGGCGGCGAGCGAGTCCTCGGAGGCCTTCGAGCCACCCCGGCGCGAGGCGGCGGCCATCTTCGTCGTCAGGCGCTCGTCGTAGGTCTCGACCGGGACGTCGAGCCGGGCCGCGAGATCGTCGGCGAAGGCGCGCGCGGCGGCGGCCTGTGCGCCCTCGCTGCCGTCGAGGCTGACCGGCAGCCCGACGACGACTGTCTCGACCCCGTGCTCGGCGACGATCGCCGCGACCGCGGCGGGATCGGGCGGCTCGATCGGATCGATCGGGCGGACGATCGTGCCGCTCGGGTCCGAGAGGGCGCAGCCGCAGCGGGCCGCTCCGTGGTCGATCGCCAGCACCCGCACCCGGCTACCGGTCCCCGTCGAGTCCGTTGAGGACGGCTTCTCGCGCTGCGTTCAGGGCATCACCGATCTTCTCGACGTGGCGTCCCCCGGCCTGAGCGACCTCGGGCTTCCCGCCTCCTCCGCCCCCCACTATGCCAGCCGCCTCGCGGACGACGTCGGCCGCCGAGAGCCCGCGATCGACCGCGGCGGGGCTGAAGACGCCGACGAGGGAGACCTTCTCGCCGCTCGTCGCCGCGAGGACGACGGCGGCGTCACCGATCCGCGACTTGATGTCGTGGGCCGTACCGAGCAGGGCACGGGCATCGGCGAGCTCGCCGAGCTCGCCGACGACGATGCCGATCCCGGCGACGGTCTCGGCGTCCGCGGCCAGCTCGGCCGCGCGGTTGCCGGCCGCTTCGGCGCCGCGCTCGGCCGCGGCAGCCTCGAGCTCACGCAGGCGTGCGGCCAGCCGCTCGGCCGCCGCGACGGCGTCGTCCCGGCCGCCCAGCGCCGCGGCGGCGCGGGTGAGCTGGTCGCTGCGCTCGCGGTAGAGGTCGATCGCGGCGGGCCCGGTGACGGCCTCGATGCGGCGCACGTTCGATGCGCTCGAGCCTTCCGAGAGGATCGCGAAGATGCCGATCTCGGCGGTGCTGGCGACGTGGGTGCCGCCGCAGAGCTCGCGAGAGACGCCCTCGACCTCGACGACGCGGACCCAGTCGCCGTACTTCTCGCCGAACAGCGCCATCGCGCCGAGCCGCTCGGCCTCGCTGCGATCCATCTCGATCGCGCGGACCGGGGCGCTGTCCTTGATCCAGCCGTTGACGCGATCGCCGATGATCGCGAGGTCCTCGGGGTTGAGGCGGCTACCGTGGGTGAAGTCGAAGCGCAGCTTGTCCGGCCGCACGGCCGAGCCGGCCTGGCGGACGTGGGTGCCGAGCCGCTCGCGCAGGGCCGCATGGAGCAGATGGGTGGCGGTGTGGTTGCGCATCGTCGCGTGGCGGTCGAAGCGGGCGACCTCGGCCTCGATGCGCGAGCCCGCCTCGGGGGCCGGACCGCGGACCTTCAGCGCCTGATCGGCGCCGACGCGGTAGACGTCGACGACCTCGGCCTCGCCGCCGGGCCAGCGGAGCATCCCGTGGTCGGCGACCTGACCACCGCCCTCAGGGTAGAACGGGCTCTCCTCGAGCTTGACCAGGACAGCCTCCTCGTCGCCGGCAGCCTCGACCGCGGCGACTCCGGTCTCCGCCCGCAGGTCCTCGTAGCCGATGAAGCGGCTCGCCGGCGCCGAGCCGACGAAGCCGATGACGCGATCGTGAGCCCCCTCCCCCTCACCGCTGACGCCGCCGCGGCTGCGAGCCCGCTCGCGCTGCTGCTCCATCAGTTCCTCGAAGCCCTCGTCGTCGACGCTGAGGCCGCGCTCGGCGACGAGCTCGCGGGTCAGGTCGTAGGGGAAGCCGTAGGTGTCGTGGAGCTCGAAGGCGTCCTCGGCCGCGATCCAGGAGGTTCCCGAGCCGAGCGCATCGGCGATCAGGCGGTCGAGGAGCTGGCTGCCGCGGTCGAGGGTCCGCCCGAAGCTCTCCTCCTCGGAGCCGATCCAGCGCATGATCGTGTCGCGCTCCGCCACCAGCGCCGGGTTGACCGGCGCGAGCAGCTCGATCGCGCGCTCGGCGAAGCGGCCGAGGTAGGGCGACTCCAGCCCGAGCACGCGGCCCTGGTGGATGGCACGGCGCATGATCCGCCGCAGCACGTAGCCGCGGCGCTCGTTGGAGGGGACGACGCCGTCGGCGATCAGCTGGACCGAGCCGCGGACGTGGTCGGCGATGATCCGCATCGCCCGGGTCGCGGCGGCGTCGTCGCCGGCGTAGGGCCGGCCGGAGAGCTCGGCGCCGAGGTCGACGAGCGGTCGCAGCAGATCGGTGTCGAAGACGGAGTCGACGCCCTGCTTGATCGCCGCCATCCGCTCGAGGCCGAGGCCGGTGTCGATGTTCTTCGCCGGCAGCTCGGTCAGCGAGCCGTCCTCGTGGAGGTCGTAGGCGGTGAAGACGAGGTTCCAGTACTCGAGGAAGCGGTCGCTGTCGTCGCCGGGTCGGTCGGCGGGGCCGCCGAACCCCTCGCCGCGGTCGACGTAGAGCTCCGAGCAGGGGCCGCACGGGCCCTTGCTGCCGGCCTGCCAGAAGTTCTCCGAGCGCGGCAGCAGGACGATCCGCTCCTCGGGGACGCCGCGCTCCTTCCAGAGCTCGATCGCCTCCGTGTCGGGGCCGAGGCCGAGCTCCTCGTCGCCGCCGAAGACCGTCACCCAGATCTCCCCGGCGTCGAATCCGAAGCCGTCGAGCGACAGCTCCCAGGCGAAGTCGATCGCCTCCCGCTTGAAGTAGTCGCCGAAGGCGAAGTTGCCGAGCATCTCGAAGCAGGTGAGATGGCGGGCGGTGCTGCCGACCTCCTCGATGTCGGGCGTCCGGAAGCAGCGCTGAGAGGAGGTCAGCCGCGGTGCCGGCGGCGTCTCCCGGCCCAGGTAGTAGGGCTGGAAAGGCTGCATGCCGGCCGTCGTCAGCAGCACGCTGGGGTCGTCGGAGGCGGGGATCAGCGATGCCGACGGCACCCGCAGATGCCCCCGCTCCTCGAAGAACGACATGTAGGTCTCTCGGATCTGCTCCGAATTCACGGCGGCCAAGGCTACGCGACCCGACCCCGTGGCCGAGCGACGCCCGCAGGCATCGTCGCGGTCAGGCGATCGTGCCGTGGCCGACGACGAGATCGCCGTCGCAGAGGACCGCGGTCTGGCCCGGCGCGGCGGCTTGCGCCGGGTCATCGAGCTCGAGCTCGAGCCGCTCGCAGGCGCCGGGTCCGGGCACCTGCCCGCTGCCGCCGACCCGGCAGGCGAGCGGGCGAGCTCGATAGCGGAGCCGGACCGACCCGACCCGGTCGGCCGGCCGGTGCAGCACCGCGTCACGGATCCGCACCCGCCTGGTGTCGAGCTCCGCCGAGCCGCCGACGACGACCCGGTTGGCAGTGGCGTCGGTCGCGATCACGTAGAGCGGCTCCGGCGAGGCGATGCCGAGGCCGCGACGCTGCCCGACCGTGAAGCGGTGGTGGCCCGAATGGCGGCCGACGACGTTGCCCTCGGAGTCGACGATCTCGCCATCGCGGTCGGCGAGACCACCGTGGCGGGCGAGGAAGCCGGCCTTGCCGACGCCGGCGAGGAAGCAGAGGTCCTGGCTCTCGGCCTTGTCGGCGACGGCGAGGCCGGCGGTTCTGGCGATCTCGCGGACCTCGGGCTTGGTCAGGCCACCGAGCGGGAAGCGGAGCTTCGCGAGCGCCTCCGGCGGCAGGCCGGCGAGCATGTAGGTCTGGTCCTTGGCGGGGTCGGCGGCCGCCGTCAGCAGCGCCCCGTCGCCGTCGTCGCGGGTCCGGGCGTAGTGACCGGTGGCGAGCCCGGCCGCGCCGAGGCGCTCGGCGATCGCGATCATCGGCGCGATCCGGACCCGGCCGTTGCAGCGGACGCACGGGTTCGGCGTCTCGCCCGCCGCGTAGCCGGCGAGGAACGGCTCGACGACCCCGGCCCGGAACGACTCGCGGAGATCGACGGTCAGATGGGGGATGCCCTGCGCCTGCGCGACCGAGCGGGCGACGCGGACGGCATCGGCGGAGCAGCAGCTGCGCTCGCCGTCGTTGGCCGGATCGGACCAGAGCTCGAGCGTGACCGCGATGGCGTCAGCGCCCCGCTCCCGCTCGCGGAGCGCTGCGACGGCGCTGTCGACGCCACCGCTGACGGCGACCAGCACCCGCTCGCAGCCCTCCCCGGGCGGCGGCAGGATCGGCTCGGCGGCGCCGGCGACCGCGACCCCGAGTGCCCGGTGCGCCGCCTCGGCCGCGAGGTCGGCGGCGTGGGTCCCGACCGGGCTCAGTCCTCCCAGCGCCGCGGCGACCGCCGCGCCGTCGAGCAGACCGGCCTCGTGCAGCGTCGCGCCGTCGAGCAGCTCCGCCGCCGCCGCGGCTGCGGCGCGGGCCGCGCCGCAGCCGCTCGCATCGATCCGGACGTCGGTGACGCTGCCGCCGTCGAGCCGCAGCGAGAGCGAGATCAGATCGCCACAGGCGGCGCCGCCGGCCGAGCCCCGGGCAGCGCCGGGAACGGGCTCGCCGCGCCGCGAGTCGTCGTCGAGATAGGCCGCGAAGGCAACCGGATCCATGGCCTAAAGGGTAGAGCGGGCCAGGCTCCCGGTCGGCGGGCTACGCCCTTGATTCGGGTCCTAGGGGTAGGAGGGGACCTGCTTGCCCTTGTAGAGCGCGTCGTCGACGGCCTGGTTGACGCTGCGCGGGCCGCGGAAGCCGTAGGAGACGGTCGCGGTCGGGACCGAGCCGGTGAGCTTGCGGGGGCGGATGACGACGAGAGCCGGGGTGCGGCTGACCGAGACGCCCGCGGTGACGCGAGCGTACTTGGCGATGTCGCGGACGTTGACGACGAAGAGCTCGACGTCGTCGCGGGCCCGCAGGGTGTCGGTGAACTGCTCGAGCTGCTTGTCCGCGAGTCCCTTCGGGTCGACGACCAGAAGCGCGATGGTCTGGTTCTTCGCGAAGGCGACGAGCAGGTTCTCGGGCAGGCCCTTTGAGGGAAGCAGGCCGTCGGCCGGCGACCCGCCGGCGGCAGGCGGGGTTACGGCGGAGGTGTCGGGGCTGACCGGGGCAGGGGTCGCCGCGGACCCGGACGGGGCCGGGGTGGCCGACGAGGACGAGGCGGCGGCCGGATCGCTGCTCGGCGCCGCGGTCGTGCTCGCGGTCGCCGCCGGCGTCGCCGTGGTCGTCGCGGGCGCCGACGTGTCGTCCTTCTTCAGGACCGACGTGAAGAGGATCACCGCGAAGGCGACCGCGCAGACGCCGATCACGGCGAGCTGCACCATCGGGTTCTCGTTCAGCGCCTTCCTCATCGGGCGCCCCCGTGAAGGGCGGGAGCCCGGACGATGCGGGCGTTCCGGCGCCGGAACGAGATCATGGGCTCCAACCCGCCGGTGCCGCCCGGCTTCTGAACCCTGTCATACAGGGGGGAGCCTGCCGCTACGCCCAAGGGCGCATCGGACGACGGCTCCCGAGCCATTCGTGTTGGTTCACAATTAGAGCGGCTGTCGAACGAGTTCGGGCCCATGGGGAAACTACCAAGGCAGTTCGGCCGACGACCGGAAAACCTTGAGCCCTGCGGACGCCCTCCCGCGACCTGGGCCGTTTTGACCACGCTATGACGCGCCAGAACGGCCCAGGGGGAGGGATTCGAAAGCTTCGAGGGCCGCCTCGGGGTCGTCCGCGACCGTGAGAGTCCGGACCCGGCCGCCCGCGAACTCGAGCTTCAGCGCGATCGGCGCGCTGTCGCCGACCTCGCCCTCCTCACGCCAGACGTACTCCACGGTTCCGAGGACGAGGACTGCTTCGCCCCTGGTGTGGGTGGCGGCGATCGTGTAGCGGCGGTCGAGGTGGTCGTAGCGCTTCTCGGCCCAGCCGATCGCCGCCTCGACGCCGAGATAGGTGTTGCGGCCGGTGTGGATCTCGGCGAGCGGGTCGAAGGCGGCGGCGATCAGCTCCGGATCGCGCGAGTTGATCGCGGCTATCGCCCTCGTCGCGTGCTCGGCCAGCTCGCCGCTCACCGCGGAGCGGGGCTCCTCACCGTGATCCCGAGCTCGCGGAGCTGGCGAGCGTCGACCGGAGCCGGCGCGCCGGTCAGCGGATCGCCTCCGGAGGCGGTCTTCGGGAAGGCGATCACGTCGCGGATCGAGTCGGCTCCGGCCGCGAGGGCGCAGATCCGGTCGATCCCGTAGGCGATGCCGCCATGCGGCGGCGCGCCGTAGCGCAGCGCCTCGAGCAGGAACCCGAAGCGCGCCTCCGCCTCCTCGGCGTCGATGCCGAGCAGCCCGAGGACCTGCTCCTGCGCCGCCGGGTCGCTGATCCGGATCGAGCCGCCGCCGATCTCGCTGCCGTTCCAGACGAGGTCGTAGGCACGGGCGCGGATGCTGCCGGGATCGTCCTCGTCGATCTCGCCCTCGAACGCCGTGAACGGATGATGCAGCGGCGTCCACCGGCCCTCCTCAGCGCCCCACTCGAGCAAGGGCCAGTCGACGATCCAGCAGAAGGCGTTCGATCCCGCCGGGATCTCGTCCCAGCGCGCGGCGAGGCGGGTCCGCAACGTTCCCAGGACCTGGTTGGCGACGGCGGCCTCGTCGGCGACGATCAGCAGCAGATCGCCCTCGGCGGCGCCGAGCGCCTCGTTGAGCTTCGCGAGCTCCTCCGCGGTCAGGAACTTCGCCGTCGGCGAGCGCCAGCCGTCGCCCTCGCGGAACGCCCAGACGAGGCCCTTCGCGCCGAGCTCCTGGGCATCGGCGATCAGCCCGTCGAGCTCCGAGCGCGGCAGCTCCCGCCTGCCGGCGTTCAGGCCCTTGACGACGCCGCCGCTGTCGATCGTCCCGCGGAAGACGCGGAACTCCGTCTCCCGAAGCGGGTCGGAGAGGTCGGTCAGCTCCATCCCGAAGCGGACGTCGGGGCGGTCGGTGCCGTAGCGGGCCAGGGCATCGTCGTGGGAGATGCGCGGGATCGGCAGCTCGACGTCGATGCCGGCGGCGCCGAGGACGTGCGCGATCAGCCGCTCGTTCACCGCGATCACGTCCTCGATCTCGACGAAGGACATCTCGATGTCGAGCTGCGTGAAGTCCGGCTGGCGGTCGGCGCGCATGTCCTCGTCGCGGAAGCAGCGGGCGATCTGGTAGTAGCGCTCGAACCCGGCGACCATCAACAGCTGCTTGAAGAGCTGCGGCGATTGCGGGAGCGCGTAGAAGGAGGCCTGCTGGAGCCGGCTCGGGACGAGGAAGTCACGCGCGCCCTCGGGCGTCGAGCGGGTCAGCACCGGCGTCTCGATCTCGACGAAGCCCTCGCCGTCGAGCTGCTCGCGCATCGCCCGGACCAGCTTCGCGCGGAGCTGCAGCGCCTCGCGCATCTGCTCGCGGCGCAGGTCCAGGTAGCGGTAGCGCAACCGCGTCTCCTCGCCGACCTCGCTGCTGCCGTGGCCCTCGATCTCGAACGGCGGCGTTCGGGCATCGGAGAGCAGTCCGGCCTCGGCGACCCGGACCTCGAAGCCGCCGGTCGGGATCTCGGGGTTGACCGTCTCGGGCGAGCGCTCGACGACCGGCCCGCGGACGCTGAGCACGTCCTCGGGGCGGAGCTCGTGGCCGAGCTCGAAGGCGGTGCCGCTGTCGTCGGGGTCGAAGACGAGCTGGACGATGCCGGTGCGGTCGCGAAGGTCGATGAAGACGAGGCCACCGTGGTCGCGGCGCCGGTTGACCCAGCCGGCCAGCCGGGCCTCGGTGCCGACGAGATCGGCGCGGACCTGACCCGCCCAGGTGTCGCGATAGACGTTGCCGCGCTGGGCGGGGAACTCGGGGATCTCGGCGCTGTCGGTCACGGTCGCGGAGTCTTGCAGCCTCTCAGCGGGCGCCGGCGGCGAGCGCGGCCACGATCGCGGCCGGCTCGATCTCGCGCTGATCGCCGCTGCTCATGTCGCGGAGCTTCGCGGTGCCGTCGGGCTCGAGGATCACCGCGTGAGCGGCGCGCGAGCGGTCGGCCTGCTTCATCTGCCCCTTGAAGCTGCGGCCGGCGAGGTCGAGGTCGGCGGCGAGGCCGGCCCCGCGGAGCTCGCCAACGAGGGCGAAAGCGCGGGCCCGGTCCTCGCCGGCGACGACGAAGACGTCGATCGGCTCCGGGTCGGGCGGGGTCTCCAGCGCGAGCAGGATCCGCTCGATGCCCGCGGCCCAACCGACGGCGGGGGTCGGTGGCCCGCCGAGCAGCTCGACCAGTCCGTCGTAGCGGCCGCCGCCGCCGAGGCCGGACTGGGCGCCGAGCCGGTCGCAGGTGAACTCGAAGACGGTGCGGTTGTAGTAGTCGAGGCCGCGGACGAGCGAGCCGTCGAGCGTGTAGGCGACCCCGGCGTCGTCGAGCAGGGAGCGGACCTCGGCGAAGTGCTCGGCGTCCTCGCCCGCGAGGCGGTCGAGCATCTGCGGTGCCCCCTCCATCACCGCCCGGGTGCCGGCGTGGTCGGAGTCGAAGGCCCGCATCGGATTCGCGTCGATCCGATCGCGGACGTCGTCGGAGAGATCGCCCTCGTGCTCGCGGAGGTAGTCGCTCAGCTCGCCGCGGTAGCCGGCCCGGGCCGCCGGCGACCCCAGCGAGGAGAGCAGCAGCTCGGCGTCGGGGATGCCGAGGTCGGCGAACGTCCCGGCGAGCAGGATGATCAGCTCGGCGTCGACCATCGCCGAGCCCGCCCCGATCGCCTCGGCTCCGATCTGGTTGAACTGCCGGAAGCGGCCCTCCTGGGGACGCTCGTAGCGGAAGAATGGGCCGCGGTACCAGAGCTTCACCGGCTGCGGGAGCCGGTGCATGCCGTGCTCGACGTAGGCGCGGCAGATCGGCGCCGTTCCCTCCGGGCGCAGCGTGATCGAGCGCCCGCCCTGGTCCTCGAAGGTGAACATCTCCTTGCGGACGATGTCGGTCGACTCCCCCACCCCGCGCTCGAACAGCCCGGTGTCCTCGAACACGGGGGTCTCGATCCGGCCGTATCCGGCGGCGCCGAGTCGACGCGCCGCGGCCTCGTGGACGGCGGCGCGGGCAGCTTCGTCGGCGGGGAGCACGTCGAAGGTGCCCTTCGGTGCCTGGTGCTTCCTGGCCACGGCGGGCGGCAGCTACTCGGCCGCCGCGGGAAGGTCGGCCAGGAAGGGGTTCGAGCCGATCTCGCGCTCGAGCGTGGTGATGCCCATGTGACCCGGGTAGACGACGGTCTCGGCGGGATGGCCGTCGACGAGCAGCCGCAGGCTGTTGGCCAGCGTCGGCCAGTCGCCGCCGGGCAGGTCGACGCGACCGACCGAACCCTGGAAGAGGACGTCGCCGCTGAAGATCGCGGTCTCGTCGGGGATCGAGTAGGTGAGGTGGCCGATGCTGTGACCGGGCGTGAAGATGACGTCGACGTCGAAGCCGGCGAGCTCGAGCTTCTCGCCACCGGCGAGCGTCTCGTCGGCGTCGTAGCCGTCGTAGGGACCGATCCCGGGGATCGGCGTCCACTTCATGATGTCGGCGAGCATCGGCGTCTCGAGCACCGGGCAGTAGACCGTGGCGCCGGTTGCCTCGGCGACCGGGGTGACCGCGCCGACGTGGTCGACGTGGGTGTGGGTCAGCAGGATCGCCTCGACGTCGAGGCCGAGCTCGTCGATCGCGCCGAGCAGCAGCGGTGCCTCCTCGCCGGGATCGATCACGAGCGCCCGCTGGGAGCCGTCGCGGCGGATGAAGTAGGTGTTCTCGGCGAACGGACCGACCGTGAAGGTGCGGACGTCCATCGCCGCCGTCAGCTCGCCTTCTCGGACTTCTTCGCCTCGCGTTCCTGCTGCTGTCGCGCCATCCGGCGGTTGAAGAAGAACGTCTCGGTGTAGAAGCCGAGCGGCACGTAGACGATCGCCGCGATGATCGTCAGCGCGATCGCGCCGCCGAGCGGCTGGCCGAAGAGCAGCGAGACCGGCAGCAGCAGCGCCGCGAACAGCAGGCCGCGGATGACCGCCCCGCGCCAGGTCGGCGGGATGTCGCGGCGGTCGACGCGGCTCGTCTTCCTGCTGCCCTTGCCGCGCGAGCGGGCCTGGGCCATCGCCTCCTGACGATTGCGGGGGCGCCGGCTCTGGCTGCGGCTGATGCTCCCGGTCTGGGTGCCGCGGTGCTTGCGGCGGCGTGGTTTCTCGTTGCCCGGCATTCGGCGGCCGATTCTAGTTAGAACCGGTCAGGCGCTCGCCGTGGCCGCGAGCCGCGACTCGATCGTCCGATCGGAGGGATCGCCGCCGGCGAACGGCAGGTCGGCGGGCCAGCCCGCGAGGGCGGCCTCGGGTACGAGGCCGACGAGCTCGGCCTCGACCGGGTGAGTGCCCCGGGACTCTCCGAGGCGCCGGGTCAGCGCGACGACCTCGGCGAGCGGCACGACGACCGGATCGTGGACGTTCGTCGAGATCTGCACCCGGCCCGGGCCGAGCTCGATGGCGAGCGCCCTGACTCCCGGTGGACCGCCCCCCGACTCGCGCAGGGCGGCCGCGATCGCGCGGGCGGTCTCGAGCGGCGTCCCCTCCCGTAACTCGAGGTTGAACGCGGCCAGGGGCGGCCGCGCCGTCACCAGCACGCCGCCCGCGCTCGGATGCGCCCAGCCCGGGCCGTAGTCGGGCTCGAGCTCGCCGGCGGCCATCCGCCGGGCGAGCTCGACGTGGCCGCCACGGCGAAACCAGGCGCGCTCACGGCGCTCGGGCGTGCCCGCCAGCTCGCCGTAGAGGAAGACCGGGAGGCCGATCGCGCCGAGCTGCTCGGCGACCGCGCCGGCGAGATCGACGGCGCGGGGCCGCAACTCCGGATCGTGCCAGACGATCGGGCAGACGTCGATCGAGCCGATCCGCGGGTGGGCGCCGCGCTGACGGCTGATGTCGATCCGCTCGATTGCGTGCCAGGCGAGCTGCTTGAGGGCGGCGAGCAGGGGGCGGTCGTCGCCGGCGACCGTGAAGACGGTGCGGTTGTGGACGGCGTCGGAGTGCTCGTCGAGCAGCGCGACCGGCGGGGCGAAGCTCTCGCGGAGATGGGCGACGACGCCCGGCTCGGAGCCGTCGGAGACGTTCGGGACGGCGAGGAGGCGATTGTCCGCCGGGACCACCAGGGGATCAGACGAGCAGCTTGCCGTCGCGGACGATCTCGGCGCCGTCCACGGTCAGCACCGGCCTCATCACGACGCAGTCGAGGTGGACCGGCACCTGGATCCGGCCGCCGATCGCGGCCGAGGCGCCGAAAGCGACATGGACGGTACCGAGCAGCTTCTCGTCCTCGAGGACGTTGCCGCTCAACTTCGCCTTCTCGTTCGTGCCGACGCCGAGCTCGGCGACGGTCCGGCCCTCGTCACCGGATGCCGTCAGCAGCTCGACGAGCGCCGCGCCCTCGGCGCCCGTCGCGCCGGTCAGGCGCCCGCCCTCGACGGTCAGGGTTACCGGCGCGGACGGGATCCCGACCTCGGCGATCGTCCCGTCGACGACGAGCGTGCCCTCGCAGGCGCGATCGTCGGGCGAGATGAAGCCCTCTCCGCAGGGGAGGTTGCCGAAGGCGCCGCGGTCGGTCAGCTCGCCGGCGTCGGGGATCGCGGTCCGCCCCTCGAGGCCGAGCCGCAGGTCGCTGCCGTTGCCGCAGGTGATCCGAGCCTCCGTGCCGGCGTCGAGAATGTCGGCGATCACCCGGCCTCGTCGCCGCAGCTCCGCCATGTCGGCGCTCATCACCCGCGCGAGCATCTGCTCGGTGACGCCGGGCAGCGTCGCGATCCGCGCGCCCGCCTCCGATGCCGCCTTGCGCGCCGCGGTGTGCGAGAGCGACTGGACGGTCGGCGCGAGGACGACGTCGGCCTCCTTCATCGCCGCGGCGACCGAGCGCGGCGGCTCGGCGGCGTGGGAGTCGCGCTCGGCCATCAGCGCCAGCACCGCGTCGGCGCCGGCACGACCGGCCTCGCCACGAAGCCGCTCGCCGAGGCCGAGGGTCGCCGGGTTGGCGATCACGAGCACCTGCTCGCCGGCCTCGACGCCGAGGCAGTCGTTGACGACCGCCGAGACGGCGCGCTCGAGGTCGCTGCGCGAGGGATCGCTCATCGCGGCCGACACTAACGCGACCGGGGGCGCCGCCGCCGCGCCCAGCGGCCGATAACTTTGGCCGCGGTGGCACGGACCGTCTACTACGCAGCGATGAGCCTCGATGGCTACATCGCCGACCTCGACGAGAACCTCGAGTGGCTGACGCGGTTCGACGGCCCCGGCTACGCCGGCACTGCCGAGCATCGCGGGCCGATGGAGTCGTCCTATCCCGAGTTCATGAGGGGCGTCGGGGCGCTGGTGATGGGCTCGAAGACGTACGAGTTCATCCTCGACGAGAAGTGGATGTACGGCGAGCTGCCGACCTGGGTGCTGACCTCGCGGGACCTGCGCCCGGTCGACGACGCGACCGGCCTCCGCTTCGCCTCCGGCTCGGTCGCCGACCTCCACGGGGAGATGATCGAGGCGGCGGCCGGCAAGGACCTGTGGCTGGTCGGCGGCGGCGACGTCGCCACGCAGTTCGTCGCAGCCGGCCTGCTCGACGTCCTCCAGGTGACGATCGTCCCGGTCGTCCTCGGCGCCGGGCTGCCGCTGTTCGCAGGCCCGGTGCCGCCGATGAAGCTCCTCGACCTGACCGCCTACGGGAACGGGATGAGCGAGCTGACCTACGAGATCGTCCCGTGAGCGAGCGCGTCGTCCATCTCCACGAGCTGCCGGCGCTCGAGCAGAGCTCGGGCGCGATCTGGCGGCCGATCCGCCGCGCGATGGGCCTGACCGGCATCCGCGCCAACGCCTACACCGGAGCCGCCGCCGGCGACGAGGTGATCGAGCCGCACGACGAGACGAGCCAGGGGGCCGCCGGCCACGAGGAGCTCTACGTCGTGATCTCCGGCGCCGCCCGCTTCGAGGTCGAAGGCGAGCGGTTCGACGCGCCGGCCGGTGCCCTGGTCCGCGCCGACGTCGGCGAGCGGCGCCAGGCGACGGCGCTCGAGGCCGAGACGACGATCCTCGTCTTCAGCGGCGAGCCCGGCTCCGCCCTTCCCCCCGCCGCCTACGAGTACTGGTACGCCGCCGAACCCGATTACCTCGCCGGCAACTACGACCGCGGCATCTCGACGCTGGACGAAGGCCTCGAGTACCACCCCGACAACCCGGGCCTCAACTATCAGCTCGCCTGCTACCACGCGCTCGCCGGGCGCTCCCGCGAGGCGATCAAGCACCTCCGGATCGCCCTCGCCGGCTCCGACGGCCGCGTCGCCGGGTGGGCGGCCGAGGACGAGGACCTCGATTCGATCCGCGCCGACCCCGACTTCCCGAAGCTGTAACCGGGCCATCGTGCCGTCGGTAGTGCGATTCGCTGCGCTCAGAGCGCAAGACCGCACGACCGTTCCGGCGATCAGTTCCCGACAGCGGCAGCCATGGCCTCGATCGTGTCGCGCTCGTGATCGCGCAGGGCACGGGGGATGTCGAGCTCGAGCGGGTCCTCGCTGAACGACGGCTCGAGGCCGGCGAGCCGCTCGGCGATCGCGAGGTTGCAGAACGGCAGCTGCTCGAGGCTGTAGCCCCCTTCGAGGACGACGACGAGCCGGCCGCCGCAGAGCTCGCCGGCGAGCGCCATCGCCCGCCCGGTCAGGTCGCGGAACCCCTCGGTCGTGACGCTCATCCGCCCGAGCGGGTCGGACGCGGCCGGGTCCTGGCCGGCGGAGACGAGCAGCAGGTCGGGGCCGAAGGCGCGGATCGCGGGCTCGACGACCCGCTCGAACGCGTAGCCGTAGCCGGCATCACCGGTGCCGGACGGGAGCGGGACGTTGACCGTTGCCCCCTCCCCCGCTCCGGCGCCGCGGTCGCCGGCGGCGCCGCGCCCCGGCGGATAGAGGTCGTCCTGGTGGAGCGAGACGAACAGGACCGAGGGATCGGACCAGAAGATCGTCTCGGTGCCGTTGCCGTGGTGGACGTCCCAGTCGACGATCGCAACCCGGTCGATGCCGTCGCGGCGCTGCGCATGGCGGGCCGCGAGTGCGACGTTGTTGAACAGACAGAAGCCCATCGGCTCGCTCGCGGTCGCGTGGTGGCCCGGCGGGCGGACGATCGCGAAGCCGTTGTCGGCGTCGCCGTCGAGCACCGCGTCGGTGACCGCGAGGACGTTGCCGGCGGCGAGCAGCGCCGGCTCCCAGGAGTCGGGGCCGACCCGGGCCTCGGGGCCGACCGTCGCGAACCGGCGCTGGGCACACGCCTTCTCGATCCGCTCGATCATCGCCGGCTCGTGGACGAGCTCGAGCTCGGCGCGGCTCGCGCTGCGGGAGTCGAGCCGGTCGAGCTTCGCGAGCACGCCGGCCCGATCGAGCACGGCGATCGTCCGCTCCTGCCGCTCGGGACGCTC
>DATAFA010000028.1:0-5631 GCA_036257785.1 Solirubrobacterales bacterium | reverse complement strand
GCGTGGACCGCCGGCGAGACGCCGTGGGCGCTGAAGACCACGAGCGCGCCCTCGGGCACCTCGGTCTCCTCCTCGACGAAGATCGCGCCGCGCTCGCTGAGCTGCTTGACGACGTGCTTGTTGTGGACGATCTCCTTGCGCACGTAGACGGGCGCCCCGTGCAGGTCGAGCGCGTGCTCGACGGTCTGGACCGCGCGATCGACGCCGGCGCAGTAGCCCCGGGGGGCGGCCAGCAGCAGTCGCCGCGGGGTGTTCGATCCGGCTTCGGGCATCGCCCTGAAGGGTAGCGGCGGACGCCCGCGGGCCTCAGCCGGGATCGTGGATGACGAGATTCTGCGACCAGGGCGCCAGGACGCGGTTCTGCCGCTTCACGATGTCGGTCCCGGAGACGCGGTCCTGGAAGCCGCGGCGGCTGTCGCGGAACAGGATCGGGACGAGCCCGAGGCCGAAGGGAAGGATTGCGAGGACCGTGCTCCAAAGGCGGCGAAATGCCCGTTTGGCGCCGATCTCGGGGACGCCTTCGTGCTCGAGCTGGATGCCGAGGAAGCGCATTCCCGGGGTCTGTCCCTCGAACGCCCAGAAACCGGCGAAGTAGACGGCGACGGTGACGAATCCGCCGAGCGAGAGGATCCCCGCCAGCCAGGCCGGGATCTTCTCGTCGGTGATCAGCTGCATGGCCCCCGAGAGCATCGCCGTGAACAGGGCGAAGCCGGCGGCGAGGATCCCCGCGTCGACCGCCAGAGCCATCCCCCGCCCGACGAGCCCGATGTGGTCGGTCGGCTCCGTCCGCGGCGGCCGGCGGAAGACCCTGCGGACGACCCGCTCGAGGAAGTCGTCGGCGGCCGCGGTCGCCCGCGAGACCTGTCGGCCGAGGTCGGCGATCAGGCCGACGCCCTGCGAAGCGAGCGCGACCCTGACCTCGGGCGCCTCGGCGATCCGCTCGACGAGCATCTGCGCCTTGTCGCTGGCGAGGATGTCCTCCCAGACCCGATCGGCGACCTCGCTGTCGATCGCCCGCTGCACCGTCGCCTCGATGCGGTCCTCGTCGATCGACGCCTCAACCGCGTCGGCGAGACGGCCGTCCTCGATCAGCCGCGTGATCGCGCGCTCGACGGCAGCGCTCTCGAGCGCCCGGACGATCGCCTCCTCGACGGCGACCTCGACGGTTCGGTCGATGCCGGTCGCTCCGGCGATCCGCCCGACCCCGCGGGCCCCGCCCTCGAGCAGGCGGCCGCCGATCGGCACCTCGGGCCGCGGGCGACCGTTCGAATCTCGCTCTGCCACTGCGATCGACAGGCTACTCCGGAACTAGCCGACACCGATCCTGGGCAGGGCGCGGAGGGCCGCTCCACCCACGGCGTCGAGGCTTGCCGGGCAGACGTGGTCGGGGCTGTCCTCGGCGGTGTGCCAGTAGTCGCCCGGCGCCGGACCGGGTCCGTAGGCGAAGTCGATCAGGTCGATGGCCGGGACCCCGGCCTCGAGGAAGTTGACGTGGTCGTCCTCGATGCCGGGGCGGGTGCCGTCGAACAGCGACGGGTCGGCGTCGGCGAACAGCGAGTAGAGCGCCTCGTCGGAGCTCGCCTCGCGGGGGATCGCCAGATCGCAGTCGCCGACCATGTCGAGCAGGACCATTGCCTCGATCGCGTCGATCGGCGGGCTTCCCTGCTTCCCGGCCTGCGCGTAGGCGACGTACTGGCGGCTGCCGCGGGTGCCGTCGTCGGCGAGATCGCGCCCGGGCCGGGCCTCCTCGCCGTCGAATAGCGCGATTGCGATCGACGGACCGCGGGCCGGGTTCGGCAGCGAGCGGGCGAGCTCGAGGACCACGGCGACGCCGGAGGCGCCGTCGTTGGCGCCGACGAAGCCCGGGACCCCCTCGACGGTGTCGTGGTGGGCGCCGAGGACGACGTAGCCGTCGCCGCGGCCGGGGATCAGCCCAACGACGTTGCGCTGCGGACGCTGGATCCGGACGTCTTCGACCCCGGCCGCGCGAAGCTTGCGGGCGAGATCGGCGGTCAGGCGGCGATTCGACGCCGACCCGGACGGACGCGGTCCGAGCGCGACCTGGGCACGGAGGTCGGCGAACGCGCGAGCGCCGTCGAAACCGTCCCTCGCCGCGCCGGGGGCGGGGTCGGGCGCATCGCCGTCACCGCATCCGCCGAGTACGAGCACGAGCGCCACGAGCAGGGCAATCGCCCCGGACACGGCCGCGACCGGACGGTGGCGGGCCTCGGACATGCGCGATACGTTAGGGGCCATGCCCCAGGGTCACATGGACCGCCTGACCGCGATCGACGCCTCCTTCCTGACCAACGAGTCCGGCACCAGCCACATGCACATCGGCGGGGTGACGATCTTCGAGGGTCCGCCCCCGAGCTACGAGGATCTGCTCGACCACGTCGAGAGCCGGCTCCACCTGGTGCCCCGCTACCGCCAGAAGCTCGCCGTCCCGCCGGTCGAGACCGGCCGTCCGTTCTGGGTCGACGATCCGCAGTTCAACATCGGCTACCACGTGCGCCATTCGGCGTTGCCCTCGCCCGGTGACGAGACCGTGCTGCGCCGGATGGCAGCCCGGGTGTTCTCCCAGCAGCTCGACCGGACCAAGCCGCTCTGGGAGCTGTGGCTCGTCGAGGGGCTCCGCAAGCGCCGCTTCGCGCTGATCTCGAAGACCCACCACGCGCTCGTCGACGGCGTCGCCGGCGTCGACATCGCGACCGTCCTCTTCGACGTCAAGCCGGTCCCGGAGCCGGTCAAGGCCGAGCACGACTGGATCCCGAGCCCGCGGCCGTCCGGCGCCGAGCTCGCCGCGCGGGGGATCGGAGCGGTCGCGAAGACCCCGGTCGGCGCCGTCCGCCGCGTCGCCGCTGCGGTCAGCTCCCCGAAGGCCGCCGCTCGCAGCATCCAGGAAGCGGCCGAGGGCGTCGGCGAAGTCGCCTGGGAGTTCGCCAACCCGGCCCCGGACCTGCCACTGAACGTCCCGATCGGCCCGCACCGCCGCTACACGTGGGTGCGCGGCGACCTGGCCGAGTTCAAGCGCATCAAGGCCGAGCTCGGCGGGACCGTCAACGACGTCGTCCTCTGCGCCGTCGCGGGCGCCATGCGGCGCTGGCTCCACTCCCGCAGCGTCCGCACCGAGGGCCTCGAGCTGCGGGCCCTCGTCCCGGTCTCGATCCGCGCGACCGACCGGAGCGGCGAGCTGGGCAACCAGATCGCGGCGGTGCGGGGACCCCTGCCCGTCTACGTCGAGGACCCGGTCGCCCGGCTGCGGACCGTCCGCGAGGCGATGGACGGCATCAAGTCCTCGAAGAAGGCGCTCGGCGCCGAGGTGATCTCGCGCTTCAACGACTTCGCCCCACCGACGCTGCTCGCGCAGGCGTCGCGGATCAACTTCTCGACTCGCCTGTTCAACCTGATCGTCACCAACGTTCCCGGGCCGCAGATCCCGCTCTACGTGCTCGGTCGCGAGCTCCTCGACATCTTCCCGGTCGCCTTCCTGCCGGAGAACCACACGCTGGCGATCGCGATCATGTCCTACAACGGCAAGATCGACTTCGGGCTGCTCGGCGACTACGACGCGATGGAGGACGTCAACCTGATCGCGGAAGGCATCGAGGCCGAGGTCAAGCAGTTGCTCGAAGCCGCCGAGGCCTCGGCGGAGCGCACCGAGCAGCGACGCCGCAAGCAGGAGGACCGCCGCAGGCAGGGCGCCGGCTCCGACCAGGCAACGACGCCGTCGGCATGACGTGTCCGATCCCGGCCCGAGCCCCTTCCGCTACCACCTCGAGCTGACCCCGGCCCAGCTGCGGCTGACCCACGACGCCCTGCGGACGCTGGCGGTCGAGCCCGGCAGCGACGAGCGGACGCGGCGGATCGTCGCCGAGGTCCTCGAGATGCTGCCCGACGAGGACGCGATCGCCCAGATCCGGCTCAGCGACGACGGCGAGCCCGAGCCGGGCTCCGAACCCGACGCCGATCCCGACCGGCCGACCCCACCCGACCAGCCCGCCTGAACGCGGGCGTCCGCCGGTGACTGGCGGATTTTCATCGACAGTCGATGTTGATCCGCCACTCAGAGCGCTTCGGGGATCATCTAGCCTGCCCGCTTCCCGATGAGCGTCTCAGTTCAGATCGGCCTGCTGATGGCCGTCGCGACCGCATTCTTCGCCATCGTCGGCTTCCTCTACAAGCACCGGGGCGCGGTCGGCTCGCCGCCGGTCGAGTGGAAGCGGCCGGTGCGCACCTCGCTGGCGCTGTTCCGGAACCGCTGGTACGTGCTCGGGATCGTCATCGCGATCGGCTCCTGGGGGTTCCACGTCGCCGCCCTCGCCCTCGCGCCGATCTCGCTCGTCCAGTCGGTGATCGCCGGCGGCCTCGTCCTGCTCACGGTCGTCGCCGACCGCCTGTTCGCCCACGAGGTCACCCGCCGCGAGTGGGTCGGCGTCGCCCTCGCCGCCCTCGGCCTCGCCTTCCTCGCCGCGACCCTCGAGGGCTCCGGCAACGGCGCCCACTCCGACTACGAGGCGGCCACCCTGGCGATCTTCCTCGGCTCGGTCACCGCCCTCGCCGTCACGGTCGCGGTCGTCGGCTGGCGCACCGGTCACCCCGGCGTCGCCCTCGGCGCCTCGGCCGGGCTCTTCTGGGCGGTCTCCGACACCGCCATCAAGGCTCAGACCGGCACCTTCGGCGAGGCCCTCACGAACGTCTTCGTCAGCCCCCTCGTGCTGATCATCATCGTCGCCTCGTTCGTCGGTCTGACGGTCTCGGCGAAGAGCCTGCAGATCGGCAAAGCCGTCCCGGTGATCGCGATGACCACCGTCGCCGCCAACGCCCTGACGATCCTCTCCGGGCCGCTCGTCTTCGGCGATCCGGTCCCCGACGACGCCCTCGGTTTCACGGCCCGGATCCTCGCCTTCGTCCTCGTCATCGGCGCCGCCGCCCTGACCCCGGCCCCGGTCCGGGCGGCGGAGGCCTAGCCCGCGCGAGGGCCTAGCGCTCGTTCCGGCAGGCGTCGACGTCCCAGTGATGGGACTTCGAGGAGTAGCGGCCGTAGCCGCGGCAGAAGTAGGGGCCGGAGGCGCGCTCGCCCTTCGCGTACCACTTGCAGACGAAGCGGTGCTTGCTCTTGTCCTTGCAGGCGCCGGCGTAGGTCGGGCTGATGCCGCGCTCCTGCAGGAGGTGCCAGAGCTGGGCGCCGAGCGCGTCCTTGCAGACCTTGATGGACCAGTTGTTCTTCTTGCCGAGGTAGGCCTTGGAGTCGCAGACGTAGCGGCGGGACTGGCCGAACGTGCCGTCGGAGTGCCACTTGCAGATCAGCTTCGCCGGGCCCTGCGAGCGGCGCTGGCAGGCGTATCGGCCCTGGGTGATGCCGAAGCCGTTGAGGCCGTTGACGAGCCGCTTGAAGACCTTGCTGCCGGGCTCGCGGTCGGGCGAGAAGGAGAAGGAGCTGCCGCCGCCGATCGCGCAGTCGGAGCACGACGAGGTGCCGCGGTACTTGCGGGCGGTCAGGTAGCCGGCGCCGGAGATCTTGACGCGGTCGCTGGACCGCCACTTGCTCGCCTTCGGAGCAACGTCAGAGGCCTCCAGGGAGACTACGAAGTTGACGTACCACGGCTTCCTCGACGACTTCTTGACCGA
>DATAFA010000140.1:0-6481 GCA_036257785.1 Solirubrobacterales bacterium | reverse complement strand
GTCGGCGATCGCGATCGCCTCGGTCCCGCTCAGCTCGAACCCGGGTGGTGTCCGCTGCGGCGGCGAGACCGGCGTCAGCGGTGCGAGCGGCTCGGGGCCGAACGGTGGCTGGTTGGCTGGGTTCTCGGCGGCGGCCGAGACCGGCGCGAGGGCGGCGCCGGCGAGCGCGACCGCGAGGGCGATGATCGAGAGCCGGAGTCCCACGACGGCCATAATGAAGCGATGATGGGACGCGGACCCGCGCCGGGCGCCGATCGCACCCGGCGGGTCGCGGGCGCCCCGACGCCGGCCGGGCTCGAGGTCGTCGATGGCTGAGCGACCGCTCCGCGCCGCCGGCATCGCCTACGAGCGCTCCGGCACCGGGCCGCCGCTCGTCCTCATCCACGGGCTCGGCGCGACGCGCGCGATCTGGCGCCCGCAGCTCGAGATCCTGACCCGCGAACGCGACGTGATCGCGGTCGACATGCCCGGCTTCGGCGACAGTCCGGTCCTGAGCGGACCGGCCACTCCGTGGGCGCTGGGGGCGGCGATCTCCGGCCTCTGCGAGGAGCTCGGCGTCGATCGCCCTCACCTCGCCGGGAACTCGCTCGGCGCCTGGGTCGCGCTCGAGATGGCGAAGGTGGGCGATGCGGCCTCGACCTGCCTGATCTCCCCGGCCGGGTTGTGGCGCCGCCCGCTCGGCCCGCGGCGGGCCGATGCCCGCAAGTGGGCACGACGGCTGCGCCCCGCCGTCCTCGCGATGGCTCGGATCGGGCCGCTGCGCGAGTTGATGCTGCGGACGAGCATCGGCCTGCCCGAGCGCGCCCCGGCCGCAACCGGACGGGCGATGATCGCCGCCTGGATCGATGCGCCGGGCTACGAGGCGGCAAACGCCGAGATGCGGCGCTACGTATGCGAGGATCTCGACCGGGTCACGGTGCCGACGACGATCGTCTGGGGCGAACTCGACCGCCTCGTCGCCCCGCCGCGGCCCGAGCGCCGGCCGCCCGGTTCCCGGTACCTGCAGTTCGAACGTCTCGGCCACACGCCGAACTGGGACGACCCCGACCTCGTCGCGCGGCTGCTGCTCGAGGCGAGCGCGCCGGTCGCCGCATAGCTGTAGCTCACTCGCTCACCCCTGCGCCGGCAGCCCGTCGTAGGCCGTCGCCATCGGGCAGCCGGGGTACGGTAAGCGCCGATGGCGCTGACGGAACGGGTTCGACGCTGGCAGGCGCTGGGAGAGCGCGAGCACTTCCGTGGCCACGGGATCCACGTCTACCGGCGCGACGGCGAGGGGCCGTTGCTGTTGCTGCTGCACGGGTTCCCGTCGAGCTCATACGACTGGCTGCCGCTGCTCGACGAGCTGCCGGAGCCGGCCGTGCTCACCTGCGACTTCCTCGGCTTCGGGCTCTCCGACAAACCTCGCGGGCACCGCTACGGCCTCGGCTTTCAGGCCGACCTCGTCACCGAGCTCGTCCGGAGGCACGGTGCCGGGCGACCGGTCTTCGTCGTCGGCCACGACATGGGAACGTCGGTGAGCACCGAGCTGATGGCCCGCGATCTCGAGGGCCGGCCCGGATTCGAGCTCGCCGGAGCTCTGCTCTTCAACGGCAGCATCGTCCTCGACGCGGCAACCCTGACGCCGTCGCAGAAGCTGCTCCGCAGCCGCATCGGCCCGCTTGCGGCGAGGTTCAGCAGCCGGCGCGTGTTCGATCAGCAGTTCGGGTCGGTCTTCTCAGCCGATCATCCGCTCAGCAGCGACGAGGCCGACGATCAGTGGTCGCTGGTCTGCCACAACGGCGGCCGGACGCTCGGCCATGAGCTCGTCTTCTACCTGCAGGAGCGGATCGAGCATGCCGAGCGCTGGCACGGCGCGATCCGCGGCTGGCGGGATCTCCAGCTCGCATGGGGAATGCAGGATCCGGTTGCGACGCCGAACGTGCTCGCGGCGCTGCGAGGCCTCCATCCCGGCGTGCCGGTGACCGAGCTTCCCGAGCTCGGTCACTACCCGCAGATCGAGGATCCGGCGCGGATGGCGGCGGTCGTGGCCGCGGCGGTGGCCGGGCAGGCCGCGGGCACGTAATCGACTCCCGAATCACCTCCGAACCGGTCGTCGGCGATCGTAATTAGGGTTGCTTCCGTGTCTGCGTTCGAGGAGGTGCACGTCGGGAGCATGGACCCGGGCCGCTTCCGGGCGGTCCTCGGCCCCCGCTTCGACGAGGTCGATCTCGGCATCGAGGACAGCCGGAAGCTCTTCGAGGGGCGATCGATCTGGCACATCAACTCGACCGCCCGCGGCGGCGGCGTGGCGGAGCTGCTGCAGTCGCTGCTCGCCTACGTGCGCGGCGTCGGCCTCGACGCGCGCTGGGGAGTGATCCACGGCGACCCCGAGTTCTTCGTGATCACGAAGCGGATCCACAACCTGCTCCACGGCTCCCCCGGGGACGGCGGCGACCTCGGGCCGGCCGAGCGCGAGGTCTACGAGCAGACCCTCGCCCCGGCCGCCGAGCAGATCGCCGAGCACGTCGACGAGCGTGACATCGTCTTCCTCCACGATCCGCAGACCGCCGGGATGGTCGAGCAGCTCCGCAGGACGGGAGCGGTGATCGTCTGGCGCTGCCACGTCGGCCTCGACGACCCGAACGAGCCGGCCCGCAGCGCCTGGCGGTTCCTCCAGCCCTACGTCGAGCCCGCCGAGGCGTACGTGTTCTCGCGCCGCCGGTTCATCTGGGAGGGCATCGACCGCGATCGGGTCTGGATCGTGCCGCCGTCGATCGACGTCTTCTCCCCGAAGAACCAGGAGCTCGGCCACGAGGCCGTCGCGACGATCCTCGACACGATCGGGCTCAGCGACGGCCGCGGGTCCGGCGCGGCGTCGTTCATCCGCCACGACGGAACCGCCGGGACCGTGTCGCGGCGCGCGCAGATCGTCCAGGAAGCGCCGATCCCCGACAACGCGCCGCTCGTGACCCAGGTCTCGCGGTGGGATCGCCTCAAGGACCCGGTCGGCGTCCTGCGGGGATTCGCCGAGCAGCTCGACGGTGGCGACCCCCATCTCCTGCTGGCGGGCCCGTCGACGGCCGCGGTGGCCGACGACCCCGAGGGCGCCGAGGTGCTCGCGGAGGTGCTCGAGGCCCGCGAGCGGCTCGGCGCGACGCTCCGGGGCAGCATCCACGTCGCCTCCCTGCCGATGGACGACGTCGAGGAGAACGCGGCGATGGTCAACGCGATCCAGCGGCGGTCGGAGATCGTCGTCCAGAAGAGCCTCGCGGAGGGGTTCGGCCTGACCGTCGCCGAGGCGATGTGGAAGGCCAAGCCGGTCGTCGCCAGCGCCCGCGGCGGCATCCAGGACCAGATCACCGACGGGATCAGCGGCGTCCTCATCGACGACCCGGCCGACCTGCATTCGTACGGGCTCGCGCTGCGGCGGCTGATCGACGACGAGGCGCTCCGGGTCCGGATCGGCCTCGCCGCCCGGCGCGAGGTCGAGGCCAACTTCCTCGGGACCCGCCACCTGATGCAGTACCTGCAGCTGCTGCGCGAGCTGCTCGCAAGCCGGGCCCGGCGCTGATCGATTCAGGTGTCTCGCGACGACGAGCTGCGGGCCGGCGTTCGCGGTATCCGGACCGTGAGGACGGCCCCATGGGGTTCAGCCCTGCCGGCGCTCACCGACCCGCCGTGCGCCTCCGCCACCGCCCTGACGATCGCCAGTCCGAGACCGCTCCCGGGGGTCGTACGCCCTGCTTCCGCCCGACTGAACCGTTCGAACGCGTGCTCGCCGAACCCGGGCGGGAAACCGGATCCCCGGTCGGCGACCACGAGCTCGAGCTGATCGCCGTCCTCGCGACCGCTCAACGTGATCGTTCCGCCGCCGTGGCGGATCGAGTTCTCGACGAGGTTGCCGAGCACCGACTCGATCCGCCCGGGATCGAGATCCCAGACGAGCGCCCTGCCCGCTTCGACCTCGATCGCCCTGCCCTCCGCCTCCGCCTTGGCGAGGAAGCGGGAACGGGTCCGGGCGAGCAGCTCGGCGATCGCGACCCTGCGCGGCTCGATCGGCAGCTGGGAGCCGTCCGAGCGCGCGAGAGCCAGCAGGTCCTCCGCGAGGCGCTGCAGGCGAGCGGCCTCCTCGATCGCCGAGCTCATCGCCGCCCGCGCCTCGTCGAGATCCCGGTCCGGCCTCAGGCCGAGCTCGAGCTCACTGCGGAGGATGGCGATCGGCGTCCGCAGCTCGTGACCCGCGTCGGCGACGAAGGCGCGCTCGCGCTCGATCGACGTCTCGATCCGGGCGAGCATCTCGTTCAGCGTCCTGCCGAGCCGCCCGATCTCGTCGTCGGTGGGGGGAAGCGGGAGCCGCTCCCCGCTGCGCTCGAGGGTGATCCGGGCCGCCCGAGCGCTCATCGCCTCGACCGGGCGCAGCGCCAGGGCGGCCAGCGCGTAACCGAGCGCCGACGCGAGCAGCAGCGCGACCGGGCCACCGATGGCGAACGCCGTGGCCAGGCCCGACAGCGTCTCGCTGCGGTCCCCCTTCGAGGCTCCGGTGACGACGACGAAGCTGCCGTCCTCGGCCTCGACGGGACGCGCGAGCAGCCGGGCCTCCCCCTCGATCCCGGGAACCGAGGCGGCGTCGAAGTAGGTCAGGCCGGCGCGGGCGCGAGCCAGCTCGGCGGCGTCGAGGACCGACTTCTGCGGCAGTCCCTCCGACGACGCGACGACCGTGCCGTCGAGTCGCAGGACCTCGGAGAGGATGTCCTCCGCGCCCTCGTCCCGTGGTCCGCCGAGACCGACCTCGTCGGAGTCCGCAGTCTGAAGCTGCCGCGCCAGGTCGTCGACCCGGGTTCGCAGCGAGTCGTCGATCGAGCTGCTGAGATCGGCCGCGACCCGCAGGTAGACGAACGTCCCGGCGAGGACGAGCACGATCCCCATCGCGACCGCGAAAGCGATCGTCAGGCGGGCGCGGATCGGCAGGCGGCTCAGGATGACCGCGACTCTCGCATCCGGTAGCCGGCCCCCCTGACCGTCTCGATCGACTCACGGCCGAAGGGACGATCGATCTTGTCCCGCAGGTAGCGGACGTAGACGTCGATGACGTTGGATCGGTTCTCGTACTCGTAGTCCCAGGCATGCTCGAGCAGCTGCAGCCGGCTCAGCACCGAACCGGGGTGACGCATGAAGGTCTCGAGCAGCGCGAACTCCTTGGCCGAGAGGCTGATCTCGGTGCCTCCCCGGTTGACCCGCCGGCTCGCCGGATCGAGCTCGAGGTCGTCCACCCGCAGCTCCGTCGGGCGCTCGACGGATCCGCGGCGGACGAGCGCCCGGATCCGCGCCGAGAGCTCGGAGAACGAGAACGGCTTCGCCAGGTAGTCGTCGGCGCCGCCGTCGAGTCCGGCGACGCGGTCCTCGACGGAGTCGCGAGCGGTCAGCATCAGGATCGGCGTCCAGACCTCGTCGCCGCGAAGGCGCCTGCAGGTCTCGAATCCGTCGATCCCGGGGAGCATGACGTCGAGCACGATCGCGTCGTAGGGGGTGCTGCCCGCCATCCACAGGGCATCCTCGCCGGCGTTGCAAACGTCAGCGACGAAGCCGTCGTCACGGAGACCCCGCTTCAGCAGCCTCGCCATCTTCGGCTGATCCTCGACGACGAGCACGCGCATGTCGCCGATTATGGCTCGCCCGGATGAGAGCCGGATGAGGGCCCGGCGCCGTGGCGCCGGGCCCTTTGGTGGCGTCAGCCGGCGTCCTGCTGGGTCTCGATCGCCTTGAACGAGGAGTCGAGGAAGACCTTCAGGGCCTGCCCGTCCTTGCTGATCTCGACCTCGTAGGCCGCGCCCGCAGGCGTCGGCCGGTCCTCCGGATCCTCGGCCGGGTCGGCCGCCTCGGCCGGCTCGACGTCGCCGTCGGCCGTGCCGCCGGTCGCCTGCTCGGCGGCGGCGCGTGCCCGTTGCTCGGCCGCGGCCGGGAGCTCGCCGTCACCGTCGCCGCCGCGGTCGTCCGCGGATGCCCCGCCGGACTCGTCGGCCGCCTCGGCGTCGCCGTCCTCGCTGTCGCCGGGCTGGTCGGGCGCGTCGGCGGCCTCGCCCTGCTCGTTCTCGACCGCGCTGTCATCGGAGCCGCTCCCCGCGGTTGCGTTCGCGATTGCCGCGCCGCCGAGCGCCAGCGCCAGCAGGGCGGCGAGGGCGACGAGGGCGCGCTTGATCTTGTCGCTCATGTCGATCCTTTCTGTCGATTGCTCGCACCGGGGTGCGGGCCGCAACCTAGGAAGGAACGATGAGACGGCAATGAGATCGGGGAGGTCCGAGTTTCCTGACTCGGCGAGCAGGGGTAGCGCTTCGAGGCTGCATTCGTTACGGTCCGCAGATAGTGGTTCGTGCGTTCCGGCTGTGTCTGCTGTCGCTCGTTGTCCTCCTTGCGGTGCCCGTGGCGGCGCAGGCGGCCAACGTGACGGTTGCCAACGGCACGATCACCTACAACGCCGGAGCGGGCGAGACGAACACGGCCGTCG
>DATAFA010000008.1:0-30994 GCA_036257785.1 Solirubrobacterales bacterium | reverse complement strand
CGAGCGGCCTTGTCGGCCGAGTCGACGAACAGCACTCCGCCCTTCTGGCGCGGCTGGTTGGCGACGAGCCCGACGACGCGTCCGTCGATTCGCGCGTAGCCCACCACCAGCTCCTTCGCCCAGCGGGCGTGGACCTCGAGGAAGGTGCCGGCGTCGCAGACCCCCTCGATCAGCCGGCGGATGTCGAACGGCGTCTTCTCGTCGCCGGGAACGACCGCCGAGGGAAGCGCCTCCGGGTCGGGCTCGCCGGGCGCCACCGTCGGCGGATCCTCGCGGAAGCTCGTCGGCATGAACGCGAGGTAGTCCTTGGCGATCCCGATCGCCTCCTCGTCGGTCGCGGCGAGGAAGTGGCCGCATCCGGAGATCCCGGTGTGCATGCGGGCGCCTCCCATCTCCTCCAACGTGACCTGCTCGCCGATGACCATCTCGGCCATCCGCGGCGAGCCGAGGTACATCGAGGCATTGCCATCCCGCATCACGACGACGTCGCAGAAGGCGGGGATGTAGGCACCGCCGGCCGCGGAGGGCCCGAAGAGGACGCAGACCTGCGGGACCCGGCCCGACATCCGCACCTCGTTGTGGAAGATCCTGCCGGCGCCGCGACGACCCGGGAACATCTGCACCTGATCGGTGATCCGGGCCCCGGCGGAGTCGACCAGGTAGACCATCGGCAGCTCGAGGCTCAGGGCCCGCTCCTGGATGCGGATGATCTTCTCGACGGTCTTGGCGCCCCAGGAGCCCGCCTTGACGGTCGGGTCGTTGGCCATCAGGGCGACCCGGCGGCCGCCGATCGTCCCGAGCCCGGTGACGACGCCGTCGGCGCCGAGCCCTTCGACGTCCCAGTTGGCGAGCATCGCCTCCTCCGAGAAGCTCCCGGAGTCGAGCAGCAGACCGACCCGCTCGCGGACCGGGAGCTTGCCCTGCTCGGCGATCTTCTCGTGATGGCGCGCGGGCCCGCCCGCCAACGCCGCCTCACGGGCGGGGCCGAGTCCGGTCTGATCGGTCGTCTCGCCCATCGTCGGGAAGCTAACTACAAGCAGGGGAGCGGTGCCGCGGCGCTCAGAGCAGCTCGGTCAGCTTCGTGTCCTCGGTCGGTGGATCGACGGAGTCGACCGACCGCCGCCGGCGCTCGCGCTCCTCGGTGTCGGGCTCGGGACGTTCGTCGGTGTCCGGATCGAGGGCCGCCGACGGCTGCTCGACGACCTCGGACACCGTGGTCGGCGCCTCGCCGGGTCCGCCGATCGCCTCCGTCGCGTCATCCTCCCGCTCGACCTCGACCGGCTCGGCCTCCTCGGCCGCGACGGCCTCCGGCGAGTCGACGGCCGCCTCGACCCGCTCGGACAGCCCGAGATCACGCTCGCCGGGGCCCTCGATGGCAAGCCGCATCTCGGCGTCCAGCTGTTCGAGGTTGGCGACGACGTCGCGGCGTTTCCGGACGAGACCGGCGATCTCCTGCTCGATCCCGCGCGTTCGCGCCGCGGCCGCTGCGTCGGCCTCCGCGAGCCGCGCCTCGGCCTCCTCGGTCAGCGCCTTCGCCTCGGCGGCCGCGGCCTCGGCGGCCTTGCTCGCCTGCTCGTCGGCGGCGGCGCGGGTCTCGGTCGAGTAGGCGTCGGCCTCGGAGCGGACCTTCGCCGCTGCCTGCTCGGCGTCGGAGCGGACCTTCGCCGCCGTCTGCTCGGTCGTCGAGCGGAGCCGCTCGGCCTCCGCCTGGGCCTCGGAGGTCAGCCGGTCGGCGCTCTCCTGGGCGCTCGAGAGGATCGAGCCGGTGCGCTCGCCCACATCGCTCATCGCCCGTTGGATCACCGCTCGGCGCGCATCGTCCTCACCGCCGGTCTCGAGCCAATCGGCGAGTTCGGCGAGGTAGGCGTCGACCGCCCGGCGGTCGTAGCCGCCACGACGCTCGGTCGGGAATTGGATCGTCTTCAGCTCTTCGATTCGGTCGGAAGCCATGGAGTCAGGATAGATACCCGCGGGCCTCGCGAGGAAACCCGCCGGAGGCTCCCGGAATCAGCTAGAGGCCGAGTTCGCTCGGCACCGGCTTCTCGCCCGAGTAGTCGTAGAAGCCCTTCCCGGACTTGCGGCCGTACCAGCCTGCGGCGACCATCTTTCGCAGCGTCGGCGGCGCGGCGAAGCGGCGCTCCCGGTACTCGTCGAACATGACGCTGCCGATCGCGACGAGGGTGTCGAGGCCGACGAAATCGGCGAGCGTCAATGGGCCCATCGGGTGGTTCGCCCCGGCCTTCATCGCGACGTCGATCTCGTCGATCGAGCCGACGCCCTCCTCGTAGGCGCGAATCGCGTCGAGCATGTACGGGACGAGCAGGCGGTTGACGATGAAGCCGGTCTTGTCCTTGGCGTGGACCACCTTCTTGCCGAGCTTCTCGCCGACCTCGAAGCCGGCCGCGAGCGCCTCGTCGGAGGTGGTGACGGTCTGCACGACCTCGAGCAGCGGCATCACCTGCGCCGGGTTGAAGAAATGCAGCCCGAGGAAGCGGTCCGGGCGCGAGGTCGACGCGGCCTGGTCGATCACCGCGAGCGAGGAGGTGTTGGTCGCGAACCAGGCGTCCTCCTTGACGATCGGGTCGACCGCCTTCCACATCTCGAGCTTCGTCTCGAGATCCTCGCTGATCGCCTCGATCACGAGGTCGCAGTCGGCGAGGGCGCCGTAGTCGGTCGTGCCCTCGATCCGGGTGCGGACGGCGTCGGCCTCGTCGCTCTCCATCCGGCCCTTCTCCACGGCCCGGGCAAGCTGCTTCTCGATCTTGCCGATGCATTGGCCGACCTTGTCGTCGTCGACTTCGCGCATGACGACGTCCCAGCCCGCCTGGGCGCAGATCTGGGTGATCCCGTGGCCCATCAGGCCACCACCGACGACTCCAACCTTGCTGATTGCCATGTTCTCCTCGGACTCCTCGTTTGTCAGGGTCGCGGACCCTACCGGCGGCGCCGGGACGAGGTGATCAGGCGCTGGGCTGACTGAGCCCGAGTTCCTCGAAGCGCTTGCCCATCGCGGCCGCCATCGCGTCGACGCCGCTCTTCGGGCGCAACATGACCTTCATCTCGGTGATCAGCCCGTCCTCGCCGAACGTCAGCAGGTCGAGGCCGTCCATCCAGCGGTCGCCGACACGGGTCCGGAAGATCAGCGCAGCGGTCGGCTCGTCGGGACTCTCGATCACATGGACGTACTCGAAGTCCTCGAACAGCTTCATCGGGCCCTCGGTGAGGATCAGCACGACCAGGTCACGGCCGTCGTAGGAGCGGAAGGTGACCGGGCTGAAGAACTTGACGTCGGGGTCGAACACCGCCTCGGCCTTCTCCTTGGAACGCGAGTGCACGGCGTCGATGAATGCGTCGGATCGCATGCCGGCAGCCTAGATGACTAGTGATGCTCGAGGTGCTTGGCGACGAGCGCCTCGATCGTGCCCTTGGTCCGGCGCGTCGACAGGCCGAGCTCGGCATCGACCGTCTTCAGGTCGAGGTCCGATTCGAGCAGCCCCCCGCTCGGCAGCCAGAACAGCTCGCGCTCGCCGAAGGCGAGCCGATCCGCGCCGGTCGACAGCGCCAGCACGGCCTTCCGGGACTTCGCCGGCGGCCTGGCGGCGAGCAGCGAGACCTGGAGCTTGCCCTTGGAGGCTTCGACGTCGGCGGCAGGGAAAGGCTCGGCCGCCGCGAGCTCGGCGAGCTGCTT
This sequence comes from Solirubrobacterales bacterium, assembly GCA_036257785.1. Lineage (GTDB taxonomy): Bacteria > Actinomycetota > Thermoleophilia > Solirubrobacterales > 70-9 > RHKX01. The sequence goes on along the minus strand of DATAFA010000008.1, from coordinate 27,306 downwards.
CGCCGTTCGCAGCACCGTCGGGACCGCGTAGCCGAGCCCGTCCTCGAGGCCCGCCTCGATCCGGGCGATCAGCTTCGCCTCCGACTCCCGGCCGGACTCGAAAACGACGTTGCCCGCAGCCCGGAAGGTCCGGACCGATTGAAATCCGAGCGCCTCGAACTGGCCCCGCAGCTCGTCGTTGGTGATCCGGCGGTTGCCGAGGTTCATCCCCCTGAGGAACGCGGCGTAGATCAACCGCCGACTCCGCCCGGTTCCCAGTCGACCGGACCGGCGCTCAGCAGGTGGGCCCCCAGCGGCCGGCCGAGCACGTCCTGCACCGCTCGTGAGGCGGCGAGCAGCGCCTCGAGGTCGATTCCGGTCTCGATCCCCATCTCGTGCAACATCGACACGAGGTCCTCGGAGGCGATGTTGCCCGTCGAGCCGGCCGGGACCGGGCAGCCACCGAGCTCACCGAAGCTCGACTCGAACGAGTCGATTCCCTGGCCGAGGGCGGCGACGGCGTTGGCCAGGCCCTGGCCGCGGGTGTTGTGGAAGTGGGCGGTCAGCTCGGGCCCGGCCGGGCCTTCGGCGCCGAGCTGCGATCGCATCCCCGTGAAGAACCCGTCGACCTGGAGCGGATTTGCCATCCCGGTCGTGTCGCCGAAGCCGATCTCCGCGCAGCCCGCGGCAGCGAGCCGCTCGGCGATCCCGAGGACCCGCTCGGGCGGCACCTCGCCCTCGTAGGGGCAGCCGAAGCTGGTCGCGATGACCCCCTCGCAGCGCAGGCCCTCGGCGATCGCGGTCGTGATGACCCGCTCGAGCCCGTCGAGCGACTCGGCGATCGAGCGGTTGACGTTCTTGCGGTTGTGGGTCTCCGAGGCCGACAGGAAGACGCTGATCTCGTCGAAGCGCTCGCGTTCGCGGAGCGCGTTGTCGAGCCCGCGCTCGTTCGGGATCAGGACCGAGAAGGCGACGTCTTCGGGACGCTCGAGCGCCGCGAGCACCGCGGCGCCGTCGGCGAGCTGCGGGATCACGTCGGGGCGGACGAACGAGGTGACCTCGATCCGCTTCAGGCCCGAGGCGACGAGCATCTCGATCAGCCGGACCTTGTCGGCGGTCGCGATCACCTCCGGCTCGTTCTGAAAGCCGTCGCGCGGGCCGACCTCGCGGATCCTCACACTGGCCGGATATCCCGCCATTTCAGGCCCCCTGGTCCGGCACCTGGATGACGCGGCGCTGGTGGGTGCCGACGCCGATCGTCCGCTCGCCCTCCTTGACCTCGACGTCGAAGAAGAGCTTGCGTCCGTCGACGATGTCGGTCAGCTTCGCGCGGACGGTGCAGCGCGCGCCCTCGGCGGCTCCGGCGACGTGCTTGACGCAGACCTCGAAGCCGACCGTCGCGCTGCCCTCGGGCAGGCTTTCGTAGGCGAGCACGGTGGAGGTGCGCTCCATCATCGCGATCATCCCCGGCGTCGAGAGCACCGCGACCCCGATCGTGCCGCCGACGTCGGTTAGCAGCGGACCGGTGACCTCGAAGTCGTCGCTGCGCTCGGCTCCGGGCTCGAGTGGCGGGGTTCCCGGCTCCCCGCGACGGGGCTCGGGGAGGTCGAGGGAGTCGGCCGGTCCGCTCATCGGGAGGGAGCATAGACTCGCGCCGATGAGCACCGAAGCCGGACCCAGGGCGGCAGACGAGCCCGTCCCACCGATCCCGATCCTCGGCGGCACCGGCGCGCTCGGCTACGGCCTCGCGGTCCGCTGGGCGAGCGCCGGCCTCGCCGTCGTGATCGGCTCCCGGGAGGCGTCGAGGGCGGCCCAGGCCGCCACGAAGGTCCGTGGCGTCGTCGCCGGCGCGTCGGTCGAGGGGCTCGGCAACGCCGACGCCGCGGCGCGCGGGCCGATCGTCTTCCTGACCGTGCCGTTCCGGGCCCAGTCGGAGACGCTCAACAACCTCCGCGACGCCCTCGCGCCCGGCCAGATCCTCGTCGACTGCACGGTCCCGCTCGCGGCCGCGGTCAGCGGCAGGGCGACGCGCTCGCTCGGCGTCTGGCAGGGCTCGGCCGCCGAGCAGGCCCAGGAGATGGTGCCCGAGGGCGTCACGGTCGTCTCCGCCCTGCACAGCGTCGGAGCGCCGACCCTTTCCGACCTCGATGCCGACCTCGGCGAGGACGTGCTCGTCTGCGGCGACAAGAAGCGGGACAAGGCTCCGGTCGCGCGGCTGATCGAGCGGATCGCGGGGCTTCGGGCGGTCAATGCCGGGCCTTTGGAGATGGCGCGGATCGCCGAGCAGATGACCCCGCTGCTGATCTCGGTCAACGTCCGCTACAAGGCGCACGCCGGTCTTCGCCTGGTCGGGCTTCCCGACTCGGATCCCTGGGCGTGAAGGTCGTCGCGCTCGCCGGAGGGACCGGGGGCGCGAAGCTCGCCGCGGGTCTCCAGGTCGTCGCCGGCTCGGACCTGACCGTCGTCGCCAACACCGGTGACGACGTCGAGACGCTCGGTGTCCACGTCTCCCCGGACCCCGACCTCTGCACCTACTGGCTGACCGATCAGATCGACGAAGCCCGGGGCTGGGGGATCCGTGGCGACAGCTTCACGGTCTTCGAGCGCCTCAAGCAACTCGGGGCACCGGGCTGGTTCGGCCTCTCCGACCGTGACCTCGCGACCTGCCTGGAGCGGCGACGGCGCCTCGACTCAGGCGAGCGGCTGACGACGATCGCGGCGGACATCGCCCGGGCGCTCGGCGCGACGGCGACGGTCCTGCCGATGTGCGACGAGCCGGTCCGGACGCGGGTTCGGACAGCGGCCGGATGGCGGGGTTTTCAGGAGTACATGATCCAGGATCGGGCCGAGCCCGACATCGGCGGGGTCGAGTTCGCCGGCGTGAGCGGGGCGCGCGTCAGCCCGGAGCTCCGGGCTGCGATCGAGGGCGCCGATGCGATCGTGATCGGGCCGTCGAACCCGGTCATCTCGATCGGGCCGATCCTCGCGGTTCCCGGCCTCAGGGCGCTGATCGAGGGCGCGGCGGCGCCCGTCGTCGCCGTCAGCCCCTTCGTGGCCGGGGCGGTCGTCAAGGGCCCGACGGACAAGTTCATGCGCGCGACCGGGCGAGATCCCTCGGCGGCCGGGGTCGCGGCCTCCTATGCGGGCGTGATCGATGCCCTCGTCGTCGATGCGGCCGACCCCGACGAGGAGGTCGCGAGGGAGGATGATCTGACCATCACCCACTTCGACACGCTGATGAGCGACGAGGAGAGCCGTCGCCGCGTCGCCGCGGCGACGCTGGAGCTCGCAGCGTCCTTGAGCGGCTGAGGCACCCGTGCGCGCGACCGCGATCGTCCCGATCAAGCGCTTCGACCGCGCCAAGAGCCGGCTCTCGGGCCTCGCCGCCGCAGACCGCCCAGCGCTGGCGAAGGCAATGCTCGCCGACGTCCTGCTGGGACTGCGCGAGGCGCGGCTCGTCGATCGGATCCTCGTCGTCAGCGGCGAGCCCGCGGCGCGGGAGGTGGCCGCCGAGGCCGGTGTCGAGCTCCTCGACGACCCCGTCGACGCCGGCCACTCGGAGGCCGTCGCGATCGGGGTGGCCGACGCGATCGCCAAGGACGACGAGTGCGTGGCGCTGGTGCCAGGCGATTGCCCGCTGCTCGAAGCGCCCGAGCTCGACCGCGAGCTCGACGCCCAGGCGCCCGGGGTCGCCGTGATCCCCGATCGACACGGTACCGGCACGAACGGGCTGATCCTCACCCCTCCCGACGTCATCTCCCCGGCCTTCGGTCCCGGCAGCCGCGACCGCCACCTCGAGCTCGCCCGGGCCGCCGGCGCGCGCCGGCGGCTGGCGACGATCCCCTCGATGGCGCTGGACGTCGACACCGGCGAGGACCTCAGGGAGCTCATCGACCTGCTGCGGGTGGACCCCGAGCTCGCGCCGGCGACATCGGCGGCGCTGGCGCAGCTGGGCCTCGGCCCTACTTGAGCGCTCGCGTGGAGATCCTCCCCGTCGACGGGCTCCCCGAGGTTGGGACCGGCGATCGTCTCGGTGAGCTGATCGCGGCCGCGGTGGCGATCGGCGACGGCGACGTCATCGTCGTCGCCCAGAAGGTCGTCTCGAAGGCCGAGGGACGCCGGCGGCGACTCGGCGACGTCGAGGCGTCGGCGCGGGCGACCGAGCTGGCCGGGCCGCTCGGGAAGGACCCGCGGCTCGTCGAGCTGATCCTCGGCGAGACCGAGCGGGTCATCCGCAGCGAACGCGTGCTCATCGTCGAGACCAGGAGCGGCCTGATCTGCGCCAATGCGGGCATCGACTCCTCCAACGTCGGCGGCGTCGACGAGGTGCTCCTCCTCCCCGCCGATCCGGACGCATCCGCGCGGCGCCTACGGGCCGAGATCGAGGAGGCAACGGGCCGGCGGGTCGCCGTGATCGTCAGCGACAGCTTCGGGCGGCCATGGCGGGTGGGCCAGGCCGAGGTCGCGATCGGATGCGCCGGGATCGACCCGGCCGACGACTGGCGCGGCCGCACCGACCGCGACGGCCGCGAGCTCGCCGCGACCCAGATCGCGACCGTCGATCAGCTCGCGGCCGCTGCCGACCTCGTCCGCGACAAGGCCTCGGGCACCCCGGCCGCGATCATCCGCGGCCGCCCCGACCTGGTCAGGGATCCCGACGGCCCCGGCGCAAGCTCGCTGCAGCGTTCCCGCGCCGAGGACCTCTTCCGCTGAGCCCTCCCTTCCCTTTCAGCAATCGAGCCCTCGGGCCGGAACAGCCGTCGAAGGCGCCGCGGGGCGGGCGCCCCCGGGGACTCAGCACGAGCGCAGCGAGCTGCCCCCTCCCTCTCTTCAGCGATCGAGCCCTCGGGCCGGAACAGCCGTCTCGGGCGCCGCGGGGCGGGCGCCCCTGGGGACTCAGCACGAGCGCAGCGAGCTGCCCCCGGGGGTGCCTGCCCCGCGGCGCCCCGCCCAACAGCGGTCAGTAAGTCTCGAGGACCTCGTAGAGCGTCGACCGCTGGGCCGGCCGCCGCCCCGCCGCGCGGGCGGCGCCGATCAGGTCCTCGGGCTCGAGGCGCGAGCCGTGCCGGGAGCCCGCCATCCGCGAGATGCTCTCCTCCATCAGCGTCCCGCCGAGGTCGTTGACTCCCCAGCGCAGCGCCTCGGTGGCGGCGCCGAGTCCCATCTTCACCCAGCTCGCCTGCAGGTTCGGGATCGACCGGCCGAGGGCGAGCCGGAAGACGGCGGTGTGCTTGAGGTTCTCGGCGTCGGAGATCTCCTCGATCCCGTGAGTCCTGCCGAGCATCGTGTGGTACGGGATGAAGCTGAGCGGCACGAACTCGGTGATGCCGCCGGTCCGCTCCTGGACCGCGCGAACCACCCGCATGTGCTCGGCCAGCTCATGGGGCTTCTCGATATGCCCGAACATCACCGTCGAGGTCGAGCGCAACCCGGCGCGGTGCGACGCCTCGATGATCTCGACCCAGCGGCCGGCCGGCAGCTTGTTGGGCGAGATCCGGTTGCGGACGCCGTCCTCGAGGACCTCCGCCGCGGTCCCCGGGGTCGAGCCGAGACCGCACTCGCGCAGGTACCCGAACACGTAGTCGGGGTCGCGGCCGGAGCGCTCGCACATGAAGTGGACCTCCATCGGCGAGTAGGCGTGGAGGTGGACGTCCGGCGCCACCGCCTTCGCCCGCTGCAGCCAGCGGCCGTAATGCTCGAGCGTGTAGTCGGGGTGGATGCCGCCCTGCATGCAGATCTCGGTCGCGCCGAACTCGACCGCCTCGCGGACCCGCTCGGCGAACTCGTCGGGATCGATCTCGTAGGCGTCGGGGCTGCGGGTGGTCTGGCCGAAGCCGCAGAAGGCGCAGCCGACGGTGCAGACGTTGGTGAAGTTGATGTTGCGGTTGACGACGAACGTGGCGACGTCGCCGGCGAGCTCGGCGCGGAGCTCGTCGGCGGCGGCGCGGATCTCGGCGACCGCCTCGGGGCGCGTCTCGCTGAACAGGGCGACGAGCTCGTCCCTGGTCAGCTCCTCGCCGGCGCGCCCGTGCTCGACCGCGCGGTGGACGGGGTCGGCGGATCCGAGCGTGAGCCCGTTGCCGTTGCCGTTGGCCGTCGCGGGGAAGGGCGCGCGACGCGGCATGAAGGTCGGAAAGCGCTCGGCGAGCACCTCGAGAACGCGCGGATCGACCCACTCGCGGTTCATGTACTGGGGGTAGACGCAGAGGCGCTCGGTCAGCGCGTAGCCATGCGGCCGCAGCCGCTTGCGGACCTGCAGCGGGCTCGGGAACGGGTGCTCGGGCGAGATGTGGTCGCCGTTGGCGGACAGGCCCCCGAGGTCGGTCGCGCCGGCCTCGACGAGGTCGAGCCACCAGTCGGAGAGGTTCGGCGGCACCTGGACGCCGACCTCGGGCATCAGCCGGCGGCACTCGGCGACGAGGCGCCTCATGTCGTCGAGCGCGACGGGCTCGGCCCACGACGGCCACTCGACCGCGGCTTCCTCACCGCCGTCCTCGCCGGCGCCCTGCGCCCAGCGCCGCTCGCTGGCGTCGGCGGCGATGTCGGCCACCTCGGCCCCGTAGTAGCGCGGATGAGCGACGAAGTTCTGGAGGATCACCTCCTGGAGGTGGCCGTGCTCCTCGGCGAGCGCCCGGAGCGCGACGAGCGCGTCGATCCGCTCCTCCCGGGTCTCCCCGATCCCGACGAGGATCCCGCTCGTGAACGGGATCCTCAGCGCACCGGCGGCCTCGATCGCCGCGAGCCGGACCCGCGGGTGCTTCGTCGGCGAGCCCGCGTGGACGGTCTCCATGAGCCGCTCGCTGATCGACTCGAGCATCAGGCCCTGCGAGGCGGTCACCTCGCGAAGGCGCAGGTAGTCCTCGCGGCCGGCGACGCCGATGTTCGTGTGCGGGAGCATCCCCCGCTCGAGCGCCTCCTCGCAGGCCCAGTGGACGTAGGAGGTGAAGTCCTCGTGGCCCCAGGACCGCAGCCGTTCGGCGACGAGGGGATTGACCTCGGGCCGCTCGCCGGTCAGCACGAGCAGCTCCTTGACGTTCCGCTTCGCGGCGGCATCGAGACGCTCGAGCACCTCCCCGGGGGGATGGACGTGCACCTGGTGGGTCGCGAACGCGCAGTACTTGCAGTAGCAGCGGCAGGTCCGCGACAGCGACAGCGTCAGGTTCCGGGAGAAGGTGACACGACGCATCGTCATCACGCTAACGAAACGGGGCGCTCCGCCGACAGCGGCGCGCCCCGCTCGCGGGCCTCAGTTTTGATCGCGATCGACCGCGCGCTACTTCTGCGGGCGCGGGCCGGTCCCGGTCGAGGGACCGGTCGCCTTCTCGAGCTCGGGCTCCGACTCGCCGGCCGAGATCACGAACTTGTAGATGAGCGCGGCGATCAGGCCGCCGAGCAGCGGACCGACGATGTAGGGCCAGACGCCGCCCCACTCGTTGCTGACCAGCGCCGGGCCGAACCAGCGGGCCGGGTTGAAGCAGCCGCCGGTCAGCGGGCCGAAGATGAAGACGCAGAACGCGAACGTGAGGCCGATCGTCAGCGGGCCCCACTCGTTGCGGGCGCGCTTGTTCATCGCCACCGCGACGACGCCGAGGACGATCAGCAGGGCGCCGATGCCCTCGCAGATCATTCCCGCGAAGTCGCTGCCGAGCAGCGGGCTGACGTCGCCGGCGCCCCAGTTGACGGCACGCCCCTCGTCGAGCAGGAGGCCCTTGACGGCGAGTGCGCCGAGCACCGCTCCGGAGAGCTGCGCGAGCACGTAGACGACCGCGTCAATCGGGTCGATCTTCCGCAGGAACGCGGCGGCCGCAGTGACCGCGGGGTTGAAGTGCCCGCCGCTGACCGCGCCGAAGGCCATGATCAGCGCAAAGAGCACGAGACCCTGGGTGAAGCCGACGACCGCGAAGTCGGAGCCGAACTGGGCCGAGCCTCCGGCGGCGACGTAAAGGCTGATGACGGTCCCGATGACGAAGACGAGGAAGAACGTCCCGATCAGCTCCGCGATGTATGCGGCCAGTCCTCGATCCTGCACTCTCAAACCTCCTGATGGCGATCTCGCACCCCGGGGGGCGCGAATGGGCGGCGTCAGTCTAGTACCCGAACCGCCCGAATCCGCGGGTTCCGGCGCTCAGGTCGTCGGCGGCACCAAGCCGGCCACCAGGTCGGGTAGTTCGCGGGCCATCCGCGAGCGCGGCACGACGAGGTCGATCCCGGCCGCCTCCGCCCGGCGCCGCGTCGCGACGTCGACGTGCGAGTAGAAGCCGAGGCAGGGCGGACCCGCCGCCGCGACGGCCTCCGGCTCGACCAGCTCGAGGTCGGCGACGATCGCGTCGAAGGCGCCGGCATCGGCGCCGGGCTCCCCGCGCACCGTCACCTCGTACCCGGCCGCCGTCAGCGGCGCCTCGACCCTGCTGGCGAGCATCAGGTCGGTGACGAGCGCGAGGACCCGGACCACGATGCTCAGATCGAGCGCCGGCGCCGGTACTCGGCACGCACGCTCTCCGGCCGTCCCCACATCTGGCGGACCTCGGCGCGCCCCTCGTTGAGGTCGCGGACGATCAGCTCGCCGTCGATGCCCTGGCGGTCGAGCATCTGCAGGACCCAGAAGACGGTCTCGGGAGCGGCGGCGTGACCGAAGCCATGGGCGACGTTGATACGCCAGTGCCAGTCGGCCTCCGAATAGGGCTGGGCGTTGATCTGCGTCATCGGGATCGACGCGTCGACGTAGCGGCTCTCGTCGCTGATCCGGAGGTCGAGCTGCATGTCGGTCCAGTCGCGGGGCAGCGAATCGACGATCTCCTGGAAGGACTCCGAAAGCGCCATCGGCGCAAGCCTACCGGCGCGGCTATCCGAAGAAGAGCTGCTGGAGCAGGAACAGGTTGAGCGCGATGATCATCGCCGCCAGCACCGAGGCGAAGGCCGTCACCCAGCCCGGGTTGACCAGGTCTCCCATCACCTCGCGCCGCCTGGCGATGACCAGCAGCGGGATCAGCGCGAACGGGATCCCGAACGACAGCACCACCTGGCTGACGACCAGCGCCCGGGTCGGATCGATGCCGACCGCGAGGACGACGAGCGCCGGCAGCAGCGTGATCAGGCGGCGCAGGGTGAGCGGGATCCGGCGCCGGATGAACCCCTGCATGACGACCTGTCCGGCCATCGTGCCGACCGAGGTCGATGCGAGGCCGGACGCGAGCAGCGCGACCCCGAAGATCGTCGCGGCGTTGTCGGAGACCGTCTGCTGCAGGCCCGCGTAGGCGCCCTCGATCGAATCGATCCCGGTCAGCCCGCCGGCGTTGAAGAGCCCGGCGGCGACGATGACCATCGACATGTTGATGAGGCCGGCGATTGTCATCGCGATGACCACGTCGACCTTCTCGAAGTTGAGGATCCGCTTGCGCTCCTCGCTGTTGCGGCCGATCACCCGGCTCTGCGTCAGCGCCGAGTGCAGGTAGACGACGTGCGGCATCACCGTGGCGCCGAGGATCCCGGTCGCGAGCAGGACGCTCTCGGTGCCGTCGAAGCCGGGGATCAGCATGCCCTCCGCGATCCCCTTCGGATCGGGATTGGAGTGGGCGACCTCGAAGACGAAGGCGGCGACGACGACGCCGACGAAGCCGACGATCACGGCCTCGAGCTTGCGAACCCCGCGCTGCTGCAACGCCAGGATCGCGAACGAGGCGGCGCCGGCGATCAAGCCGGCCCAGAACAGCGGGATCCCGAACAGCAGGTAGAGGCCGAGCGCGGCGCCGATGACCTCGGCGATATCGGTCGCCATCGCAACGAGCTCGGCCTGGATCCAGAGCCCGAACGAGGTCTTGCGGGGAAACTCCTGACGGCAGAGCTCGGGCAGGTTCTTGCCGGTGGCGATCCCGAGCTTGGCCGACTGCGTCTGCACGACCATCCCGATCAGGTTCGCTGCGAGGACGACCCAGAGCAGCATGTAGCCGAACTGGGCGCCGGAGGCGATGTTCGTCGCGAAGTTGCCGGGATCGATGTAGGCGACCGAGGCGACGAAGGCCGGGCCGAGGAACGGCCAGAGCCGCCTGAGCCCGCGGCGCCGGCCGTCGAGCGACCGCCGGGCGGCATCGGCGACCAGGGCCTCGCCCGGGAGGACGTCGTCGACGGTAGACGTCGCCGCCTCCGGGGAAGGAGGCGGAGCTTCAGCCGCCGTCTTCATCAGGCGGTGATGAGCAAGCCGGTCAGGTAGAGAATCGCCACGCCGGCGAGGATGCCGGCGACGCTGGCTGGATATAGGGCCCGCCCCGCCCGGTCGCGGATCGTGGGAACGAGTTGCACGATCACCTGGACGATCGCGCCGACTCCGAAGCCGATCAGCAGCGTCGCGAGCTCGGGGTTGAAGGCTGAGGCGCCGATGAATGCGCCGATGATCGCCGGCCCGCCCGCGATCAGCCCGAGCAGCGCGAGGCGGCCGAGCGAAGGTCGCTTCCCTCCGGCGAGCGGAGCCACGATCGCTAGCCCCTCGGTCGTGTTGTGCAACGCAAAGCCGAAGACCAGGAAGGCGCCGAGAGCCAGCTCTCCGATCGCGTATGCGGACCCGATCGCGAGGCCCTCGCCGAGGTTGTGAAGCCCGATCCCGATGGCGACGAGCAGCGAAAGCTGGAAGGCACCGGCTCCGGCCTGCCTGGCGCGCTCATGACGCCCGCGCAGGTGGCGGTCGAGGGCGACGAGCGCGAAGTAGGACACGGCCGCCCCGATGAACAGGAGCTCGAGCCCGCCGAACGCGCCCGTGCTCGCGGCGGCGATCTCACTTCCCTCGAGGTAGGCATCGACGGCCAGAAAGCCGAGCAATCCGATCGTCGCCGCCATGAAGATCCGGATCCAGCTCTCGCGGACGCGGCCGAGGAAGGGCAGGAACAGCATCCCGAGCGCTACCGGGATGACCCCGACGTAGGTGCCGAGCAGCGCCATCAAGCCGTAGAAGCCGGCATCGGCCTCCGGGGTCTCGACCGCCACCTCGACGGTGTGCTCGACCGTGGCGCCGGTGGAGGTGAGCAGCGTGACCAGTAGCGGCGAGCCCTCCTGCCAGGGGTAGTCGAGCTTCAGCGTCTGGCTTCCCAACCTCCCGATCTCACCGCCCGAAGACGTGAAGTCGACGTAGGAGTCGTTGACGAAGACCTGGGCGACGGTGACCGCATCGGGACCGGCGTTGCGGACCGTCAGATCGATTTCTCCGGGCCTGAGCTCAGTTCGTTCCACGGCGATGTTCTCGACCGGGGGTCCGCGACGCTCGCCGAGGGGGTCGTCGCCGATCGTGACGAGGGCGATCAACGCGCCGCCGATCAGGATCAACGGAATCAGCCCGAGCAACCAGACCGGGAGCCCGCCTCGGGCTTCGGAGTCGGCTTTCCCGGGCCCCTGCCGCTGCGCCTGCGCCTGCGCCTCCATCAGTCGACCTCGAAGAAGCCCATCCAGCCGAGCTCGGCGAACTCGGTCTTGTGCGCGTGGAACATGTACTCGCCGGGAAACTTGAAACGGATCTCGAGGATTCCCCGCTGGGCCTGGCCGAGCAGCACCGTGTCGGTGAACTCGTTGGGCTCGAGCCGGGTTCCGGTGGGGAAGTATTCGAAGAAGTTGGCGTGAACGTGAAACGAGTTGACCGGGTCGTACTCGAGGATGTTCACCAGGTAGATCCGCACCAGTTCATTGCGCTTCACCCGGACGGGTTCGTTGTTGAAGTGGAAGGCGACGGTGTTGACCGCGTAGACCTGGTTCCCCTCGGCATCGAAGTTCGTGTTGAACCCGTTCATCATCATCATCATCTCGTCGGCCTCGGGACGTCCTGCCTTGGGATCGATCACGAGCGCGCCGTACATCCCGCGAGCGATGTGCTCGGCGAGCGGGCTGACGTGACAGTGGTAGAGGTGCAGGCCGAACGGATCGGCATCGAACTCGTAAGTCGTGCTCCCCCCGGGCGCGATGACCCCGTCACCCATCCCCGGCACACCATCCATCGCGGCCGGATGGAATCCATGGAAGTGCATCGTGTGGGGATGGGCCGAACCGTTGATGAACCTGACCCGAAGCAGGTCGCCCTCGTTGCATCGGAGGGTCGGACCGGGGACGCGCCCGTTGTAGGTCCAGGCCGGGTAGAAGACCCCGGGAGCAACCTCGATCTCCTTGTCGGAGGCGACGACCTCCCACTCGCGCAGCGTTCTCCCGCTCGCCAGCCTGCTCGCCTTGCCCCAGTCGAAATCACGCAGGATGTCGGTCGGGTTGAAGCCGTTCGCCGCGTGGTCGACGAACTCGCCGCCCTTGAAGGTCGGACCGTTGACGCCGCCTCCATGAGCCGCCGTCGCGACCGTCGAGTCGGTCCCGGCCATGGCGCCCATATCGTGAGCGCCCGCCTCGTGCTCGCCACCCGCCGCCGAAGCCAATCCGTCGTGGAGACCCTGATGGGGAACGACCTCGTGCAGCAACGGAAGCGCTCCGGCGGCAACCCCGCCGGCGATCAGCCCGCGTCGGGTGACCTTCATCGCTGCCTCTCCGCGTCGACGATCAGCACCCGCATCGCGTCGGCCAAGCGGCCGCCGATCGCAAACTCGCCGGCGCCGAAACGAACCGAGAGCGGACCGCCGAAGGGCTGACGCTCGATCACCTCGAGCCGATCGCCCGGTGCGATCTCACGATCGCCGAGGTAACGGAGCATCTCCGGATCGGCATCCGAAACCCGTACGAAGATCGCCGCGTCGCCGGGATCGAGCTGACTCAATGCCCTCGTGGCCTGCTCGGCCAGCTCGAGCTCCGAGTTCGGGATCGGGTCGCCGTGCGGATCATGGCTCGGATGTCCGAGCGAGGCCGCGATCAACTCCTCGAGATCCTCGGAGATGTAGTGCTCGAGAACCTCGGCTTCGTCGTGGATCTTGTCCCACGGCATTCCGAGCGCCTCCGAGAGGTAGGCCTCGAGCAGGCGGTGGTGCCTGATCACCTCGATCGCGAGACGCTCCCCGGCCGGCGTCAACGTCGCACCCTTGTACGGGGCATGAGAGACCAGGCCCATCTCGTCCATGCGCTTCAGCATCGCGGTCACGGCGCCCGGCGAGACCCGGAGCACCTCGACCAGGGTCGAGTTGGCAACCGGGCCGTCCTCACGCTGCTGGAACTTGTAGATGGCCTTCGCGTAATCCTCGACCGCCTCGGTCGAGGAACCGACTTTCTGCTCGACCTGCCGGTCGACTTTCTGATCGATAAAGGAAGCTTTCTCAGTTGCCACAACTTTGGTTTATACCAAAGTTAAATCTCTCGTCGCAACCGCTGCCTACAATCGCTCGCGATGGAAGCGACGCTCGAGCTCGATGCCCAGTACCGCGCCCTGCGCGAGGAGGCGGGCCTGCTCGATCGCTCCGACCGCGCTCGGATCGTCGTCTGCGGCAGCGAGGCGGCGGAGTTCCTCCAGGGTCAACTGACGAACGACGTCGAGTCGCTCGAGCCCGGCGCCGGCTGCTACGCGGCGCTGCTGGACCGCAAGGGCAAGGTCCGGGCCGATATGCGGGTGCTCCGCCTCGCCGATGACGAGTTCCTGATCGACACCGAGCCGGAGACCGGCGACCTCCTCCAGGGCCACCTGAGCATGTACAACGTCGGCCGCGACGCCGCCGTCGAGGCCGACGGGCCGGGGCGGTCGCTGCTGTCGCTGATCGGCCCGCTGACGCCGAAGCTGCTCGGCGACGCCCCGCTCGTCTCCGAGCACGCCCACCGCGAGCAGCTCCTGGGCGGCGCTGCCTGTCGCGTGATCGCCACCGACGCCGGGGCCGACCTGCTCGTTCCCGCCGACGCGGTCGAGGCGGTCACCGCGTGGCTAACCGCCGAGGGCGCCCAGCCGGTCGTCGACGCGGCGGCTGAGATCGCCCGGGTCGAGGCGGGGCGTCCCCGGGTCGGCCGCGAGATCGGCCCGCAGACGATGCCCGCCGAGGCCGGGATCAACGATCGCGCCGTCAGCTTCACGAAGGGTTGCTACATCGGCCAGGAGACGGTCGCGCGCCTCCATTACAAGGGCAAGCCGAACCGCCACCTGCGGAGGCTGCGGTCCGAGGAGCCGCTCGCCGCCGGGGACCCGGTCGTGGCCGGGGATCGCGAGGTCGGGACCGTCGGGACGGCCGTGATCTCGCCCGCTGAGGGGCCCCTGGCGCTGGCGATCCTCCGCCGCGAGGCCGAGCCCGGCGACGAGGTGATCGTCGGCGACGGAGTCGCGGCCACCGTCGAAGCCGTCGGCGACTGAGGCTTCCGGCGACGCTCGCCGGTGCTTCGGGTAGATTCCATGCGCGGATGAGAGGTAGATGCGCCGTAGCAGGGCTGGTCGTCGCCACTGTCCTGGTCGCCGGATGCGGCGCCGAGGACTTCCCGAACGACCCGCGCCCGCCCGCCCCGGTGGAGCTGAGCGCCAAGATCGACGACCGCAATGTGGTCGTCGTGCCCGACAGGATCGGTGCCGGGCTCGCGTCGTTCACGATCTCGAACCAGTCCGAGGACGCCGTCCAGCTGACCTTCGACGGGCCGAACAGCGCCGCGACCGACGAGATCCCCGCCGGGGGCCTCGGCCAGGTCCAGTTCGAGCTCGAGACCGGGGACTACTCGATCGATCCGAGCGTCCCGACGATCAATCCCGGGACGATGACGGTCGGGGCGAAGCGCCCGAGCGCGCAAAACGACCTGCTGCTCCCCTGACCGGCCGATGGCGCCGGATCCGCCTCGCGAGCAGTTCGGCGACCACTATCGCTCGATATACCTCGCCGGGGCCGGCGGCGAGCAGCCGACGTTGCCGGTCGATTGGCGCGAGCTCGAGGCTCGCGCCGCCGCGGTGCTCGACGAGCGCGCCGGCGGCTACGTCTTCGGGTCGGCCGGCACCGGGGCGACGGACCGCGCCAACCGCGAGGCGCTCGACGCCTGGCGGATCGTCCCGCGGATGCTTCGCGACGTCGCCGTCCGCGACCTGCGCGCCTCGCCGTTCGCCGCCGAGTGGCCGGCGCCGGTCGGACTGGCGCCGGTCGGGGTCCAGACGATCGTCCACCCCGACGGCGAGCTCGCGAGCAGCCGGGCGGCGGCGCGGATCGGGGTGCCGGTGACGGTCGGGACGGCCGCCGGACACACTCTCGAGGCGATCGCCGCCGAGCTCGGCGACTCGCCGCGGCTCTTCCAGCTCTACTGGCCGAACGATCCCGAGCTGGCCGAGAGCTTCGTCGACCGCGCCGAGGCGGCCGGCTACGAGGCGATCGTGGTGACCGTCGACAACGCCTTCCCGGGATGGAAGCCGCGCGACCTCCAGAACGCCTACCTGCCGGCGATCGAGGGGATCGGTCTGGCCAACTTCTTCGCCGACCCGGTGTTCCGCGCGGGGCTCGAGCGGACGCCCGAGGAGGACCCGGGGCCGGCGATCGGGAAGTTCATCGGCGTCTTCGGCAATCCGAGCCTCACCTGGGACGACCTCGAGTGGCTGCGGGCGCGGACGTCGGTGCCGATCCTGCTCAAGGGGATCCTCCATCCCGACGATGCCCGCGAAGCTCGCGAGCGCGGCGTCGACGGCGTCGTCGTCTCCAACCACGGCGGCCGCCAGGTCGACGGCGCCATCGCGGCGTTCGATGCCCTGCCGCCGATCGCGGCTGCCGTCGGCGAGGACCTGACGATCCTGTTCGACAGCGGTATCCGCTCCGGCGCCGACGCCTTCAAGGCGCTCGCCCTCGGCGCCGACGCCGTCCTGGTCGGTCGCCCCTACCTGTGGGGGATGGCCCTCGAGGGCGCCGACGGCGTCGAGAAGGTGCTGCGGTGGATCCTGGCTGAGCTCGACCTGACCATGGGGCTGTCGGGCTTCACCTCGCCCGGGCAGCTCGGACCCGAGGTCCTGCGGCGCGTCTAGATGGTCTCGTCGGGCTCGGCCGCGTCGCCGGCGGCGGCCTCGGCGACGAGCGAGTCGATGCGATCGAGCTTCTCCTCGATCGCGGCCACCATCGCGTCGAGGCCGCCCCGCGCCTTGTCGGAGGTGGTCTTGATGCCGGTCAGGGCCGAGCGGATCGCCTGCGCCTGCTTGAGGCAGGAGACGGCCTCCTCGGTCGCGACCCGGACCTCGCCGGCGTCGACGGTGAGGTCGCGGTCGCGCGCCATCGCGACCCGGGCCAGCGCCAGCCGGTAGGCGAGCGCGAGCTCGGGGCCGTCGGGGTCGTCGCGATCGACGGCGACGATCAGCTTGTTGCCCTCGTACTCGTGCAGGGGCTCGCGACCGGCCGGAATCCGGTCCTCGCCGGCGACGACGAGGACGCCGAACGAGGCGGCACGCGCCGCCATCGCGTCGTTGAGCTCGTCCCAGGCGGCGCGCTTGGAGAGCTTCTTGTCCTTGGACTCGAAGACGATCCGGCCGCTCGCCGGGCCTGCCGCGGCGCCGACCTCGACCAGCGTGTCGCCCTTCTTGCCGCCGCCCTCGGCGCCCTCGGCGCCGGTGTGAGTCGCGGAGTCGCCGCGCAGTGCCGCGATCCGCTCGATCGCAGCATCGACGCTCTCCTCGAAGCTGAAGCCCTTGCGCGTGCCGGCCTCCTCGGCCGCGGCGACGAGTTGCTCGCCCGCGGTGTGCTCGACGAAGACGCTGATCTGCTCCTTCAGCTCGGAGATCTGCGCCTGCAGGCGGCGCGAATCGTTCGTGTGGCTCTGACCGAGGTCCCGCGACTCCTTCGCGTGCGCCTCGCGCAGGTCGGAGAGCTGCTTGCGATGGCGCTCCTCGGCCTCGAGGAACTGCTTGACGGTCCGCTGCTGCACCGCCGTCAGCGGGCCGTCCTCCGCGGTCAGCGCCCGGTGAAGCTGCTCCTGCTGGAAGCGGGCGGCGGTCGCGAGCATCTCCTTGATCTCGCCCTGGACGGAGTCGGCGCGGTCGACGTCGAACTTCTCGGCGATGTGCTTGGCGATCTCGGCGCTGCCCTCGTCGAGGGTCTCGCCGAGCTCCTCGCCGAGCTTGCCGACGCGCTCCTCGAACACCCGCTGGACGTAGTCGACGTTCGTCGCGGTGCCTTCGGCGTCGATCACTCGGGTTCCGATCTCGATCGCCTTCGAGACGGTCTCGGCCGCGGGCGTGCCGGCCTCGGTTCGCTCCCGAACCACCTTGGCCGCGCGCTCGTCGGCGACGGTCAGGCCCGCGATGACGATCCGGTCGCCGAGCGCACGAACCGAGGACTGCTCCTCGCCGAGCGGCAGCTGGCTCGTGGTGTCGAAGGGGTGTGCTCGTGACGCTTCCATCGGACTCCTCAAGGTAGTCGCGGCCCCGGATGGGTTCCTGACGGCACCGCCCGGGCGACGTCCGCGTCGGCGATCGATCGCGTGTGACCGATCGCACCCAAAAACGTTCCTGGCGGCGCAATCATTGCGTCCATGCAATCTTCTCCGGCAACCGAGACCCGCCTCGGCGAACAGCTCTTCGCGCTGCTGCGCCGGCTGATGCTCACCCCCGAGGCGGACCACCTCCGGGCCGTCGACGAGCTCGAATTGACGGTCACCCAGGTCCGGGCGATCCACATGCTCGCCTGCTCCGATCCCGAGCCGCTGCCGGGCGGCCAGGTCGCCGAGCGGCTCGGCATCTCCCCCGCCGCCACGAGCCGCGCGCTCGACGGGCTCGTCAACAAGGGCTTCCTGGCCCGGACCGAGTCGGCCGCGGACCGGCGCGTTCGCCTCTTCGCGATCACCGACGGCGGCCGCGACGCCGCCGAGCGGCTGACGGCCCTGAAGCGGGCGCAGCTCGAGCAATTCGTCGCCGGGCTCGAGCCGGCCCAACGCGAGACGCTCTCGCGAGCCCTTGGCGAGCTCTCCACCGAGCGGAGGCAGGACCCTTGACCCAGCGCTTCGGGCATCTGATCACCGACGAGAACGCCAAGTGGTGGACGCTCGCGGCGATGTGCTTCGCCCTGTTCATGATCATGCTCGACAACACGGTCATGAACGTGGCCCTGCCGTCGATCCAGAAGGACCTCGGCGCGTCGATCTCCTCGCTGGAGTGGGTCGTCAACGGCTACAGCCTCTCCTTCGCCGTCCTGCTCGCTACCGGCGGGCGGCTCGGCGACATCCTCGGCCGCCGGCGGATGTTCATGACCGGCGTCGTGCTCTTCGCACTCTCCTCCGCGACCGCGGGCCTGGCGCCCTCGACCGGCGCCCTCGTCGCCAGCCGCGTCACCCAGGGCGTCGGCGCCGCCCTCATGATGCCGGCGACGCTCTCGATCATCACGAACGCATTCGCGCCCGCCGAGCGCGGCCGGGCGATCGGCACCTGGGCCGGCGTCTCGGCCCTGGCGCTGGCACTGGGACCGCTGCTCGGCGGCTTTCTGACCGAGCACGTCTCCTGGCGGGCGATCTTCTATCTCAACATCCCGGTTGCCGCCGGGGCGGTCGTCACCGCCCTGTTCGCGGTCCGCGAATCGCGCGACGAGACCGTCGGCCGCGAGATCGACTGGGCCGGCACGGCGGTGCTGACCGCCGGCCTGACGGCCGGTGTCCTGGCGCTGATCGAGGGCAACAGCTGGGGCTGGGGCTCGGAGCGGGTCATCGCCCTGATCGCCGGCTCGATTGCCCTGCTGGCCGCGTTCGCCTGGCTCGAGGGCAAGGTCCGCGCCCCGATCGTCCAGTTCGAGTTCCTCCGCAACCGCAACTTCTTCGGGGCCCTGACGGTGGCTTTCGTCATCTCCTTCGCGATGCTCGGGATGTTCTTCTTCATGGCCCTCTACATCCAGAACATCCTCGGCTACTCGCCGCTGGAAGCGGGTGTCCGGTTCCTGCCGACCACGCTCGTGATCATGGTCGTGGCGCCCGTCGCCGGGCGGATGACCGACCGGATCGGGGCCCGCGTGCCGATCGTCGCGGGCCTGGCGATCGTCGCGGTCTCACTGTTCATGCAGGCCCAGATCTCCGACACCTCCGGCTATGGACCGCTGCTCGTTCCGTTCATCCTGATGGGCCTCGGCATCGGCCTGACGATGTCGCCGATGTCGACGGCGGCGATGAACGCCGTCCACGTGACGAAGTCCGGCCTCGCCTCGGGCCTGCTCTCGATGTCGCGGATGGTCGGCGGGACCTTCGGCGTCGCCGTCCTCGGCGCGATCTTCCAGGGCAGCAGCAGGACCGAGCTCGAATCCGCCCTGAGCGGCTCCGGCGTGCCCGCCTCCCAGGTTGACTCGATCTCCCAGCAGCTCGGCAGCGGCGGACTCGACCAGGCCCTGGCGGGATTGCCGCCCGACGTCGCCAGGCAGGCCGCCGGCGCCGCCCACGACGCTTTCATTTCCGGGCTGACGACCTCGATCGGGATCTCCGCCGCGGTCGCGGCCGGGGGCGCGATCCTGGCCTGGTTCCTGATCGCCTCCCAACGGCCCGAGCCGGCCGGCGAGGGAGACGTGCCCGCGAGCGACGCGGGCGCCCAGGAGCCCCGCCCCGCGGTTCCCGAAATGGCCCGCGGACTCGCCGAGTAGGGCCGCGCCGTTCCGCCCGGCCCGGCGGTCCGTCGATACCATCCGGCCGCTTCAACCCGCTTCCAACCGAGGAGAACCGTGGCCGTAGACATCGCTGAAGTCGCCAAGCTCGACGTCGAGCCGGGGACGCTGCCCGAGAAGATGGCCGCCTGGGTCATCCGCGAGGATCGCCAGGGCGAGCCGAAGGACGCCTTCCAGATCGAGGAGGTCGACGTTCCCGAGCCCGGCGCCTTCGAGGTGATCGTCCGGGTGATGGCGGCCGGCGTCAACTTCAACAACGTCTGGGCGGCGCTCGGCGAGCCGGTGCCGGTGTTCGGCTACGGCGACCACCCCGAGTACGGCCATCACATCGGCGGCTCCGACGGCAGCGGCATCGTCTGGAAGGTCGGTGCCGGCGTCACGAACTGGCAGCCCGGCGACGAGGTCGTCATCCACTGCAACCAGGCCTCCTACGAGGACGTCGAGGTCCACGGCCTCGACCCGATGGCGGCGCCGTCGCAGCGGATCTGGGGCTACGAGACGACCTGGGGCAGCTTCGCGCAGTTCACGAAGGTCCAGGCCCAGCAGCTGCTGCCGAAGCCGGAGAACCTCTCGTGGGTCGACTGCTCCGCCTACGGGCTCACCTACTTCACCGCCTACCGGATGCTGATGAACCGGGCGAAGATCCAGGCCGGGCACAACGTCCTGATCTGGGGCGCGGCCGGCGGCCTCGGCGTCTTCGCGACCCAGCTCTGCAAGGCCGCGGGGGCGAACGCCGTCGGGGTCGTCTCCTCCGCCGAGAAGGGCGAGCTGGTCAAGCAGCTCGGCGCCGTCGGCTACATCGACCGCAACGAGTTCAAGGGCATGATGCGAACCGGCAACGAGACCGCCGACGAGGAGAAGGCCCGGTTCAAGGAGTCACGCGGCTTCGCCAAGCAGGTCAAGTCGATCCTCGGCGACGCGCCCGACATCGTCTTCGAGCACGTCGGCCAGGCGACCTTCCCGACCTCGGTCTTCACGGTCAAGCCGTTCGGCAAGGTCGTGATCTGCGGCGCCACCTCCGGCTACAGGCTCGACTTCGACGTTCGCTACCTGTGGATGAAGCAGAAGGAGATCCTCGGCTCGCATTTCGCGAACGCCTACGAGTGCATGCGCGCCAACCAGCTCATGGCCGCGGGCAAGGTGCGGCCGGTGCTGTCGAGGTCGATGGGCTTCGAGGGCGTCCCCGAGGCGCATCAGATGATGCACGAGAACCGGCACTCGGGGAAGATCACGATCCGGGTCGGCGCCAACGACGACCACGAGGGCAAGACGGCCGGCGGCGACGGAGCGATCTGGGCCGAGGTCGGCGCCTAGCGGCGCCGTGCCCACCGGCGGTCGGCGCGGTCAATAAGATGCCCGCCTGATGGCCGAGGTCAACGTCGTCAACTGGCACATCAACCCGTTCCGGGCGGATCGCTGGTACGCGATCTGGATGCCGGCGCTCGAGCGTGCGCCGTCGTTCGGCGCCAGGTCGTTCTCGCTGACCCGCAACGAGGAGGACCACCTCCACTTCCTGCAGACGACCGTCTGGGAGTCGCGCGCCGACTTCGATCGCTTCTGGGCCTCCGACGAGGTCTCCGAGGCCCGCGAGGCGGCCTTCAATTACTTCAACAAGCCGGTCTACCCGGTCTGGCACGTGCTGATCGCCGCCGAGCGCGACTGACCGGTCCAACCAGTACCGCCCCGCGGGCCGCAGGGGTGCTTAGATTCCGCTCGTGGCCGAAGTCCTCTACTACGCGATCCCGTTCTTCGTCCTGCTGCTGATCGTCGAGGCGCTCTCGTTCCGCTACGCCCGCGACGAGGACGACCTGATCGGCTACGAGCTTCGCGACACGAGGACGAGCCTGACCCTCGGCATCGGCAACGTCGCGGTCAACGTCGCCTGGAAGCTCGTGGTCGTGGCGCTCTACGCGGCGATCTACGAATTGACCCCGCTCCGGCTCGACCCCGGCGATCCGCTGACCTGGGTGCTGCTGTTCTTCGCCGACGACCTCTCCTACTACTGGTTTCACCGCTGCAGCCACGAGAGCCGGTTCTTCTGGGCCAGCCACGTCGTCCATCACTCGAGCACCCACTACAACCTCTCGACGGCGCTGCGGCAGACGTGGGTGCCGATGACCTACCTGCCGTTCTGGCTCTGGATGCCGGCGGTCGGCTTCGCGCCATGGATGGTCCTGCTCGCCCAGGCCTGGTCGCTGATCTACCAGTTCTGGATCCACACCGAGCGGGTCAAGCGCCTGCCGAGGCCGTTGGAGGCGGTGCTCAACACGCCGTCGCACCACCGGGTCCACCACGGGTCCAACGACGTCTACCTCGACAAGAACTACGGCGGCATCCTGATCGTCTGGGACAAGCTGTTCGGGACCTACGTGCCCGAGGGCGAGCGCGTCCGCTACGGGCTGACGAAGAACATCGACACCTACAACCCGGTCCGCGCCGCCTTCCACGAATACGTCGCGATGTGGCACGACATGAGGCGGGCGGATGGGATCCGCGCGAAGCTCGGCGTGCTCTGGCACGGCCCGGGCTGGGTGCCGCCCGGCATCGCCTCGGCGGAGATGGAATCGAATACCCGCGGCTAGCCGAGCCCGCCGTCGAGGCCGGTGGAGCGGCGGTGGCCGCGGCGGTGGCTCAGACGGCGCTCGGGACCGGCTCGGCCGCCATCTCCGCTCCGACGGCGGCGAGCGTGTCGACCATCGTCGCCGCGGCCGGGCTGCGGGCGCCGGCGTCGAGCGTCGCCGCCCAGACGCGCCGGACCGGTGGGTCGGGGACGACCTCGACCAGGGCGATGTCGGGGCTCGGCAGCATCAGCGCCAGGTCGGGGATCAGCGTCACACCCATCCCCGCCGAGACCAGCGCCTGCATGACCGTGTAGTCGTTGCTCTCATAGGCGATGTCGGGCACGAAGCCGGCCTGCTCGCAGCTCCGCAGCGTCAGCTGCCGGCACGAGGTCTCGCTGCTCCCGCAGAGCCACGACTCGTCGGAGAGGTCGGCGATCTCGACCGACCCGCATCCGGCGAGACTGTGGTCCGGCGGCAACGCCAGGTGCATCCGTTCGTCGATGACCGAGCGCATCGCGATGTCGGGGTCGGACGGGAACGGGTGCAGCTCGAAGTCGTAGAGGACGGCCACGTCGTAGCGGCCGCAGCGCAGGGCCGGCAGCGCCTCCTCGGGCTCGGCCTCGGTCAGGCTGAGGCGGACCCCGGGATGGGCCTCACGGAACCGCCCGATCGCCCGGGTGACGACCGTGGCGCTGGCGCTGGCGAAGCTTACGAGCCGGAGCTCGCCGGCCTCGAGCCCCGACATCGACGCCAGCTCGCGTTCAGCCTGTTCGAGGCGCGCCATCGCCGAACCTGCGTGGGCGACGAGGACGGCGCCGGCGTCGGTCAGGACCGGGCCCCCGCGCAGCCGCAGGACGAGCGGCTCGCCGACCTCGGCCTCGAGGGTGGCGATCTGCTGGCTGACCGCGGACTGGGAGACGTAGAGCTCCTCGGCGGCAGCGGAGAACGAGCCGTGCTCGGCGACGGCCCTGAGGACGCGGAGTCGCTTCAGATCCAGCATGAGTGAAGCTTATCAACAGTTCCAGCTAAATCTATTGCGCTTATTCGGTGGCTGCGGCACCCTTGATCCATCACCTGAACAGGATCCCAAGGAGGCCCCGAATGACAAGCTCGACACTCATCGCACCCCCCGTCCTCACGCCCGCCGAGAGACGCCATCAGGCGAGCATCGACCAGACGATCCGGGAAGCCCGCCGCAACCGCCGGCGCCGACTCTGGAGCCGTCCCCGCGGCTCGCTCGGCGGCTCCCCGCCGGGTGCCGGAGGCAGGCTGCTGCAGCTCTGATCGGCTCGATGACCAGGAACGACGAAGGGCGCCCGGCGGGCGCCCTTCGTCGTTCGGCGCTCAATGCTGCTCGAGCGGGGCCATCGTCAGCCCGGCCGCGGCGAGCTGCTCCCAGTAGTGCTCGGCCGGCTCCCGCATTCCGCTCCAGACGATCGCCTGGCCGGTCTTGTGGATCGTGTTCGCGAACGCCATGCCGTTGTCGTAGCTGACGCCGGGGATGACGCGGGCGAGCGTCGCGGCGACGTGCTCGAAGGTGTTGTGGTCGTCGTTGCGGACGATCACGCGCCAGCCGCCCTCCCCGGTTCCGGGTCCGGCCGTCCGTGGTCGCTCGATCGTCTCGGTCGTCATGGCTGGCTTTGCTCGGTCCCGGCGCCAAATCTAGCGCGGGTCGGCGGTCGTCAGGGGTTCGGAACCTGGACCTTGACCTTGTCGAAGAACGCGACGGCCTTCTTCTTCTTGACCTTCTGCTTGATCCCGTAGGCGAGCCCGGTGCCGGTGCTCTTGACGTCCTCCGGCGCCGGATCCTTGTAGGAGATCATCGACTTGCCGTTGACCTTGCCGACGATCGTGTCGCCCTTGGCGCGGATCTCGAGCAGGTTCTTCTTCTTGATCCCCTTGACCGCGTTGTCCTTGCCCTTCTCGAGCACGACCTTGTCCTCGACGAGCTCCCACTTCCGGGTCTTGGGGATCACCCGGAACGTGTAGCCGTCCTTGCGCCCGGACCGGACCGAGACACCGACGTAGGCACCCTTGCGCGCCGCCTTCTCCGTCTTCGCGGTCACCTTCGTCTCGGCCCGGACGATCAGGTCCGGCTGCGGAGAGTCACCCTCGACCGGCGTCTTCAGGGCGCAGTTCTGCTTGCCGCCCTTGACCGTCACGCCCAGCGACGACTTCTTGCGCCAGTTGCGCTTGCACTTCTTCTTCTTGCCCGATTGCTTGCTGATCGCCTTGTAATCGGACTTCGACTTGAAGTTGTTGCTGTAGACGGTGATCCCGGCGAAGGCCGGGACGGCGACCGCGAGCGCGGCGAAGACGGTGATTGTGAGTGCGATTCGCTTCGTCATCGGTGATGAGCGTAGCCGGGTCGGCGGACCTCGGGAAGCATCCGTGGACCGGCTGCCTCGAACCTTGCGAACACGTCGGAAGCGCAGGAGTCGCGGTCGGCGAGTCAGGTCTCGCGGATGCGCCAGTAGCGCTCGAGACCCAACCAGGTCTGCTCGGGCGGCATCGCCGAGCGGGTCCGCTCGGCCAGCTCCGGCGGCTCGGCCGCGATCCGCTCTTCAAGATCGGCGAGGAACCGCTCCCGGTCGCCGGCCCGCGAGCCCACCGCCAGCCGCTCGAGCTCGGCCACGGTCGCGGCGAGATGACGCTCTGGCTCCGTCGTCGAGCCGTAATGGGTCAGCATCAGCCGCGCCGGGCGGCGCTCGGCGACCATCGCGATCGATGCGCGCCACCGCTCGAGGTCGATGTCGGGGGGCGGCGTCGGCAGCCAGACGGTGTCGCCGGGCGGAATCCGCACCCCGGCGACGTCCCCCACGAACGCCGCCCCGGCCCCGGGATCCAGGAAGACGACGTGATGGGAGGCGTGCCCGGGAGCGGCGAGCACCTCGAGGCCCTCGACGACCTCACCGCCGGCGAGCGCGACGACGTTGCGCTCGGGCACCGGGACGACCTCGCCCCAGAGCTCGTCCATGCGGTCGCCGTAGAGCCGCGCGGCGCTGCGCAGCAGCCGGGACGGGTCGATCAGGTGCGGGGCCCCGGCCTCGTGGACGTAGACGGGCAGATCGGGGAAACGCCGCGTCAGCGTCCCGGTCGCGCCGGCATGGTCGAGGTGGATGTGAGTCAGCAACACCGCCCGTGGCCGCCCCTCCGGCAGCTCCGCGAGGACGGTGTCGATCGTGCTCGCCGGACCCGGGTCGACGAGGATCCCGTCGCGCTCCCAGACGCCGATGACGCGGTCGAGGCCGAGGTGCCAGGTGTCGATCAGGCGGGTCGCGGGCACGGCCGGGCACCGTACAAGGCCGCGGCGGCGGCGGCCGATGGATCCGATCTAGAATGGGCGCCATGAGCGAGCACCGCCTGCCCGAGCGCGATCGCCCCTGGGTCATGCGGACCTACGCGGGCCACTCCGACGCCCGCCGGTCGAACGAGCTCTACCGGCGCAACCTCGCCAAGGGCCAGACCGGCCTCTCGATCGCCTTCGACCTGCCGACGCAGACCGGCTACGACCCCGATGCCCTGCTCGCCCGCGGCGAGGTCGGCAAGGTCGGGGTCTCGGTCGCCCATCGCGGTGACATGGAGGCGCTGCTCGACGGCATCCCGCTGGCCGAGATGAACACCTCGATGACGATCAACGCCACCGCGGCATGGCTGCTCGGCCTCTACGTGGCGGTCGCCGACGAGCAGGGCGTGGCGCGCGAGTCGCTCAAGGGGACGACCCAGAACGACATCATCAAGGAGTACCTCTCGCGCGGGACCTACGCGTTCCCGCCGAAGCCCTCGATGCGGCTGATCGCCGACATGGTCGCGTTCACGGTCAACGAGATCCCGAGCTGGAACCCGATCAACATCTGCTCCTACCACCTTCAGGAGGCGGGAGCGACGCCGGTCCAGGAGATCGCCTACGCGATCAGCAACGCGATCGCCGTCCTCGATTCGGTCCGCGACCGCGGCCAGGTCTCCGCGGAGGACTTCCCGCGGGTCTTCGGCCGGATCAGCTTCTTCGTCAACGCCGGGGTCCGCTTCATCGAGGAGCACGCGAAGCTGCGGGCGATGGGCATCCTCTGGGAGGAGCTCGGTCGCGAGCGCTACGGCGTCACCGATCCCCGCTTCCTGCGGATGCGCTACGGCGTCCAGGTCAACTCGCTCGGCCTCACCGAGGCGCAGCCCGAGAACAACGTCCCGCGAATCGTCCTCGAGGCGCTCGCGGTCACGCTCGGCCGCGACGCCCGCGCCCGCGCGATCCAGCTGCCGGCCTGGAACGAGGCGCTCGGACTCCCGCGCCCGTGGGACCAGCAGTGGAGCCAGCGGATCCAGCAGATCCTCGCCAACGAGACCGACCTGCTCGACTACCCCGACATCTTCGAGGGGTCGAAGGTGATGGAGGGCCTCGTCGAGGAGCTGATCGCGGGCGCCCGCAGCGAGATCGCCGTCGTCGCCGAGCACGGCGGCGCGACGACCAGCGAGGCCGTCGCCTACATGAAGGCGCGCCTCGTCGAGTCCCACCGCGACCGCCTCGCCCGGATCGAGTCCGGCGAGCTCAAGGTGATCGGCCAGAACAGCTTCACCGAGACCGAGGACTCACCTTTGACCGTCGGCGACGACGGCGGCATCCTCACGCCCGACCCCGCGGTCGAGCGGGAGCGCATCGAGGCGCTCGAGGAATGGAAGGCGAACCGCGACGGCGCGGCGGCCGAACGGGCCCTCACAGCGCTCGCCGCCGCCGCCGAGGACGAGTCCGTGAACCTGATGCCGGCGACGATCGAGGCCGCGAAGGCGGGGGTCACGACCGGCGAGTGGGCGGAGGCGCTGCGCGGCGTCTTCGGCTCCTACCGCGGCCCGACCGGGCTCGACGGCTCCGCCTCGGGCGGCAATGCCGAGCTGCTCGCCTCGGTGCGCGAGCGCGTCTCCGAGGTCAGCGGGTCGATCGGCCACCGGATCCGGGTCCTCGTCGCCAAGCCCGGCCTCGACGGCCACTCCAACGGCGCCGAGCAGATCGCCGTCCGTGCCCGCGACGTCGGCATGGAGGTCATCTACCAGGGGATCCGTCTCACCCCCGAGGAGATCGCCGCCTCGGCCGTCCAGGAGGACGTCGACGTGATCGGCCTCTCGATCCTCTCCGGTTCGCACCGCGAGCTCGTACCGCGCGTCGTCGAGCTCATCCGCGAGGCCGGCGTCGACGCCCCGGTCGTCGTCGGCGGGATCATCCCGCCCGCCGACGAGACCAAGCTCGTCGAAGCCGGCATCGCCCGCGTCTACACGCCCAAGGACTTCGACCTGAACCGGATCATGGTCGA
>DATAFA010000151.1:0-8905 GCA_036257785.1 Solirubrobacterales bacterium | reverse complement strand
CGGCACGACCTTGATCTCGATCCTGAAGCTGCATCGATCCGGGACCGTGTTGAAGTCGGTGCCGGCGGTGATCGACCCGATCTCCGCCGACGAGCTGCCGAGCAGCTCGTGCCGATGGCTGTCGAGCTCGAGCTTCGGGAGGTCGTTGATGAGGGCGACCGCGGCGTCGATCGAGTTCTCGCCGAGCTCCGGCATCGCGCCGTGGGCCCCCCGGCCATGGAGATGGACCATGGCCTCGACGCCCCCGACCTCGGCCAGCCCGACCGCGAATCCGGTCGCTTCGAGCGCGACCGCGAAGCGCGGGCGGAGGGCGATCGCCAGGGCCCGCGAGCCGCTGCCGCCGCGCTCCTCGTCCACCGGGAAGGCGAACGCCACCCCGAGCTCCTCGAGGGAGGAGCCGGCGGCGGCGAGCGCGCGGGCGGCGAGCAGGCAGGCGACGACGCCCCCCTTGTCGTCGACCGATCCGAGCCCGGCGACGACGTCGCCGTCGACGACGGCCGCCGCGGGCCAGGGGGGGTCGATCGTGTCGACATGCGCTGCGATCACGAGCTCCGGGTCGTCGCCGCCGACGACCAGGCAGTCGCGCCCGGTCTCGGTCGGCACCCGCGAGACGGGCAGGCCCGATTCCAGGCAGAGCTCCGCGATCCGGTCCACGATCCGCCCCTCCGAGCCCGACGGCGAGGGGATGTCGACCAGCTCGGCGAGCAGCGTTCGCGCCGCGGCGACCGCGTCGCCCGGAGCGGGCTCGTCCGCGCTCAACCGCCCGCCTTGACTTCCTTCCAGGCCCGGACCCAGGTCTGGTAGTTGTCGGGCTGGACTTCGGCGATCACGTCGTCGAGCGAGCTCGAGTCGGCGGTCGCCCGGAGGGCCTTCGAGACATCAGGAAGCGCGGTCGGGTTGGCAATCGTGTAGTCCGCCTCGGCGATCATCGCCTGGGCCGGCTTGGAGGTGAAGTAGTTGATCAGCTTGTAGGCGGCTGGGATGTTCTCCGCGTCGGAGGCAATCCCGAGCCCGCAGACCCAGGCGAGTGTCCCCTCGTCGGGGCCGACCCACTCGACCGGCTGTCCGGCCGCTCGCAGCTGAGCCGCCGCTCCACGCCCGCCGTCGGCGATCACGACCTCGCCGGACTTGAACAGGTTGAACTTGTCCGCATCCGAATCGGCGTAGCTGCGGAACTGGTCACGGTGATCGATCAGGTACTGCTTCGCATCCTCGACCTGGTCGTCGGTCATCTCCATCGGATTCTCGACGCCCATCGCGAACGCCGCTTCGGCCAGCGGGGTCAGCCAGGTGCCGCCGTCGATGGTGGTCCGGCCGGCGTACTCCGGGTCGAACAGGTCGGCCCATGAATCCGGTGGTGGGTCGACCTCGTCGGTGTCGTAGATGATTCCCTGCGGACCCGCCGCGATCGGGACGAAGTTGACGAGCCCGTCCGACCGCTCAACACCCTCGTTGTCGCGGAAGTCGAGGTCGTCCCAGGCGGTGATGCCCTTCGGGTCGATCGGCCGGAGCAGGTCCCGGGCCAGCAGCGGCTGGTATTCGTCGGTGCAGGCCTGGACGACGTCGGTCTCATAGCCGCCGGCGATCTTCGCGGAGCCCTCCTGGACGCTGTCGAAGGTGGCCGTCTTCAGATCGAGATCCGGGTTCTGCTTGCGGAACGGATCGAGGATCGCGTCGCTGGCGGTGTCGCTGTAGGTGAAGGTCCGCAGCGTTCCGGTGACCGGCGCATCGGGATCGGAGGGGGGAGGGGCCGGGTCGCTGGTCGAATCGGATCCGCATCCGGCGAGCGCCAGCAGCGCTGCGATTGCGACCGCCTGCACGGACTTGGTCAGCGATCTCGGACGGCGCATCTGCTCTCCCGGGGTGGCTCTCCTGGACTACTGATGAATTGTTCCACAATCTGCGATAAGGTGATCCGACCGGTCGCGGGCGAGCCGCGGCATGACCTGGACCTGGGAGAGAACGGACATATGGAGAACGCATCACCCTCGGCTCGCCGGCGCCTGCCGCTGGTTACGGCGGCGGTCCTGACCGCACTGCTTGCCCTCGCCATCGTGCTGACCGCGGGCGGCGGATCGGTCACCGCGGCCGGGCCGACCGGTCAGAGCGTGATCGTGCTGATCGGCGACGGCATGGGTCCGGCGCAGCGGACGCTGACGCAGCTGACCCGCTACGGCCCGTATGCGACCCAGCCGATGGACTCGCTCGACGTCGCCGGATCGCTCACCACCCTGCCGTTCGGGAAGCCGGGCGCCACCGATTCGGCGGCCTCCGCCACGGCGATGGCCACCGGTGAGAAGACCCGCAACAACTACGCCGGCGTCGGCCCGTCCGGCAACCGCCTGCGGACGCTCCTCGAGATCGCCCGCGACGAAGGCAAGTCGACCGGCCTGGTCGAGGACAACGACGTGACCAACGCGACGATGGCCGGCTTCGCGGCCCACGTCGACAGCCGCGGCAAGAAGCAGCGGATCGCGCAGCAGTTCCTCCACGACACCAAGCCGGACGTGATCCTCGGCGGCGGTGAGCAGTACTGGTACGAGAAGGGGGAGAGGGGCAAGGTCTCCGACCTGCTCCCCGACGACAAGAGCCGCGGGCGCCGCGATCTCGTCGGCGAGGCGCAGGACCTCGGCTACGACTACGCCTACGACGCCGAGACGCTCGCAGCCGCGGACGGTCCGAAGATCCTCGGCCTCGTCCGGCAGGACCCGATCATCCTCTCGCTCATCTCCGACTACGACCCGGCGGAAGACCCCAGCTACGTCGCGGAGGAGGACCTCGTCGACAAGGCGCTTGACACCCTCGGCGAGAACCCGAACGGCTTCTTCCTGGCGATCGACGTCGACGAGATCGACGACGGAGGTCATGCCACGGCCGCGAACCTGGTCATGAAGGCCGGGCAGCAGCTGAACCGCATCGTCAAGGTGATCGAGGCGTACCGCGAGGAGAACCCGAACGTCCTCGTGATCGTCACCGCCGACCACGAGACGGGCGGCCTGACGATCGAGGACCCCCGCGACTCGAAGACCAAGGTCATGGGCGAGGAGATCCCGGCCAAGTGGTGGCACGGCCCGTTCAAGGTGAAGGGAACCGACAACAAGATCTCGACGGACTGGACGACCGCCGAGCACACCTCGGTCGCCGTCCCGGTCACCGCCTCCGGGCCGCTGGCCGGTCAGTTCGCGGGGACCCACGACAACACCCACCTCTTCGACGTCGCTCAGCAGGTGCTGACGACCCCGTAGGCGCTCGGTTCACGAAACGGAGCCGCGACTGACTAGGAACCGGCGGACCTGCGCAGCATCACGCTCCCCCAGACGTCGGCCAGCTCGATCGGGCGCTCGGGAATTTCGGCCGTGAAGGCGTCGAAGGCCCGCTTGCATCCCCAGTTCGATTCCGGGTTGTTGTAGTCGTGGACGACGATGTATCCCGCCGGCGACAGTCGCGGGTAGAAGAACTCGAGGCTCGCGAGGGTGGGGCCGTACAGATCGAGGTCGATGAGGACGAAGGCGAAGCGCTCGTCCTCGAGCCCGGCGAACGTCTCCGGCACGCGCCCCTGCCGGATGCGAACGTTCGCGTCGCCGCCGACGCGCCGCGCGACGGCGTCCGCGCTGGTATCGCGGAAGCGCGTGTCGACTCGTCCGTCCGGCTCGAGATCGGGCAACGGGAAGCCCTCGAAGGTGTCGAAGAGATAGATCGGCCGCTCGGGGGCGAGCCGGTGCAGGAAGCGGCTGACCTCGCCGCGCCAGACCCCGACCTCGGCCAGGGCGCCGCCGACGTCGTCGGAGACCACGCGCTGAACGGCGAGCCCCATCGTCGCGTACCGGAAGTAGTCGGAGTCGGCGAAGGCGGCGCGGTGGTGCTCCTGCCCGAAGGTCGGGTGACGCATCGCGTTGTCCGGGCGCACCATCCGCAAGGCTCGGTGCCGGGCGGCTCGGAGCCACGAGACCCGGGACATCGCCCGGCGCAGCCGGCTCGGTCTCGCTGCTTCCCCCACTGTGCGCAAGCTAGCTCATGCACCGGCTCCTAAGATCGACCCCTTGGAAGGAGCTGCCGCAGCCGCAGATGATCTGTCCCTTTCGGTCGTCGTCGTCACCCACGACTCCGCGCCGGCGCTGCGGCGGACGCTGCCGGCGATCGTCGCCGAGTTGCGGTCCGAGGACGAGCTGATCGTCTCCGACAATGCCTCCTCCGACGAGACGCTCGCCGTCGTCGCCGAGCTCGCCCCGGCCGCACGGGTGATCGCCCGCGACGACAACCGCGGGTTCGGCACGGCCTGCAATGCCGGGGCCGCCGTGGCCCGCGGCGGCCTGCTGCTGTTCCTCAACCCCGACAACGTCGTCGCCCCGGGCTTCCGCGACGCGATCGTGCTGCCGCTCGCCGAGGGCCGCGGCTGGGGGGCCTGGCAGGGGCTCGTGACCAGCGACAACGGCGAGTCGGTCAACAGCGCCGGCGGCGTCGTTCACTTCACCGGCATCGCCTGGGCGGGCGGGGCCGGGCGGGCGCTCGGGGAGGCCCCGGCCGGCCCCATGGAGGTCGGCTTCCCCTCCGGCGCCTGCCTCGCGATCCCCCGCGAGCGGTGGGAGCTGACCGGCGGCTTCAGCGAGCCCTACTTCCTCTACCACGAGGACACCGATCTCGGCCTGCGCCTGCGGCTCGCCGGCCTGACGGTCGGGATCGAGCCGCGCGCGGTCTCCGACCACGACTACGAGTTCGACAAGGGCGCAGCGAAGTGGCGCTACCTGGAGCGCAACCGCTGGGCGACCGTGCTGCGGACCTACCCGACCCGCCTCCTCGTCCTGCTGCTGCCGGCGCTGCTCGCCACCGAGCTGGGACTGCTCGCGATCGCCGCGACCGGCGGGTGGCTCGGGCAGAAGCTGCGGGCGAACCTCGATGTCGCCGCCGCCCTGCCGCGGCTGCTTCGCGAGCGCCGGGCGATCCAGGCGACGGCGACGATCGATGCCCGCACCTTCACGGCCCCGCTGACCCCTGACCTCGACAGCGAGTTCCTCGGCGCGGCGTCCCGCTCCCGCCCGCTGCGGGCGCTCCTACGCTGCTACTGGTCGCTGGTCCGCCGCCTGCTCTGAACCCGAGCGGCCCGGCGGGTTGCGGTCCCGGCGGGACTCCAGCACGAGCGCAGCGAGTTGACCCGCCGGGGCCGCTGCCCGCCGGGGCCGCTGCTCCTCAGGCGACCGCCGGCACGGGGTCCGGCTCGAGCGCGATCTCGACGACCTCGTCGACCGTGAACACCGGGTGGAACCGCATCTCCTCGCGGACCTCCTCGGGCACGTCCTCGAGATCGCCCCGGTTGCGCTCGGGGATGATCACGTCCGTGAGGCCGGCCGCATGGGCGGCGAGGACCTTCTGCTTGAGCCCGCCGATCGGCAGGACCCGGCCCTGGAGCGTGACCTCGCCGGTCATCCCGACCGTGTGCTTGACCGGTCGACCGGTCAGCAGCGACGTCAGTGCCGTCGTGATCGTGATCCCGGCGCTCGGGCCGTCCTTGGGGATCGCTCCCGCCGGCACGTGCACGTGGAACTCGCGCTCCTCGAGCCGGCTGCGGTCGATTCCGAGCGCGTCGGCGTGGCCGCGGACGTAGGAGAGAGCGATCCGCGCCGACTCCTTCATGACGTCCCCGAGCTGGCCGGTGAGCACGAAGTCGTCCTTGCCGTCCATCGAGGTCGTCTCGATGAACAGGACGTCGCCGCCCGCGCCGGTTACCGACAGGCCGGTTGCGACGCCGGGCAGGGCGGTCCGCTCGGCGGCCTCCTGGAAGTGCCGCTGGCGGCCGAGGGCCTTGCGGACCTCGTCCTCGCCGATCGTCACCGGGCCGTCGGCCTCGCCGCTGGCAATCCGGGTCGCCGTCTTGCGCAGGAGCTTGCCGAGCTCGCGCTCGAGCCCGCGCACGCCGGCCTCCCGGGTGTACTCGGTCACGACGGTTCGCAGGACCTCGTCGGCGATCTCGACCTCGCCGGCCTCGAGCCCGTTGCGCTCGAGCTGGCGCGGCCACAGGTAGCCGCGGGCGATCGCGACCTTCTCCTCGGTCGTGTAGCCGTCGAAGCCGACGACCTCCATGCGATCGAGCAGCGGGCCGGGGATCGTCTCGGCGACGTTCGCGGTCGCGATGAACAGGACCTCGGAGAGGTCGAGCTCGACGTCGAGGTAGTGGTCGCGGAACGAATGGTTCTGGGCCGGGTCGAGCACCTCGAGCAGGGCCGAGCTCGGGTCGCCGCGCCAGTCGGCGCCGACCTTGTCGACCTCGTCGAGCATGATCACCGGGTTCATCGTCCCGGCATCGCGCAGGGCCCGCACCAGGCGGCCCGGGAGGGCGCCGATGTAGGTCCGGCGGTGGCCGCGGATCTCCGCCTCGTCACGGACGCCGCCCAGCGACATCCGGACGAACTCGCGTCCGGTCGCGCGGGCGATCGACTCGCCGATCGAGGTCTTGCCGGTGCCGGGAGGGCCGATCAGGGTCAGGATCGCTCCCGCCGCTCTTCCCTCCTCGGCGACGCCGCGCTCGGCACGCAGCTTGCGCACGGCGATGTACTCGGTGATCCGCTCCTTGACGTCGTCGAGGCCGGCATGGTCGGCGTCGAGCACCTCGCGGGCATGGACGGGGTCGAGGCGCTCCTCGGAGCGCTCGCCCCACGGCACCGCGACCAGCCAGTCGAGGTAGGTGCGGACCATCGACGACTCACCGGAGCTGTCGCCCATCCGCTCGAGGCGGGCGACCTCCTTCTCGGCGTGCTCGCGGACGTCCTCGGGCATGCCCGAGTCCTCGATCTTGGCTCGATACTCGTCGGCGACCGACGCGTCGTCCTCGCCGAGCTCCTTCTGAATCGATTCGAGCTGCTTGCGCAGGAAGTACTCGCGCTGCTGCTTCTCGGCGCCGCTCTGGACGTCCTCGCGGATCCGGCTGCGGACCTGGAGCTCGGCCAGGCGCTCGCGCTGGAAGGCGAGCGACTTCTCGAGCCGTTCGCGGACGTCGAGCGTCTCGAGCAGCTCGACCTTCTGCTCGTAGCTGAGGTCGGGCGAGTAGCCGGCGGTGTCGGCGAGGGCGCCCGGGTCGGAGATCGAGCGCAGGAACGCGCGGATGCCGTCACCGGCCTGGCGCAGCTCGAGGATCTCCTCGACGACGGCGCGGTACTCGCGCTCGAGGCCGCGGATCTCCTCGTCGCGGTCGTTCGCGTCGGTGTGAGGCGTGACCTCGATCCGCAGCGTCCCGTTCAGGTCGGTGCGTGCGGCGCCGGCGACGCCGCGATGGAGGCCCTCGAAGCTGGTCGCGAGGGCGCCGCCGGGAAGGCGCACCTGCTCGTCGACGCGGGCGACCGTGCCGACCGCGGCGAACTCGTCATCGGAGCGGGGGACGAGCAGGACCTCGTCCTCGCCGCCGGGATCGATGCCGAGGGTCAGGTTCATCCCCGGGAAGACGACGACGTCGTCGAGGGGGATCAGGGGCAGTGTCTTCTTGGTGCTCGTCGGTTCCATCTGGCGGCGGTCCTCTCCCGGTTGGGGTGATTGCGGATGCAAGGGTATCACCAACGATTATGAATGCCAATGATTATGAATCCGCGTCGAAGGGCGCTATATTCGCTCCGCTATGGCCTCCGCCCCCCGAACCGCCCGGTCGGCATCGAAGCCGAGTTGCGGGGTGCTCTTCTTCCGGCTCTCGCGTGCCTCGGGCGAGGGCCTCGGGGATGCCCTGTCGGCGGTCGGGCTGCGGGCTCCCGAGTTCGCGATCCTGCACCAGCTCTACGAGGCCGGTCC
The DNA here is from genome assembly GCA_036257785.1 of Solirubrobacterales bacterium. Taxonomy (GTDB): domain Bacteria; phylum Actinomycetota; class Thermoleophilia; order Solirubrobacterales; family 70-9; genus RHKX01. The sequence continues at coordinate 1,138 of DATAFA010000151.1, read as the reverse complement.
GATGTCGCAGCAGGCGCTCGGGCGCTCGCTGCGGATCCATGCCAGCAACCTCGTCGCCCTGATCGACGAGCTCGAGTCCGACGGCTCGCTGATCCGCCGCCGCGATCCCGACGATCGCCGCCGCTACCTGCTCGAGCTGACCGATGACGGCGTCCGCCGGCTCGCCGAGGCGCAGCGGGCAGCCGAAGGCGCCGAGGCCGAGATGCTGGCGCCGCTGACGGCAGCCGAGCGGGAGCGGCTGCGCGCGTATCTGACGAAGATGGCCGGGCACTCCTGCACGTCGAAGCGCTGCCGCTAGAGGATCAGTCGTCGGGAGCGGATCCGCCGTTGCTCGCCGGCCGCTCGGCGGCCCCGACGATGACGTCGTCCTCGCCGCCCAGCTCGCCGGTGCGGATCCGTCGCTGCTCGCGGTCGAGGCGGGCGACCTCCTGGGCGAGGATCTTCGTCTCCTCGCTGAGCCGCGAGAACGCGACCGAGAAATGGAGGGCGAGGACGAACAGGGCGCCGACGCCGATCAGGAACAGGGCGTTGGGCGGAGAGATGATCCCAAGGGCGTTCGCCACCGCTTCGAGCGCGCCACCCCAGGCGGCGAAGATCACGAGGATGATTGCGGCCGCGATCCAGAGGAGCGCGTAGCGCTCGACGAGCCGGCGCCGCCGCACGAGCTCGATCACGAAGACGAGGAAGAGGACCGATCCGATGATCGCGAGGATCTGTGGCTTCTTGCCGAGGACTGACTCGGACTGGCCGATCACCGCCAGCAGGTTCATGCCGCGCCTCCGCTCTCGGCGTGCGGCTCCACGGTGTTGAGCTCGCCGGTCGACGGCGGCGGCGCTCCCTCGAAGGCGTCGGGTCGGCGGCGGAGCAGGCCGACGAACAGCGCCAGCATCACCTTGACCATGTAATAGGCGGCGCGCGGGTAGTCGATCGAGCTGCGGCCGAACCCGCGGGCGTTCATCCGCACCTGGACCTCGTGGATCCGCAGCCGGTTGTTGTGGAGCATCAGGATCGCCTCGACCTCGGGGTAGTCGTGCGGGTAGTCGGTGGCGAACAGGCGGATCGCGCGGCGGTTGTAGATGCGAAAGCCGGACGTGGGGTCGCTGATCGGCTGGCGCACGAAGCGCGAGAGCAGGAACGC
>DATAFA010000147.1:0-3446 GCA_036257785.1 Solirubrobacterales bacterium | reverse complement strand
GGACCCTGCGGCTGCCCGATTCCGACGACCTCGTGATGATCCATGACCGCAACCGATCGGTCGTCGAGGCGCTCGACCGGGTCATCCGTTACGCGCCCGCCGAAGCGCAGGCGATGATCGACCGGGGCGAGGTCTTCACCGCTCGGCGGATGTTCGCGACCCTCGGAGGAAAGGCCCGCAAGCAGTACATCCATGGCGAGCCGTGGCTGGACGGGGTCCCCGGCTTCATGCGCGCGTCCGTCCTCGTCGCTTTTCACTTCTACGTCTGGGCGTGCTTCTGGGAGCTCTCGGGATCGCCGAAGACAGCCGACGACGACGCCTACGTCCTGCGGCTGACCGCCCCGCTCCGGGCGCTGCGGAGCACGGCCCAAGTTGCCAGGAAGCCGCTCGGATTCCTCCGTCACGGCCGCGCGAGCAACCGATGAGCCGGCTGCGAAGCGCGGTCACCGGGCGCATCCGTCGCACCGTCGACGAGCTCCTCGACCGCAAGCTCGAGCTCGCTGCTGCGACCTCGCCGTCGACCAAGGCCGGCCTCAGGCAGCTCTACGGCGACTATCGGGCGACGATCGCCGAGGGTCGTCCTCCTCCCCCGGTCGGCGAAACCGGCTTCCGGGTCTTCTCGGAGGTGGACGAGGACGGCATCCTCTTGTTCCTGCTCGCCTGCGTGGGGCTGGATCGCGGTCGCTTCGTCGACATCGGCGCCGGCGACTGCGTGACCGCCAGCAACTGCGCGAACCTCGCCTTCAACCTCGGCTTCCACGGGCTGTTCATCGACGGGGATCGGGTAAGAATCGATGCCGGGCGGCGGCTCTACGCCAACCACCCCGACACCAGGACCTACCCGCCGCAGACGCTCCACTCGTTCATCACGCGGGAGAACGTCGACGACACCGTCGCCGGCGCCGGCTTCAGCGGTGAGATCGACGTGCTGTCGATCGACATCGACGGAAACGACTACTGGATCTGGGAGGCGATCTCGTGCGTCGAGCCGCGGATCGTCGTCATCGAGACCCATCCCGAATACCGCCACGAGGACGTCTGCGCGCCCTACCGGGCCGACTTCGACTGGAGGCAGGCGGACCCCGATCAGCCGGTGGGTGCATCGCCGGCCGCCATGAAGCGCCTCGGCGAACAGCTCGGCTACCGCCTGGTCGGCGGCAACCGCTTCGGCTTCAACGCCTTCTTCGTCCGCGACGACCTCGCCGCCGGCCTCGTCCCGGCGATCGGCGTCGAAGGGCTGCTCCGCCACGATTGGAATCGCCGACCCGACGACCGGCCCTCGCCCGGGCCCGGATGAGTCCCGCGGGAGATGACACGCCGCTGGTGACCGTCCTGCTTCCGGTCCACAACGGAAGCGCCCACCTGAGGGAGTCGGTCGAGACGGTGCTCAACCAGTCCCTCGGCGACTTCGAGCTGCTCGTGATCGACGACGCGTCCACGGACGAGACTCCGGCAATCCTCGCGAGCTACGACGATGCCCGGCTGCGGGTCCTGGTCAACGACCGCAACCTCGGCCTCACGCCGACGCTCAACCGAGGCATCCGGGAGGCTCGCGGCACCTACGTCGCCCGCCAGGATGCCGATGACCTGTCCGATCCCGGCCGGCTGTCCGCCCAGGTCTCCTACCTCGAGGCCCATCCCGAGGTCGGGCTGCTCGGATGCTCCTACCGCCGGATCGACGAAGCCGGCCGATCGCTCGGGCTCCGGCCCGTGCCGACCGACGCCGTCGCCATCCGCTGGCGCCTCCTCTTCCTGTCGGCCTTCGCCCACAGCTCGGTGATGATCCGCTCGGCGACGCTGACCGAGGTCGGGCCCTACGACGAAGCGTTCTCCTATGCCCAGGACTACGAGCTCTGGTCGCGCATCGCCCGGGCCGGGGAGATCGCCGCGCTTTCCGACGTGTTGATCTCCTACCGGCGGACCGCGACGTCGCTGACCGCCACGTACAGCGGTGCCGCTGCCGAGGTCGAGGCGATCAGCGCCGCGAACGTCGAGTGGGCGCTCGCCGCCGCGGGCGCCGAGCCCGCCGAGCTGGCGGAGCTCGACCGGAACGTCGCCTGGCGGCTCCTCTTCGCCGAAACCGACGACCTCGATCCGGCGATGGCGACGAGGGCGGCTCCGCTGATCCTCGATCTCCAGGCGATCTTCGCCGCCGCCTACGGGCTGGATCGCGGGGCCGCGCGTCGCCATCGCCTGCGGACGGCGCGCCGGCTCGCATCCCGGCTCGCCCGGCTCGGCCTCCACAACCGCAACGCCCGAACCTGTCTCGCGGCTCCGCGGGCCCTCGCCCGCTCGCTGACCGGCTCCGCCCGGTAGGGGTCAGGGGGCGCCCTGAGCAGTGGCCTCCAGGTCGAGATGCGAATTGCTGACCATATGGGGCAGCAATCTGCACCTCGACCCCCGAGTGACGCCGCCGAGCCCGAAAGTCCGGCCTCGACCCCTCACTGCAAGACCCCGCTCGCTCCCGCCGCTGCTACCGCCTCCCGCCGGCGGCGCGGGCGGCGAGCCAGTCGGGGCACTCGACGGCGGTTCGCCCGCTCGCTCCCCGGAGCCGCTCGATGCCGCCGCCGGCACGCGCCCGGATCCCCGCGAGAGCCCGGCGGGCCGGGCCGGTCGCGGCCGCTTCCCGGTCCTCGCTGCGCCTCGCCGCGTACTCCTCGAACGCGGCGCGGTCGAGGTCCACACCGAGCTCGGCGCGAAGCGCTCGGAACTTCGCCTCGAGGACGTCGAGCTCGGCGACCATCTCGTGCTCGCGGCGGCTCTCCTGGCCCTCGTGCAGGCGATAGGCGACGACGACCTCGGCCACCGAGGCGGCGCTCGTCGCCCGCGCGAGCCGGATCCACATGTCCCAGTCGGTGGTGTGGCTGAGCGCGGTGTCGAAGCCCCCGAGCTCACGAACGAGCGCCGTTCGCGCGAGCACGTTCGAGGCGCCCGCGGGCAGGACGTTGAGCGCCAGGAGCTCCCGCAGGAGCTCCTTCGGCTCCGGCTGCCTCCAGAGGTGGAGCGGCTCGAGGTCGTCGTTGACCGTCACTGCACCGCCGTACGCGAAGCCCGCCCCGGAGGCCTCGACCGCCGCGAGCTGGAGGCGGAGCTTGTCGGGGGACCAGAGGTCATCGTCGTCGAGGAACGCCACCCACCGGCCGGAAGCCGCCGCGATGCCGGAGTTCCGGGCCGCGGCGAGACGGCCGCGCTGCCGGCGGCGAACCACCCGCAGGCGCTGGTCATCGATCGCGCCGAGGACTCCCGCGGTGCCGTCGTCGGAGGCGTCGTCGACGACGACGGCCTCGACCCTGACGCCCGGCTGATCGAGCGCGTTGCCGACTGCGTCCGCGATCAGGTGCTCACGGTTGCGGGTCGGGATGACGACCGAGACCTGCGGTGCCCGCGCCGCCGCGACGCCGGGCGACCCGGTCTCAGCCACCGTCGGCGCCGTCCCTGACGTCCCA
>DATAFA010000131.1:0-13622 GCA_036257785.1 Solirubrobacterales bacterium | reverse complement strand
GGTAGCACGCCGGTCCCGGCTCGGCGCCGGCGGATCGCGGTCCGACCCGCAGCGCCCCGCCGCGATCGCGCCAGGCGATCGAGCCGCCACCGGCGCCGACGGTGTGAACGTCGACCATCGGCAGCTGGATCGGCCGGCCGCCGATCTCGCGCGCGTCGGTGCGGCGGACCTCGCCGCCCTCGACGACGCAGACGTCGCAGGAGGTGCCGCCCATGTCGAGGCCGAGCGCGTCGCCGCTCCCCGACGCCACGGCCAGCAGGCCGGCGCCGACCGCCCCGCCGGCCGGGCCGCTGAGGACGCTCCAGGCGCCCCCGGCGGCGGCACGGGAGGCGCCGGTGACACCGCCCGAGGACTGCATGATCAGCGGCTCGGGGATGCCGATCTCCCGGCAGCGCTCGCCGAGGCGGCCCAGGTAGCCGCCCAGCAGCGGCGAGAGGTAGGCGTCCAGGGTCGTCGTCGCACAGCGCTCGTACTCGCGGAAGCGGGGCAGCACCTCCGAGGAGACCGAGACGTGGATCGCGGGGAAGCGCCCTCGCAGGGCGGCGGCCAGGCGCCGCTCGTGGGACGGGTCGGCGAACGCGAACAGCAGGCAGATCGCGACCGCCTCCGGGCCGAGGCGGCCGATCTCGTCGCCGACGCGCTCGATCTCGTCGTCGGTCAGCGACCGGACGATGCCGTCGGGGCCGACCCGCTCGCGGACCGCCACCCGCAGGTCCGCCGGGGCGAGCGGAGCGGGGCGGTCCTCGCAGAGCCGGTACAGCGAGGGGCGGTTCTGGCGGGCGATCTCGAGGAGGTCGGTGAAGCCCGCGGTGGCGACGAGGGCGGTGCGGGCGCCACGCCGCTCGAGCAGGGCGTTCGTCCCGACGGTCATCCCGTGCGCGAACCGGGTGACGGCCCCAGGTCCCGCCCCGGCCGACCCCAGCACGGTCGCGATCGCCGTGGCCACCCCGCGCGACTGGTCGTCGGGCGTGGTCGGCGCCTTCGCGGTCTCGATCCGGTCGCCGTCGAGGAGGACGGCGTCGGTGAACGTTCCTCCTACGTCGACCCCGAGCAGCACCCGCCCATTACACCGGGCCGGCGGCTCAGGCGACCAGCTGGAGCGCCTCCTCGGGGGCGCGATGGTCGGCGTCGATCATGACGTCTTCCTCGAGGTGCTTGTGGGAGGGGCAGTAGTCGCGGCCCGGCAGCGGCTCGCGCTGGCAGGGCGTGCCCCGTCGCGTATGGGCCTTGCACTCCCGCTCGACGAGCTGGGCGAGCTCGTCGGCCGGCACCTCGTCGAGGTAGCGGATCGCGAGCTTGACGTTGCGATCGACGACCTGGAACACGAACAGCTGCTCGCTGATCGGGAAGTGGCCGCGCAGCTCGGTGAACAGGGCCTTGGTCGGCCGGGCGAAGTAGCGGCGGTCGGTGAGGAGCCGCCGCATCGTGCCCTCGCAGGCGCTGAGAATCTGCTGCTTGCTGGCGCAGCTCGCATTCGTGGTCGTGGAGATCCGCGGGGCAAGCTCCCGGTAGATCGAACGGCTGAATTGATACATGGGTTCCCTGAACCTTTCCTTGGTCCTTGGTTACCCCCCCGCAGCAGAAAGTGTGACGGTTGGCACATTGATCGCGTGCCGACTGACGTTAAGCGTGGGTTAAGCCCGGCTCAGCGGAATCCGGACGTCCTCGGGCGGCCAGCGGTCGAGCCGGACCCGCTGGTCGGGCCCGACGACGTTGTGGAGCAGGTCCAGGGCCGGGTCGACGCGAGGGTTGTCGATACGCCGGTGGACCCCGCGGGATTCGCCGCGCGCGAGCGCGGAGGCGGAGATCAGGCGGGCGAGCGGATAGGGGTCGGACCTCAGCAGCTCGAGCCGCTCGGGATCGCGAAGCGGGCCGGCGAGCTCCCAGACGGCGCTGCGGCTCTCCTCGGTCGGAACCGGAAACGAGGGGTCCGGTCGCGGGGACGGCGGGGACCGGTCCGCCGCCGGGCTGTCGAGAGCGGCCCGCGCGGCGCGGCTGCCGAACACGAAGCATTCGCTGAGGGAGTTGGAAGCGAGACGGTTGGCCCCGTGCAGCCCCGTGCATGCGGCTTCGCCGACGGCGAGCAGCCCGGGCAACGAGCTTCGTCCCTGGAGGTCGGTGTGGACGCCGCCGATCAGGTAGTGCGCCGCCGGGGCCACCGGCACGAGGTCCCTGCCGGCGTCGATCCCGAGCGATTCGAGCGTCCGGGTGATCGTCGGGAACCGTTCCATCGGCACCGGCCGGAGGTCGAGGTCGACGGCACCGGTCCCGTCTGCGGCCATCCGGTCGAGGATCGCTGCGGTGACCTGATCGCGCGGTGCGAGCTCGTCCGTGAACCGGCGGCCGGCGGCGTCGAGCAGCAGCGCCCCCTCGCCGCGGACCGCTTCGGTGATCAGCCACCCGTCCTGCGGCCGGCCCGGAAGCGACAGTGCGGTCGGGTGGAACTGGCAGAGCTCGAGGTCGGCGAGGTCGGCCCCGGCGCCGTGGGCGAGGATCGCACCGGCGCCGATCGCTCCTCGCGGGTTCGTGGTGCGCTCCCAGAGGGCGGCGCCGCCGCCGGTGGCCAGCACGGTCGCCGCCGCCGGGATCGCGCCGCGATCGGTGAGGACGCCGTGGCAGCGATCCCCGTCCGACCAGAGCGCAAGCGCCGAGGCTCCTTCGAGCACCTCGATCCGCTCGTTCTCGGCGGTGAGCTCGGCGAGCCGGCTCGTCAGCGCCCGCCCGGTCTCGGCGCCGCCGGCGTGGACGATCCGGCGGGCCGAGTGACCGCCCTCGAGCCCGAGCGCGAGCTCGCCGTCCGGCTGCAGGTCGAAGGCGACGCCGCGCCGCATCAGCGACTCGACCGCGGCCGGCGACTCGGCGACGAGGACCTCGACCGCCGCCGGATAGCAGAGGCCGCGGCCCGCGTTCAGCGTGTCCTCGGCGTGACGCGCCGGTGAATCGTCGGGGGCGATCGCCGCGGCGAGCCCGCCCTGGGCGCGGAAGCTGGCCGTCTCGGTGAGCGGCTTTCGGGAGATGACGACGACCGTCCCACCGGCCTCGGCCGCCTCGAGCGCGGCGTGCAGCCCGGCGGCGCCGGCACCGACCACGGCGACGTCGGCGGGCCCGGCGGCCGTGACTGGATTCGGATCGCTCGTCGGCAAGGCGGCAGTACCGTATCCGGCTCCCCATGGGCCTCTACTTCCGCCATCCCGCATCGATGCTCCACGACACGGGCCCGCATCCCGAGAACGCCGGACGGATCCGGGCGATCGAGTCGGTTCTCGAAGCGGCCGGATGGCCGGGCCTGGAGCTCGCGGAGCCGCCGCGGGCCGACCGCGAGTGGCTGACCCGCGTCCACGCCCCCGCGCTCGTCGACTCGATCGAGGACCTCTGCGCGGCCGGTGGCGGGGCGATCGATCTCGACACCATCGCCGTCGCGGCGTCATGGGAGGCGGCGTTGCGGGCGGCCGGCGCCGCCGCCGAGGGGGCGCGGATCCTGCTCGCGGGAGAACAGGACTTCGTCTTCTGCGGGTTGCGGCCACCCGGCCATCACGCCGAGTCGAACCGCTCGATGGGCTTCTGCCTTTTCAACAACGCTGCGGTCGGCGCCGCCCACGCGATCGCCGAGTGCGGCGCCGAGCGGATCCTGATCCTCGACTGGGACGTCCACCACGGCAACGGGACGGCCGAGATCTTCGAGCGTCGCGATGACGTCGTCTACGTGAGCATCCACCAGAGCCCGCTCTATCCCGGGACCGGTTCCGACGGCGAGGCGGGCAGCGGGCCGGGCGAGGGGTTCACCCTGAACCTGCCGGTGCCGCCGGGAGCGGGCGGGCCCGAGTTCAGGGGCCTCGTCGAGCACGTGGTCTGCCCGGTGGCGCGCTCCTGGCGGCCGGACCTGCTCGTCGTCTCGGCCGGCTACGACGCCCACGCGGGCGATCCGCTCGCCAACTGTGCGCTCACCGACGGCGACTACGGAGCGATGAGTGCCTCGATTCGCGACCTCGGCCGCGAGATCGGCGCCCCCGTGCTCGTCTGCCTCGAGGGTGGCTACGAGCCCGTGGCGCTCGCCGGCTCGGTGCTGGCGACCGTCGCGGAGCTGGCCGGAGGGCCGCCGCCCCCGAGCGTCGGCCCGGTCGAGCTGGTCACGAGCACGGTCGAGCGCGTCCGCACCCTCGGGCCCTGGCGAGCGGCATTCTGAGGGCGACGCCCGCTCAGCCGCCGTCGCCCGAGCGGGCGGCCCGTTCGGCCTCGGCCCGGACGGCCTTCGTCTGATCGCGGAGCCAGTCGGCGGCGGCTTGCCGCACCTCGCTGATCGCGGCGGCCGCCTCCGCCTCGAGCTCGCGTGAGCGCTCCTCGGCCTCGCGCGCCTTCGCCTCGGCCTCAGCGACCTTGGATTCGACGTCGTGCTCGGCCTTCGCGGCGGCTGCGATCGCGTCGCTGAGCTCCTCCTCGCGATCGCGCATCCGCTCGGCGGAGGCCGCGTCGGCAACCGCCCGGGCCTGCTCGGCGGCGACCTCGAGCTGGGCCGCGGATTCCTCGCGGAGCCGCACCTTCTCGTCCTCGAGGTTCTGCTCGGCGGCGCTGACGCGCTCGGCGGCCTCGATCGCCTGACGCTCGATCTGCCCGAGCCGCTCGTGCGAGTCGGCGATCGCCTTCGCGCGGGTCTCGCGCTCGGTCTGAAGCTCGCGCTCGCGCTCGCCGAGCAACTCGGCGAACCGCTCCTCGGCGGCTTTGCGGGCCACTGCCACCTCGGCTCGCACGCGCTCGTCGGCATCGGCCTCGATCCGCGCGATCCGCTCCGCCGTCTGCTGCTCGGCGGCCGCGAGCGCGCGCCGCTCGAGCTCCTTGCGGCGCGGCTCGGCCTCTCGCTCCATCTCCGCTTCGACCTCGGTTCGGGCCTCCAGCTTCGTCGCTTCGATACGACGCTCGAGCTCCTCGCCGCCCGGGCCCTCGAGCGCCTCTCGGCGCCCGCTGTCGCGGGCCTCGGCCACGCGGGCCTCCGCCTCCTCGCGAGCCAGCTGCAGCTCGCTGCGCAGTCCTTCGGCCTCGGCGCCGCTGGCCGCCTCGGGCTTGTCGGCGGCCGCCGCCTCGGCCCTGATCCGCTCGACCTCCTCGCGAACCCGCTGCTGGGCTTCCGCCTTCAGCTTCGCGACCTGGCGGCGCAGCCACTGGGTCGCCTGCTCGCGCGCCCTGGTCTCGACCTGCTCCTTCTCGGTGGCGAGCTCGGCCGCCCGTTCCTCGGCCTGGGTTGCTCGCGCCTCCGCCTCGCGGAGCCGTGACGTGAGCTCGTCGATCTCGGCTCGCGCGCTCGCGTTCGCCTGCTCGAGATTCCGCTCCAAGGCAAGGATCTCGTCGTGGGAGCGCATCTCCGCTGCCTGCGCGGCCTCGTCGGCGGCGACCCGGATCCGGTCGCCGGTGTCGCTTGCGGCCGCCGGCGTGGTCTCGGCCGCCGGGGTGGATTCGGGCTCGGGCTCGGCGGCGGGAGGCTCGGGCTCGGCGGGCTCGGGCTCGGCGGTCTCGCTGACCTCCTCGCCGCTCGCGGGCTGCTCGTCGCTGACCGGTTCCTCGGCGACCGCCTCCAGCTCACCGGACTCGCCGTCGACCGCCTCCGCCTCGGTCGAATCGGGCTCGGGCTCGGGCCGGCGGCGGCGGCGGCCGCTCACCGGCGACGGCGGCGCCCATTCCGCGGTGCCCGTGTCGGGCTCGACCCATGTCGGGCGCTTGCCCTCGGGCCGCTCGGCGGCCGGGGCATCGGTACTGCCGGCCGGCGACGGATAGAGGTCGGTAGCGGGATCGCCGGCGTCCCGTGAATCGGTTGGGGTCGCCTCGGACTCGCTGTCACGCTTGCCCTTGCGACCGAAGATCCCTCTCCAACGAGCCATCCCCCGCCGCAGGTTACGCGATCGGCGTCCGACGCCGGTCGGCGATTTTCACAGTGTCGGCACGGCCGCTCCCGCGGATCGGCACATCCGGGCATTGATCGGTCGCCCGGCCCGGCGAAGTATCGATCCGGTCAATCGAACCGGCTGCAACGCCGGGAAGGGAGCTCGAGATGTACGCAATGTTCGCTATCGCCCACTTCAGGGTCGCCGATGCGGCGGCCCGGCTCCGGTCGCACCTGGCGTCCGAGCGGGGGCAGGGGACGGTCGAGTACGTCGGCCTCGTCCTGCTCGTCGCGGCGCTGATGGGTGGGATGGTGGCCGCCGTCGGCGGGCTCGGAAGTCTGTCGGGCATCGGCAAGGAGCTGGCCGAGGCGATCACCAAGAAGATCATCCAGGGCGTCCAGAAGATCACGTTCGGGGGCTGATCGACCAGGCCGGCGGCCGCCCGTTCCGGCGGGTGGCTGCCGATCTGGAACACTGGCGCGGTGGCAGCGGCGGATAGAAGCTACGGCCGGTCTCCGGCGGAGATGCGGCCGGTCACGATCGAGCCCGGGTTCGTCCGCACCGCCGACGGCTCGGCGCTGATCTCGATCGGTGAGACCCGGGTCATCTGCACCGCCTCGATCCAGGAGGAGGTGCCGCGCTGGATGCGCGGGCGTGGCAGGGGCTGGGTCACCGCCGAGTACGCGATGCTCCCCGCCTCGACCGGCGAGCGCAAGGAGCGCGACTCCAAGCGCGGTCGCCCCGATGGCCGCTCGATCGAGATCCAGCGGCTGATCGGCCGCGCCCTTCGCGTCGTCGTCGACTTCGAGGCGCTCGGCGAGCGGGCGGTCTGGGTCGACTGCGACGTCCTCCAGGCCGACGGCGGTACCCGCTGCGCCTCGATCACCGGCGCCTACGTGGCGCTCGAGCTGGCCCTCGCCCGCCTCGTCGAGCGCGGTGAGCTGAAGGCGCTTCCGTTCACCGGGACCGTCGCCGCCCTGAGCGTCGGCGTCGTCGACGGGCAGCCGCTCTGCGACCTCGACTACTCCGAGGACTCCCGCGCGGACGTCGACGCGAACGTCGTCATGACCGGGAACGGCGGGCTCGTCGAGGTCCAGGCGACGGCCGAGCAGACGCCGCTCTCCCGTGCCTCGCTGGACGAGCTGCTCGCTCTCGCCGAGGCGGGGATCGCCGACCTCCGGGCCTTTCAGCTGGAGGCGACGGGGGCGTGAGCGGCCGGCCGCACGGGCGGTCGATCGTCGTCGCCACCCGCAACCAGCACAAGCTCGACGAGCTCGGCGAGATCCTCGGCTCCGTCGGCCTCGAACCACTTCCGGAATCGGTGACGCTGCCGCCCGAGGACGGTGAGACGTTCGCCGAGAACGCACTGGCCAAGGCGCGGGCGGCCCACGAGCAGACCGGCAGGGCGATCCTCGCCGACGACTCCGGGATCGCCGCCGCCGCCCTCGACGGCCGTCCCGGGGTCCGCTCGGCGCGCTACGCGGGCGAGGGCGCGACCGACGCCGAGAACCTCGCCCTGCTCCTCGACGAGGTCGGGGACTCCGGCGATCGCTCGGTCGCCTACGTCTGCGTGATCGCCTACGTCGACGAGGCGGGCACCGAGACGCTCCGGGAGGGTCGCTGCACGGGCCGTCTCGCCGACCGGCCGCGCGGAGACGGCGGGTTCGGGTACGACCCCGCCTTCGTCCCCGACGATCTCCGCGACGGCCGGACGATGGCCGAGCTCAGCCCCGCGGAGAAGCATTCGATCTCCCACCGCGGCCGGGCCGCCCGGGCGATCGCCGCCGCAATCGGCGAGTCACGATGACTTCGACCAAGGCCGGGGCGGCGTGGCTGTCGGTCGTCTCCAACTGCGTCCTGATCCTGCTCAAGGTGGTCGCCGGCGTCCTCACCGGCTCGATCGCGATCCTGACCGAGGCCGTCCACTCGGCGATCGACCTGCTCGCGTCCCTGATCGCGCTCGTCTCCGTCCGCAAGGCCGAGGAACCGGCGGACGCCGACCACCCCTACGGTCACGAGAAGGCCGAGAACGTCGCTGCCGGCGCCGAGGCGATGCTGATCATCGTCGGCGCCGTGATCATCGTGGTCGAGGCCGTGCGACGGCTCGTCAACGGCTCCGAGGTCGAGTCGATCGGGATCGGCATCGCGATCATCGCGGCGACGATCATCGCGAACCTCGTGGTCTCCGGCTATCTCTACCGCCAGGCCAGGTTGCTCGAATCCCCGGCGCTCGAGGGCGATGCCGCCCTCCAGCGGGCCGACGCTCTGACCTCGATGGCGGTGCTCGTCGGCCTCGTCCTCGTCGAGGTGACGGGAGAGGCGTCGTTCGACTCGATTGCGGCCCTGGTGGTCGCCGTGGCGATCGTCGCGACCGGGGTTCGCCTCGCGCGTCGCTCCGGACGCGTGCTGATGGACGAGGTGCTGCCCGAGCACGAGATGGACCGGATCGAGGAGGTCATCGCGAGGTCCCGCCCCCCGGAGATGGCCGGCTACCACAAGCTCCGCGGCCGTCGGGCGGGCTCGCGTCGCCACATCGACCTTCACCTCCAGTTCCGGGCCGGCACCAGCCTCGAGGACGCCCATCGCGAGGCGCACAAGCTCCGGGACGCCATCGAGGGGCAGTTCAGCAATGCCGACGTCCTGATCCACGTCGAGCCGGAGGAGTCCTATCGCTCGCCCCGCGAGGCGCCGGGGCCGTTCCGCCAGGGCTGAGTGCCTGAGCGCTCAGGTCAGGTTGACCGCGGCGGCGAGCCCGACGGCGACCAGCGTGATCGCGTAGCCGGTGTAGCCGTTGACGGCGACCAGCAGCGCCGCCACCAGGCAGACGGCGACGATCGTGATCCATGAGCCTCGGGCGAGATCCACGGCCGCTATGTTCCCGCAGGTGAAGGATGGATGCGGGAAGGCCGGCGGTGCCGGCCGCTGAGGACCGGGCCGAGTCGGTCGTCGACGAGCTCGTCGAGGAGTCCGCCGGCCTCCGTGCCTGCGCCGTCATCGCCGCGGGCGGGGAGGTGCTTGCCGCGACCGACCCGAACGACTGGGCGGAGCAGGCCGGCCGGCTCTGGCAGGCGGCAGCCGACCCTTCGCGGCCGGCGCCCGCCTACGTTCACGTCGCGATCGATGCCGGCGAGCTGTTCGCGGTCCGCTCGAAGGACGCCACCGTGATCGCGGTCGCCGACCGGTTCTCCCTCGCATCGCTCGTCCTCTGCGACCTGCGGGCGGCCCTGCGCCGCCTCGCGCCGGCAACGGCATGATCGAGAAGCCGCATCGGTTCCTGCTCGACCGGGTCAGCTCCTACGGCGAGGAGGGCAGGGCCTACCTGCGCCGCCGCAAGATGCGGAGCCGACCGTTCGCCCGAGTCAGATACGAGGGTGGCGAGGTGATCGCGCTCGAAGCCGACAGCGATCGCGGCGAGGTGCTCTTCGCCGTCGCGGGCGAGTTGATCGGCGACAGGGGCGAGCAGGGCTGATTCGCGCAGTCCCCGGCCCGGGGGGCACGAGGCGCCGTCGCGGGGTTGTAGGTCCCGCATGCCTGCAATCGATCATGACGGGCTGTCGCCCGGTGAGCTGGACGCCGTCCGCTCGGCGCTCGCGCGCGACCCCGACCTCGCGGCCGAGCTCGACCTCATCCTTCCGGCCCTCGACGGGGCTGGCCGGCGGGTGTTCTGGCAGGCGTTCGCGCCGCTCGCCGGGGACGAGCGGCCCGCGGCGGCGGTCCTCGTGGCTCTGATCACCGCCGGGCGGGCTCGGCGCTGAGTCCGCGGGGCACGTCACCGTGCCGCGGGCTTTGCGGGGACGAGCGCCCGGCCGGGGCGCCCGAATCCGAGCCGAGGAGACGTGTCGATGAGCAAGCACCCGATCCGCCGCAGCCCGAGCCTGTTCGCAGCGGCCGTCGCCTGCGCGGCGGCGTTGACCGCCGCCTGCCTGAGCCCGCCCTCCGCCGCCGCCGGACGCTACGAGGTCGTCCAGTGCGACCGCGCGAACCGGGCGTTCGCTGACGCCCGGTTCGACCGCGTCAACGGCGGCGACTACGGCTTTCTCTACCGCTGCGAGGAGGACGAGGACGCCAACGCGTTGCAGATCCGGCCGATCACCGGCTCGCCGAAGGGACGCTTCGGGCGGATCTCCTGGTCGGCGCCGGAAGGCGGCCGGATCGTGGCGGTCGACGTCGAGGCGCGGCTGCGGAACGACGCCGGGCACCAGGCGAGGCTCTCCTTCCTCGCCGACGACGGCGCCGAGTCCGGCCGGCTCGCGACCGGCCGCGACGCCGCGACCGGGTTCGAGAGCTTCAGCCGCGACCTCGGCGACGGCGGCCGGGCCGGCTTCGCGGCCACCCTGGCCTGCGAGGACGGCAGCGGCTGCCCGCTCAGCGACCAGGCGAAGGCCTGGGTCCGCTCCGTCCATCTGACGATCGCCGATCGGCGGCCGCCCTCCGCGGTCGCGGGCGGATCGCTCAGCGCGCCCGGCTGGCACCGCGGCACCGGCACGATCGGCGCCGTTGCCGCCGACGGCGGCTCCGGCGTCCGCCGGTTCGAGATCACCGTCAACGGCAAGCCCGTCCCGCCGTCGCGAACGGTTCCCTGCGAGGTGATCCCCGGCTCGCCGAAGGTCCGTCGGGTCCGTCCCTGCCCGCCCGCCTACGCGGCCCAGGCCGATGCGAACACGCGCCTGGCGCCGTTCGTCGACGGCCCGAACCGGCTCAGCGTCTGCGCCTACGACTACGGAAGCGATGCCGCGCCGGGCTGCGTCAGCGAGACGATCCACGTCGACAACGCGGCCCCCGAGCTCGCCTTCGCCGACCACGAGAACCCCGCCGATCCGGAGCTGATCCGCGCCGCGGCCGCCGATCGCCACTCCGGCCTCGCCGGCTACTCGATCGCCTATCGGCCCCGCTCCGGGGGCGCCTGGCGCGAGCTTCCCACCCGGTTGGCCGGGGGCGAGCTGCAGGCCCGGGTCGATTCGAGCGCCGAGGAGCCGGGTGCCTACGTCTTCCGGGCCGTCGCCGCCGACGCCGCCGGCAACTACGCGCTCACGACGTCGCGCGCCGACGGCACCGCGATGGTCCTCGACTTCCCGCTGCGGGAGCCGACGCGGCTCCGTGCCGCGGTCGGCGGTCGCAGCCGCGCCGAGGTCGGCTACGGCTCCCGGCCGCGGCTCGAGACCGTCCTCAGGGACGAGGCCGGCGAGCCGGTCGCGAACGCCCACGTCGAGCTGATCGAGCGCTTCGCCCCGGGATCGGCCCTCGAGCCGATCGGGCGGACGATCACGACCGACGGCGGCGGCCGCGTCCGGGTGCGGCTGTCGCGGGGGCCTTCGCGGACGGTGAGGGTGCGCTTCGCCGGATCGCGCCGCTACCTCGGGGCCGAAGCCGATCCGGTCGCGGTCGCGGTCCGTGGCTCCGCGCATCTCGATCGGCTTCCCCGGCGGGTCCGGGCCGGCAGACGGATCATCTTCAGGGGAGCGATCGGAGCCTTCGGGGCGGCGATGCCGAAGGGCAAGCTCGTCGAGCTGCAGGCGAGGGGCGGGGGAGTCCGCCGGTTTCGGACCGTCGGGCACGCCTTCCGGACCGACTCGCGCGGGCGCTGGCGGATGAAGTACCGCTTCGACCGCTTCTACTCGGAGCCGACGCGGTTCCGGTTCCGGCTTCGCGTGCCTCGTGAGCGCCGCTGGCCCTACCTGACGCCGGCGCTGTCGACGACGCGCGAGCTGGTCGTCGGCCCGCGGCGGTGAGCGACCTCAGCCCTCGTAGCGCTTCAGGTCCTCGCTGAGCCGGCGCTCGTCCTCGGAGTCCGGGGTCGGGCCGGGCGCCGGGGCGACGGCTTCCTCGTCGCGGCGCTGGTCGCGGCGCCAGCGCCGGGCCGCGAAGCCGACCAGCGTCGCGCCGAGGAGGACGGCGACGACGGGAAGCACCCAGCCGCCGATCAGGTCGAAGCCCTCGTCGCTCGGCACCGCCAGGACCTCAGGCCCGTACTCGTCCACGAGTGCCGTCTTGATCTGATCCTTGGTCTTGCCCTGCGCGATCAGCTCGTTGATGAACACGCGCTCGCGCTCGGCCTGCGGCGAGCTCGAGAGCTGCAGGGTCGTGCCGCAGATCGTGCACATCACCTCGTCCTCGATGTCCGGCAGCGACGCGGCCGCGGCGATCGCGCCGGCGGGCAGCAGCGCCGATCCGGCGAGCACGGTCAGCAGCAGCGCGGCGAGCCTCCTCATTGCTCCACCGTCGCGCCGGTGATCAGCGGCCTCACCTGCTCGTCGAGATACCTCTCGTCGACGGGTCCGCGCTGGATCAGCGCCAGCTTTCCGCTCGGGTCGATCAGGAAGGATTCGGGGAAGCCGAGGACGCCGTATGCCTCGCTGCGATCGCCGGTGTCCTTGACCATGTCCCACGTCAGGCCGTACTCGTCGATGAACTCGTTGGCGTCGACGCTGTTGTCCTCCGAGTTGATCCCGAGGACGACCATCTCGTCGCGATGCTTCCGGGCGAAAGACTCGATCGTCGGCGACTCGTCCTCACAGGGCCGGCACCACGATGCCCAGAAGTTGACGAGGACCCAGTCGCCCCTGTAGTCGGCGAGCTGCACGGTGCCGGAGCCGTCCAGTCGCGGCATCGCGGCGTCCGGGGCCGTTTCCCCGACGGCGATGTGCTCGCCCCCCTTGGCGATCAGCCCGAAGGTGAGCAACGCGATGAACGCGACCGCGGCGAGGACGGCGATGAAGGCCCGATTCGACATCGGCCGCGAAGGTTAGAGCGCGCCCGGTGCCCGCCCGGCAGCGGCGCTGCACCGCGACGATCGAAGCGGGTGAGGGGAATCGAACCCCCGTCACCAGCTTGGGAAGCTGGTGCTCTGCCATTGAGCTACACCCGCGGGGGCGCTCATTCTAGGCCGGACGGTGAAGTCGACGAAGGGTGCGCCTGGCGCAACGAATGTCGACCTCACCGCGCCTACGTGGGCTGCGAGGAGGGGCGGATCAGGATCTCGTTGACGTCGACCCGGTCCGGCTGGGAGATCGCGTAGACGACCGCGGCGGCGATGTCGTCCGCCTCGAGGGCGCCGGTGGGCCGGTTGTCGAAGAACGGGGTGTCGACCATTCCGGGCTCGATCAGGGTGACCTTGATGCGATCGTTCTCGTGCATCTGCCGGAGCTCCTGGCGCAGCGACTCGCCGATCGCGGTCGCGGCCCACTTGGTGGCCGAGTAGAGCGATCCGGGCAGAGCGCGGCGGCCGGCGACGGAGCTGGTGATCAGGTAGTGGCCGCTGCCGCGCTCGAGTAGGTGGGGAAGGGTTGCCCGGATCGTCAGCGCGACGCCGAGGACGTTGGTGAGGACCATCTCGCGCCAGTGCTCGGGGGACTCCTCGAGGAAGCCGCGGGAGGCGCCGAATCCGGCGTTGGCGAAGACGACGTCGATCGCGCCGAAGCGCTCGATCGCCACCTCGGTCAGGGCCTGGACCTGATCCCAGTCGGTGACGTCACAGGGCTTGACCAGGACTTCGTCGTCGCCGAGCTCGGCGGCCAGATCGGCGAGCGGCTGCTCACGGCGGCCGGCGAGGACGAGGCGGTCCCCGGCCTCCCGGAGGCGCCTGGCGGTGGCGGCGCCGATGCCCGTGGAGGCTCCGGTGATGAGGACGGTTCTCGCTTCCGGCATCGGCCCTATTGATACCACCGTGAGCGCTTCCGTCCCGAACCGCGACCCTGCGATAATCGCGGCCCGATGGAACCTGATCGGAAACGGAAGATCCGGCTCGGCGTCTGT
>DATAFA010000122.1:0-4914 GCA_036257785.1 Solirubrobacterales bacterium | reverse complement strand
AGAGGACCCGGACTCCTACGTCGCGATCTCGACCCGCTGCGCGCACCTCGGCTGCCCGGTCCGCTTCGTCCAGGCCGCCGGCAACTTCATCTGCCCCTGCCACGGCGGCGTCTACGGCTTCCAGGGCGAGGTCATCGGCGGCCCGCCGGTGCGCCCGCTCGATCGCTTCCAGACCCGGGTCACCGACCGCCTCGTCGAGATCGGCCCGCGCTCCAGCGTCACCTCCCAGCTCGAGCCGGTCCGCGCCCGCGACCCGGGCGAGTACACCGGCGGCGTCTGGGAGTACCTCTACCCGCCCCGTCCCTCAACCGCCGCCCCACCGTCCTCGTAGGGACCGACGCGCATGCCTGACCTCCAAAAGCTCCTGCCGCCGCCGATGCGTCGCCCCCCGAAGCCGGGCCACGCCGACGGTAAGCCGTCCGAGTACGCGCCCGGCGAGGCGCCGGACGGCAAGCCGACCGGGCTGCGCGAGGGCCGGACCGACGACCCCGGCCGGCGCCTCTCGACGAAGGCCCAGGACGCGCCTGCCGATCTCGTCGGCTGGGTCGACGAGCGGATGGGAGCGACCAGCTTCCTGACCGCGATGCTGATGCGGAAGGTCCCGAAGGGGACCAACTGGTTCTACACGCTCGGCTCGGCGACGCTGTTCGCGTTCGTCGTCCAGGCGGTGACCGGCGTCTTCCTGGCGATGTACTACACGCCGTCCCCGGTCGAGGCCTACGCCTCGATCACCCACCTGACCAACGACGTCTTCCTCGGCGAGTTCGTCCGCGGCATGCACAAGTGGGGCGCCTCGGTGATGGTGATCCTCGTCTTCGTCCACATGGCGCGGACGTTCTTCTTCGGCGCCTACAAGTACCCGCGCGAGCTCAACTGGGTGATCGGCGTCGTCCTGCTGATCCTGACGATGGTGATGGGCTTCACCGGCTACCTGCTGCCGTTCGACCAGCGCTCCTACTGGGCGACGATCGTCGGCGTCAACATCAACGGCACCGGCCCGATCGTCGGTCCGTACCTCTCCGACTTCCTCCGCGCCGGTCCCGAGTTCGGAGCGACGACGCTGTCGCGCTTCTACGCGATCCACATGCTGCTGATCCCCGGCGCGATCATCGCGCTGATCGGCGCCCACCTCTACCTCGTCGTCAAGCTCGGCACGACGGCGCCACCGTGGATGCGCGCCGATCGCAAGCCGAAGGCGTCGCGATCGGAGCCCGTCGACGCGATCGCGAACGGCGCCGGCGGCAACGGGAGCGCGCCGTGAACAACCGCGAGAAGGAGGAGTACCTCCGCGAGTACGAGGTGATGAAGAAGAAGGGCAAGCCCTTCTTCCCGTACGCGATCCTCAAGGACTCGACGATGGCGGTGATCGTCGTCGGCGTGATCGTCTTCATGTCGATCTACCTCGGCGCCGAGCAGGGCCCGAAGGCCGACCCGACCACGACCACCTACGTGCCGCGACCCGAGTGGTACTTCTTCTTCCTGTTCGAGCTGCTGCGCGTCATCAAGCCGCCGTGGCTGGTCCCGGTCGCGACGATCGGCGTCCCGACGATCGCGATGGTGCTGCTGCTGCTGCTGCCGTTCTACGACCGCAACCCGGAGCGCAACCCGCTGAAGCGGCCGATCGCCTCGATCGCCGGGATCATGACCATCGCCGCGATGGCCTTCCTGACCTTCCTCGGCGCCAACGCGGGCTCGCCGACCGACATCGAGATCGACGTCGCGCCGCAGTACGAGCCCGGCAAGCTCATCGCCGCGCAGTCGGGCTGTCTCGCCTGCCACCAGTTCGGCGAGAACGGCAACAACGGACCAGGTCCGAAGCTGACCGAGATCGGTGCGCGCCTGAACCCGGCGGCGATCGCCCGCTCGCTCGAGATCGGGCCGGGCATCATGCCGTCCTACGCGTCGATGGCCGAGGACGAGCCGGACAAGTTCCGCGACCTCGTGGCGTTCCTGGCCTCGCTCAACGGCGAGGAGCAGTCCGCAGAACCCGACACCGGTGTCGCCGGTGATCCCGGTACCGCGACGCCGGAGGGCGCCGCGGGCGATGCGGCCGCCGAACCGGCACCCGACTCAGGCTCCTGACGACTGCCGAGAGCAAGCCCTCCCGCGAATCGGAGCAGTTCGCCTCCGAGGTCCGCGGCATGTTCGATCGGATCGCCGGCGTCTATGACCTGATGAACTCGGCGATGACCGCCGGGATGCACCATCGCTGGCGCGCCCGCGCGGTCGACCGCGCCGGCCTCGAGGCCGGCGACGCGGCGCTCGACGTCTGCTGCGGCACCGGTGATCTGACCCTCGAGCTGGCGAAGCGCGTCGGCTCCGGCGGGCGGGTCGTCGGCTCCGACTTCGCCGAGCGGATGCTCGACCTCGCCCGCGAGAAGCCGGCCCCCGCCGGCGGCGCCAAGCCGATCTTCGAGTGGGCCGACGCGCTCGAGCTGCCCTACGACGACGCGAGCTTCGACGCCGTGACCGTCGGCTTCGGCGTCCGCAACCTCTCCGACCTCGACCGCGGGATCCGCGAGATGACCCGGGTGCTGAAGCCCGGCGGGTGCCTGGTCATCCTCGAGATCACCCAGCCGACCCGACCGCCGCTTTCGACGTTCTTCTCGGTCTGGTTCGACCGGCTGGTCCCGCTGATCGGCAAGCTGGCCGGCGACAGCGCCGCCTACAGCTACCTGCCGGAGTCGGTCAAGCGCTTTCCGCCGCCGCCGGGCCTGGCGGCGATCATGGACGGGGCCGGGCTCGAGCAGATCCGCTGGACGATCCTCGCCGGCGGCATCATCGCGATCCATTCCGGCCGCCGGCCGGGGTGAGATCGTGAGCCGATCCTCCTCGCCGGAGCCGGTCACCGCGGTGACCGATCTCGCCTCGGCCTGGCTGCCGGCGCGGATGACCGAGGTCGAGCGCCGGCTCGGCGAGACGGTGCTCGGCTGGGGAGCGGAGCTCGGCGCCGACGCGGGGGAGACCCTGACCGCCGGCGGCAAGCGGATGCGACCGCTGCTCGTCCTGCTCTGCGCGGGCCCCGGCGCCGGCCAGGAGGCGATCCGGGCGGCGACCGCGATCGAGCTCGTCCACATGGCGACGCTCGTCCACGACGACGTGCTCGACGACGCGCCGCTGCGGCGGGGTCTGCCGACCGTCGTCGCCAACTCCGGCCGGCAGCGAGCCGTCGCCGCCGGCGACCTCCTGTTCTCGCGGGCCTTCGCGATCCTCGCCGCCGACGGCGAGGCCGCCGACGTCAGCCGTCCCGCCACCGACCGTCAGGTCGAGCTGCTCGCCCACGCGTCGGTCGCGCTCGCTCGCGGCGAGCTCGCCCAGCGCCGCGACGCCTACGACACCGGCGTCTCGATCGAGCGCTACCAGCTCCGCTGCGAGCTGAAGACGGCGGCGCTGTTCGAGTGCGCCTGCGTGATCGGAGCGTCGCGGCCGCCGGCCGAGGAGAAGGCGCTGCTCGACTTCGGGCGCGCGATCGGGCTGGCCTTCCAGCTCCTCGACGACGTCCTCGACGTCCTCGGCCCCCCGGAGCGGACCGGCAAGGCCAGCGGCACCGACCTCCTCGACGGCACGGTGACGCTGCCGTTCATCCTCGCTCGCGACCGCGACCCGGGGCTGCTCGAGATCGACATGCGCTCGCTCGACGCCGCCGCGGCCGAGGCCGTCTGCGACCGGATCGCCGCCACCGGCTCGCCCGAGGAGGTTCGCGCCGAGGCCCGTGAACGGGTCGAGGTTGCCAAGCAGGAGCTCCGCGACTCCGGCGTCGGCGGCGAGGAGCTGCAGATGCTCGAGCTCGTCGCCGACGGCGTCGTCGAGCGCTACAGCTAGTGACAGCCGGCGGCTAGAAGTCCTCGGGGAGGACGAGCTCGTCGCCGAACGCAACGTTGAAGCGGCGCAGCTCCGCTTCCATGTTCAGCCGCTCGAGCTTGCGGAGGTCGGCGTGAAGCGAGGCGGTGCCGGCGTCGAGGATCTGCTCGAAACGGTCGAGGACGCTCTGCTCGTAGAGGCCGACCGATTGCCACTCGCACTCCGGGCAGCGCAGCGAGACGCGCCAGTGAGCGGCGTCGACCGCGTCCCAGTCGAGCGGGTAGACGAGATCCGAGCCGCAATCGGGGCAGAAGTGCAGGTCGACGAGGTTGCCGATGCGGGCGCCGACGCGGGCGGGTTGCCTGCGAGGGTGCTGTCGGTCCGGATCGTCCATCTCCGCACCCCCATCGGCAACGGGCCGATCGCACATCTGGCCACCTCATCGGTCTGGACGTTCGTCCACCCGCCCCGCAAGGCCCCCTTGCATAGACTCCCGCCGCGATGGTGCTCAGCGACCGCACGATCCGCGAGGAGATCGCCTCCGGCCGGATCGCCTTCGACCCCTACGACCCGGATCTGATCCAGCCGTCGAGCGTCGACGTCCGCGTCGATCGGCAGTTCCGCGTCTTCCACAACGCCCGCCATCCCTACATCGATGTCCGCCAGCGGATGGAGGACCTGACCGAGCTCGTCACCGTGCCCGACGAGGAGCCCTTCATCCTCCATCCGGGCGAGTTCGTCCTCGGCCAGACCCTCGAGCGGGTCCGCCTCCCCGACGACATCGTCGCCCGCCTCGAAGGGAAGTCGAGTCTCGGCCGCCTCGGCCTGCTCATCCACTCCACCGCCGGCTTCGTCGACGCCGGCTTCGAGGGCAACCTGACCCTCGAGCTCTCCAACGTCGCCAACCTCCCGATCACCATCTACCACGGCATGCCGATCGGCCAGATCTCCTTCATGCGCATGGACGGCCCCGTCGAGCATGCCTACGGCTCGACCGAGACCGGCAGCAAGTACCAGGGCCAGGAGGAGCCGACGGCGAGCCGGTACTACCTGAACTTCGAGAGATAACTCCGACCGAATGCTCCGCTTCGCGTCCGCTTCGGTCGGTCGGCG
>DATAFA010000119.1:0-3590 GCA_036257785.1 Solirubrobacterales bacterium | reverse complement strand
GACCGTGGCCGGGATCGCGATCCTGGTCCTCGGCGCCGTTTCGATCGCCGCCGGCGTCCTCTACACCGGCGGCCCGAAGCCGTACGGCTACGAGGGCCTCGGCGAGGTGTTCGTATTCGTGTTCTTCGGGCTCGTTGCGGTCAACGGCTCCTATTACGTCCAGCTCGAGGACCTCCAGGCCCTGCCGGTCCTGCTGTCGATTCCGATCGGCCTGCTTTCGGCGGCGATCCTCGTCGTCAACAACGTCCGCGACATCGACACCGACCGCCGCGCCGGCAAGCGAACCCTCGCGGTGCGGATGGGCCGTGAGCGGAGCCGCAGCCTCTACGTGGCGATGATCGCCCTCGCCTACGTGCTGCTGCCGATCGCCCTGATCGGCGGCGACGGCTCCGCCTGGGGTCTGCTCGGCCTGCTCAGCCTGCCGCTCGCCGCCGCTCCGGTCCGGGCCGTCCGCGAGCGCACCGACGGGCCGGCCCTGAACGGCGCCCTCGCCGGCACCGGCGCTCTGCTCGGCGCCTACGCGCTCCTCGTCGCCGTCGGATTGCTGATCTGAGCCCGGCCATGCGGATCGCGGCGCTCGAGACGATTCCGGTCGGGCTCCCGTTCGCCCGGACCTACGTGACCGCGAGCGGCCGGCTCGACAGCCGCGAGATGTTGATCGTCCGGCTCGCCGCCGACGACGGCGCGATCGGGTGGGGCGACGCGGTCCCGATGAGCCTCCGCGGCGGCCCCGCCCTCGATGCGGTCCGCGCCGACATCGAGGACCGCTGCGCGGCGGCGCTGATCGGACTCGACGACGAGGCCGATCGCGATCGTTTCATCGCCGCGGCCCTCGACCGCTGCCGGCTGGCCGGAGCCGGACGGCAGGCCCTGAGCGCCGTCGACGTCGCGCTGGTCGACCTGATCGGCAAGCACGAGGGCGAGCCCGCTTGGCGGGTCCTCGGCGCGGCGGCCGGCGGCCCCGTCGCCTGCAATGCCACCATCGGCGCCGATTCGCCCGATCAGGCGGCGGCGGCGGCCGCGGCGGCGGTCCGCGGCGGGTTCGGGACGGTCAAGGTGAAGGCCGGCGACGAGCGGGACGTCGAGCGGATCCGCGCCGTCCGCGGTGCCGCCGGCGCCGGGATGCGGCTGCGGATCGACGCCAACGGGGCGTGGACCGCGGCGGAGGCCGTTCGGCGGCTCGGCGAGCTGGAGCCGCTCGACCTCGAGCTCGCCGAGCAGCCGTGCCCGACGGCTCCGGAGCTCGCCGAGGTCCGATCGGCGACGGGAGTGCCGATCGTGGCCGACGAGAGCGTCAACGATCTCGACGAGGCGCGCGCGGCGCAGGCGATCGGCGCCTTCGATGCCGCGACCCTGAAGCTCGCCAAGGTCGGTGGCCCCCACGCGGCGCTCGCGATCGCCGCGGCGGTGCCCGCGTACCTGTCGAGCGCGCTCGACAGCGCACTCGGAATCGCCGCCGCGGCTCACACCGTCCGGGCGATGCCTCAGCACCGGTTCGCTTCCGGGCTCGCGCACGGCCTGGCGACCTCGCCCCTGTTCGCGGACAATGTCGCCGATGACGGAATGCTCACCGGTCCCGAGATCGTGGCGGGCGACCTGCCCGGCCTCGGAGTCGCAGTCGACGAAGGCGCGATCGAGAGATTGCGGCTGAGATGATCGACCCGGCCAACCGGAACACCGCGCTGGCGTCGGCACTGGTCGAGGAGCTCGCCCGCGCCGGCGTGTCCCGCGCCTACCTCTCCCCCGGCTCCCGCTCCTCGCCGATCGCGCTCGCGCTCGACCGCGAGCCCGGCATCGAGCTGGCTGTGGTCCTCGACGAGCGCAGCGCCGGATTCGCGGCACTCGGCGCCGCCCTGGCCGGCGGCGGTCCCACCATCGTCGCCTGCACGAGCGGCTCGGCGGCCGCAAACCTCCATCCCGCCGTCGTCGAGGCTGACCAGGCGGGAGTGCCGCTGATCGTCCTCACGTCCGACCGGCCACCGGAGCTGCGCGACATCGGCGCCGGGCAGACGATCGACCAGATCGGTCTGTACGGGACCGCGACCCGGTGGTTCAGCGAGGTCGGGACTCACGAGGCCGACGACGCCGGGCTCCTGCACATGCGTGCGACCGGCTCCCGGGCGGTCGCCGAGGCGACCGGCGGTCGCGGGCCGGTCCACCTGAATCTCGCCTGGCGCGATCCGCTCGGGCCCGTCCCCTCCCCGGACGACGTGACCGCCACCGACCCGCTCGCCCGTGATGGCCGCTCCGGTGGCCGGCCCCTGACCACGGGTCTGGCAGGCCGCGAGCCCGCCGCAGCCCTCGTCGAAGCCCTGGCGGGCGCGGTCTCGGGGGCATCTCGCGGCATGATCGTCGCCGGTCGGCTCCCCGATCGCAGCCTGACGCCCGCGATCGCGGCGCTTGCCGAGCGCACGGGCTTCCCGGTCCTCGCCGATCCGACCTCACAGCTGCGATTCGGTGCCCAAGACCGCTCCGCAGTCGTCACGGCCTACGACCTGATCGTCCGCGCCGAAAGACCGGATCTCGCCCCCGATCTCGTCCTTCGTTTCGGCGACCTGCCGACGAGCAAGCCGCTCCGCCTCTGGCTCCGCGAGCACGGGACGGATCAGATCGTCATCGACCCCCCGGGCCGCTGGAACGAGCCGAGCCGGATCGCCGGCGCCTTCGTCCGCGCCGACGCGGCGGCGCTCGTCGAACAGCTCCTCCCGCTGCTGCCGCAGGCACGCTCGGAGCACTCACCGTGGCTTCGCGCCTGGACCGATGCCGAGGGCGCGGCCCGGACCGCGATCGCCGCCGTCATCGGCGACGACCTCTCGGAGCCCGCGGTCCAGCGACTGCTCGGCGCCGCCTACGGCGACGACGAGCGCGTCCTGATCGCCTCGAGCATGCCGATCCGCCACGCCGAGGCCTTCCTCGAAGGCGGGCACGCGACGGTGACGATCCATTCGAACCGGGGCGCCAACGGCATCGACGGGCTCGTCTCGACCGCCGCCGGGATCGCCGCCGCCGCGGGCGAGCCGACCTGGCTGGTGATCGGCGACCTCGCACTTGCACACGACCTCGGCGGCCTCGCCTACGCGCGGTCGGTCACCGGTCCACTGCGGATCGTCGTCGTCGACAACCGCGGCGGCGGCATCTTCGACTTCCTCCCGCAGGCGGAGCAGGTCGAGCCGGCCCGGTTCGCGGAGCTGTTCACGACGCCCTCGCCGATCGACTTCGAGAGCGCCGCGGCGACGTTCGGCCTCCCCTACGAGCCCGTCTCCGATCCGGCCGGGCTGTCGGACCTCGCCAGCCGCGAGAAGGTGCTCGCCCATGTCCGGCTCGAGGGCGGCGCCAACGTGAGGCTGCATCGCGAGATCGCCGCAGCGGTGGCGACAGCACTCGGCTGACGAGCGTCGCTCAGGCCCGCCGCGGGACGACGCCAACCGGACCCAGCGGCCGATCATAGGGGCTCAGCCCGCGAGCAGGGGCAGCAGCGCGGCGAGCTTGATCTCGGTCTCCGCCAGCTCGGCGGCGGGGTCGGAGTCGGCGACGATCCCGGCGCCCGCGTAGAGGTGGGCGGTGCGATCGCGGAGCAGCGCCGAGCGCAA
>DATAFA010000101.1:0-19977 GCA_036257785.1 Solirubrobacterales bacterium | reverse complement strand
CCCCGTCTGGCGGGCTCTCCAGAAGGGCGAGTTGGCCGACAGGGCGAGAAGGAGCGGCAGGTAGCGCCTGATCCCGTCGGCGACGTAGATGGCGCGGTCGGCGCCCTCGATCGCCACGTGCACGTGGGTGCCGAAGATGATCTCCTGCTCCGCGATGAACGGGAGCTGGTCCGCGAGCTCGCGGTAGCGGGGGCGCTCCACGATCAGCTGGTCCTCCCAGAGGGCGAACGGGTGCGTGCCCGACGCGGCCAGCAGCAGCCCGCGGCTCTCGGCGATCTGCCCGACGGTCCGGCGAAGCCTCACCAGCTCGTTGGCCGCGTCGGCCACCGTCCGGCACGGCGTCGTGGCGATCTCGAGCACAGACTGCATCAGCTCGGGCTTGACCTGGCCGTCGAGCTCGGGCGGCACGGCGGCCAGGATCGTCTCGATCTGCTGCGCCAGGTCCAACGTGTCCGCGTCGAGGATCATCAGCTCTTCCTCGATGCCGATCGTGAACGCGGGCCCGTTGAAAGAATGGTCGAGCACGAGTGGGCGCGGCTATTATGCGCGCCCTCGGGGTCAGAGCGGCGGTGGGTTCGCCGGGGCGCGCTTGAGCTCAGGGGGCTTGAAGGGAGAGTGAGGAAGGCCGTCGCGATCGTCGCCCTCGCCGCCGCCGCGCTTTGCGGGTGCGGATCGGATGGCGGCGACGAGGAGCTCGGGCAGTCCGTCAACGCCCGGGTGGTGAGGGTGGTCGACGGCGACACGATCGAGGTCTCGATCGCCGGGGACGAGGAGGACGTCCGCTACATCGGCATCGACACGCCCGAGACCGTCAAGCCCGGCGAGCCGGTCCAGTGCTACGGGCCGGAGGCCTCGGCGTTCAACCATCGGCTCGTCGAGGGCGAGACGGTCCGCCTCGTCTTCGACCACGAGCTGCGCGACGTCTACGGGCGGCTGCTCGCCTATGTCTACGTCGGCGACCGCTTCGTCAACGCCGCGCTGGTCCGCGGCGGCTACGCCCGGACGCTCGAGATCCCGCCCAACACCACCCGGGCGGACCGGCTGGCCGGCCTCGAGCAGCGGGCCGGCCGGGACGGGATCGGCCTCTGGGGCGCCTGCTGAAGCATGCGAGCGATTCGCAGTCCGTCTTAGCAACAGCTAATATTCCCGTTCGTGCCTACCCAGACCCCCATGGCTGCTCCGAGGATGCGGCAGAGCCTCGATCAGTTCGAGGAGGCATTCGAGCGCGAGCAGCAGATCGAGGAGCAACGACGCTTCGAGCTGCGTCGCCGCGCCGCCAACCGCTCGCGCGCCCGCGACATCGTCAAGACCGAGAAGCGCGGCCGCGTCCGCTTCAGCGTCCTCGCCCTCTGCCTCACCGTCACGGTCGTCGTGGTCGTCGTGGTGATGTTCGAGACGCTCGCCTGGCTCGTCGGCGGCTGACATCGGCGTCAGTCGGAGGGGTCGCCGTCGGCTTTCGTCGTTCGGCCCGGATGCTCGCCGGGCTCAGCGTTCTCGAGGACCTCGCGCCTGAAGACGCTGATGTCGCGAGGCGCTTCGATGCCGATCCGGACCTTGTCGCCGGAGACGGAGAGGACGGTGATCTCGATGTCGGCTCCGATCGTGATGCTCTGGTTGGTCTTCCGGGTCAGTACGAGCATGGGAGCCCGGACCTCTGGCCGGGCTGGAACGGCTTGGTGGCACGGCCCCCGCGCCGCAGCAGGGGCCCCGACCTTAGCGAAAGGGGTTTCCTGCGTCCATCCCCTACCGGGACGGGCACCGGGGTCTCGGGCCCCCGTTGAGTAGACTCACGCGCCGCAATGGCAGGTAAGCCCTTGAGATCTCAGCTGAACCAGATCCGCGCCTGGGTGCGCGAGGGCCGGACCGATGCCTGGATCGCACATCAGCTCGATATCTCGGCTTCCGAGCTCCGTGAATTCCGCCGCCGCCACGACCTCACCCCCGACTCCGAGCCCGACACTAGCGACGACCTCCGCGACGAGATCGAGGCTGAGGTCGAGGCCGCGACCCTCGCCGCCGCCGAGGCCGCCGAGGAGAGTGACGAGGAGGTCGAAGACGACGAGGAAGCCGAGGACGACCGCGAGGACCGCGAGGACCGCGAGGAGGACGGCGAACGTCCCCGGCGCCGACGCCGGCGCCGCGGCGGTCGCGGCCGCAGGCGCGGCGGTGCCACCGCGATCGATGCGACCTTCGACCACGGCGAGGAGGACGGCTACGGCCTCTGGCTCGATCCGGCGGTCAAGGACAACCCGGTCTACGCCGACAACTGGGCCGGCCATCGCGCCGTCCGGGTGACGATCGAGGCGGATCAGATCACGATCCGCCGCGCCGGCAACGACGCCTGACGGGACGGGAGGGCGCTGCTCGGCGTCCTCGTCGGCTCACGGCCGAAGGCCGCGGCGCCGACCCTTCCTTGATCCGGCGGCCCCCAGCCTCGTCAGCGCCTCGCCGCCGGGCTCAATCGCCGTCGCCGCGCCAGGCGGGCTGATCGGCGCGCCGCAGCGAAGCCAGCACGTGCTCGAGCGTGTGCAGGTCGAACGGCTCCGCGACGCCGTCGTTGATGAGCTTCTTGCCGAGCTGGTCGCGGGCGGCGATCGGTCCCTGGGCGAACAGGTAGGCACCGATCTGCGCGTCGCGGTCGTGGTTGTCGCGGCGCGCGTAATTGTCGGGGACGCCGGGAGCGCCGCCCTCCTTGGCGACCCGGCGGAGGATCTCGACGAGGACGGCGTCGGCGTCGCTGTAGCCGTTGCCGCCGCCGTCGTTGCGACGCATCGACAGCGCCGGCTTCGCCGCCTCCTCGGACGGGAGACCGCGAACCACCGCCCGCCGCAACGACTTGCGCTCGCGCGGCCGCAGCGCCTCGAGGCCGGCCGCGGCCTCGAACCCTTGATCGCGGCGGCGCAGCCCCTTGACCATCGACAGCAGGGCGCCGCGGTGAGTCTGGGGGACGGCCCCCAGGGCGAGGCAGAGGAAGGCCCAGAGCGCGACCGCGACGGTCCCGAGGATCAGGTCGAGGACGAGCCCGCCCGGGTCGATCATGCTGTGCCCGACGGCGACGAGGACCGCCAGCGCGCAGCAGATGAACATCTGCCGCCACGGCAGGATGATCGGGCTGCGGCCGCGCTGTGAGCGCAGGAAGACGAAGACGGTCGGGATCGCGAACGCCAGCATCATCCCGACCGGCGCCGCCTTGACCCCGATCGCGCCGACGAGCGCGACCGTGAGCCCGACGAAGGCGATCATCGCGACGACCGCTCCGACGATGAACGGCACTCGCTTGTCGGCGTACTTGACCGACTTGTTGATCATCCGGTAGACGGTCGGGGCGACGAGGCCACCCGCGACCAGCGGGATCAGCGGTGCTGCACTCGCATACGACGCGGGCGCGACCCGGACCATCACCGTCGCCATCACGGTCGTCATCAGCATCGTCCCGGCGAGGACGAAGGTGAAATACCCGAACTGGATGCCGCGGGCGTTGCCGACGCCGTACTCGTCCTCGACCGCCCGGAACATCGGCGTCTTCTGCAGGGGCCGCAGCGCCTTCCGGTAGCCGCCGGGCAGCACTGCGACGAGGAAGGCCATGCGCGAGGCGAGGTGGTAGGTGCCGAGGTCGGTGTGATCGACGAAGCGGGAGAGGATGAAGATGTCGGCGTAGCCGACGACCCACATCGAGAGCACGAGCGGCACCCGGATCGCGCCCTTCTTGTAGATCGCGATCGCCTCGCGCCAGTCCCAGCAGAGCGTCCAGCTGCCGCGCAGCACGACGAGCGACATCACCAGCCCGAGGCCGGTGCCGATCGCCTGACCCGCGATCGCCCCCCTGATCCCCTCGCCGGCGATCAGCAGCGGCACGACGGCGGCGAGGATGAAGATCGGCTTGGCGACCTCGACGGCGACGTACGAGTAGGGCCGCCGCTCGATCCAGATCGCGATCGAGGAGACGCGGTAGAGGGCCGCCGTCGCGCCCGCCAGCGCCGCGTACATGACGAGGTCGGGGTCGGCGTCGCCGAGCAGGTAGTGGGAGATCGGGTCGGCGAAGACGATCGACAGGCCGGTGCCGATGATCGACACCATCGTGATCGTGACGAGACCGGTGCCGAGGCTCCGCTTCGGCGACGTCGCGAGGTCCTCGTCATCCTCGTCGTCGTCATCGTCGTCGTCCTCGTCGTCGCCGCCGAACGTCCGCTTCAGCGTGCCCTGCTTGCTCGCCAGCGTGAACAGGACCGTCAGCAGGCCCGCGTAGAAGAGGAGCAGGCCGAGCTGGCCGAACTCGCCGGGCTCGGAGAAGTTTGCGATGACGACCGTCGAGGCGAACGTGACGACGTTCCCGAGCAGCATCCCGATGCCGTGGATGCCGGAGTAGCGGAGGACCTGCGTGCCGAGCGCCGCGCCGGTCCCGGCGGCCTTGTCGGGCCGCTTCGGCCCCGACCCGCCTTTGCGGTTCTTGTTCCTCTGCCTCTTGCGGTTGTTGTTGCTCACACCGACCAATGGTCGAACGAGCGGCCGGTCTGGGCCCGCAGCCGGTCGGCGTCCTCGTGCAGGACCTCGAGCGCCTCGGGACCGAGCGCCTCGGCGACGCCGGTCGGCTTCTCGATCGGCCTCGAGAGCGGCAGGGCGACGTCGAGCGCGAGCCAGGCACGGCGCGGGATCCGCCGCCCGAACCGGGTCCGGCTCGTTCGCTGGACCCGCATCCCGAGCCGCGTCGCGCGCTTCTTGCGGGAGGTGGAGTGGCGGACCTGCTCGAACTTCGGGTGCCGGAAGCCGGGATCGACGCCGGCGAACTCGAAGAGGCGCCGCAGCGTCGGCATCCTGTCGTCGCGGAGATCGCGCTGATCGAGGACGAGGATCTGCTCCTCGTCGAAGTGCGCGAGGTACCGCTGCAGCTGCATGAAGTACTTGCTGCGGGTCACGTAGGAGGTGTTGGGGTGCATCAGCGTCGCCCGCAGATCGCCCTTCTCGCGCCGCTTCGCGAAGTTGTGGACGAAGTGGGCGGTGATCCGCTCGATCGGGTCGCGAACGATGTAGACGAGGCGAACGTCGGGGACGACCGCGGCGATCCGCTCCGGCACGCCGAGGTGTTGCGGATAGGCGGTGTAGTTGGGCGACGCCTCGCCGCGGCATCGGGCGGTCGCGTCGAAGTGACGCGAGTACCACTCGAGCCCACGCGGGTAGTTCCGCTCGGCGATGAAGAAGTTGAGCTCCTTCGGCGTCGACATCGAGACCTCGGGGTGCAGGCTGAGGTAGTAATGCAGGCCGCTGGTCCCGCACTTCTGGGCGCCGATCACGATCAGATTGGGCAGGGTGAGATCGCGCGTCCCGGAACCCGGGCGCACACGGGGGAGCGTCTCGTGGGCGCCATCCCCCCCTGTGACGGCTGCCGTTTCAGTCGGGGCCGGAGCCTCCATAGGCGCCCCCGAGGGTACCGCAGGGCGGGTCATGATCCGGCCTGCCGGTCGGGTTCGGGCGCGGCCACGATGTCGAGCAGATCCCCGCCGTGATCGCCGATCGAGACGGCGCGGAGCGGCTTGCGGCCCGCCAGCAGCAGGCGGACCCGGGCGCGCAGGTCGGCGACCGACGTGACCGGCGCGGCCCCGGTCTCCGGCCAGGACGGCAGCTGCTCGAAGCCGACGCCGAGGCGACGCAGGGCGCCGAACGCCGGCGAGTCGGTCAGGACCAGGACCCGCTCCGGCGGTAGCTCCCCGATCGCCTCCCGGAGCCGATCGATCAGCTCCTCCTCGGGCACTCCCATGGCCAGGACCGCCAGGTAGGCGGAACGGCGCTCCGGGTGACGGATCAGATCGCGGGCTCCGAGCGCGGCGACGAGCGGCAGGGACGGCCCGACGCGATGGCTCGACAGCCGCAGCCAGCGGTTGAAGCGGCCGCGATCGCGAACCGCCGGGGCGGGTCGCTCGCCGCCCAGCATCCGGACGACGAGATCGGCCGCGTCCGCGGCGCCGTTGCCCGGGAAGGCCCGCTCACAACCGGCGGCCAGCTCGGCGGTCCGGGCGGGATCGGCGAGCTCACCGAGCCGCTCCTCGAGCGTCGCGTCATCGGCGCCGCTCACCGCCAGCCCCGCCCCCGCGTCGGCCGCCCAGCGGGCCCGTGCCGCCTGGTCGTCGGTGTCGCGCGACATCGGCACGAACAGCGTCGGCACCGCGAAGTCGATCAGCTCGTGGAAGGCGTTGTAGCCGGCGGCCGCAACGGCGAGGTCGACGGCCGCGAAGTAGCGGCTCATCGGGAAGGTGGCCCGGAGGCGGATCACGTCGCCGGGGACCTCGAGTGCCGGCGACAGGCTCGACTGCAGCGCCACGACCTGGAGGCCGGGGACGGCCGTCAAGGACGCCAGTGAGCGCGCCACGGCGCCGTCGACCTCCCCCCCTTGCCCGAGCGTCACCAGCGCCGTGCGGCGGCTCGGGTCGATGCCCAGCTCCGCGGCCGCCCGATCGCGGGGCAGGAGCTCGTCGCGGTCGAGGAAGACGATCGGGCGGACCCGCTTGACCTCGCGGCGGCGGGCCACGGTCGGGCCGGGATCGGCCGCCTCGGCGAGCTCGCCGGGCTCGAGGATCGCGTCGAAGGCGCCGGCGCGCTGCAGCGGCGCCGTCGAGCTGTCGGCACGCCACATCGACCGCCGGCACCAGATCGACGGCGGCGCGCCGCGGGCGCTGAGGAGGTGGGTCAGCGCCCGGTAGGGATGGACGCCGTCGAAGACGACGAGGTCGGGCTCGCGCTCGGCGAGGACCTGCTCGAGCATCGCCCCGAGGCGGAGGTTCCAGGCCCGGTCCGTCCCCGAGGCCGGGCGCCTGTAGGAGGCCAGGTAGTCGACCTCCCAGCCCTCGGCGGCGACGACGGGCGCGGCCGCCGAGAGGGTGAAGAACGAGGACCGGTGGTCGTCGGGGAGGCGTCTCGCGATCGCCATCGCCCGGTTCAGGTGCCCGAGGCCGGTGCCGTTGCTGGTCGCGAAGAGGATTCGCGGGCCGCCGGCGAGGCGCGCCGTCGGGCGGCTCATCGCTGCGCCCCCGACGTCTCGCGGTCGAGTGCCGCCCGCAGCGCCGGCGCCGCGTGGTTGCCCTCGCGCTCCAGCGCCGCCACGGTCCATTCGTAGCGGCGCCTGACCAGGACCCTGCCGGGGCCGCTCAGCTCCTGCCGCCAGCGCCCCAGGTGGGCCTTCTCGGCGGTCATCTCGGCGGCGAAGAACTCGCGCATCGCGGGCTCGTCGTCGAGGCCGAGGAACCCGAGCAACCCCTCGTAGGTGCGCTCGCGCTCGAAGCCGACGAGGTCCTCGAGGAGGATCACCCGGAAGCGGTCGGGCGGGATCGTGAAGGCGGCGCCGTCCTCGCTACCCCGGAAGCCGTCCTCGATCGCCCGCAGGCGATCCGCCCACCAGCCGATCGCCGCACCGACGCGGCGCGGTCCCCAGGTCTTGCCGGTCACCGAGGCGGCGGAGTCGCGACCGTCGCGGAGCGCGTGGATGAAGCGTGCCCGCGGGAAGAGCCGGCGCAGCGTCTGCGAGGCGCGGACGTTGTGCGAGGACATCTCGACGAGGCCGGGCTTGCCGCGGCGCTCGGCGAGCGGCCAGAGCAGGTCACAGAAGAGGTCCCGGCAGCCGACCACGGGATCCTCGGCGTAGGCGGCCTCGAAGCGCTCCAGCGCCGCGTCGAACTCGGACTGCCGCAGCAGGTTGTAGAGGCCGCGCGGCTGGCCGTCGACGCGGACCCGGTGCCACCAGAAGCCCCGCAGCTTCGCGAGGTAGCCGTCGAGCGTGATCCGGCCCTCGAGCAGGTCGGGCATCCCGCGCTTGTTGCAGTGGAAGCGGGCCTCGATCGGGACGTCGGCAAGCCGGCTGTGGCGGCCGAGCAGCTGCGCCAGCGCATGGGTGCCCGACCGTCCCGTGCCGCCGATGAGGACGACGTCGCGGTCCTGAGGCTGCGCTTCGGGTCGGTCGGCGCCGGCGCCGGCGGTCCCGCTCACGCGGGTTGGTGCTCGTAGGCCCGCCGCAGCTGCGGAGCGCAGTGGAAATCCTCGCGCTCGAGCCGGTCGAGGGTCTTCTCGTACTCACGCACGAGCGCCGCCTGCTCGCCCGGATCGAGATCCTCGCGCCAGCGCTCCTTGTGGGCGGCCGAGGCGCTCATCTCGCCCTCGAAGAACTCCCGCATCGCCGGCTCGTCCTCGAGACCGAGGTGGTCGAGGATCTGACCGTAGATGTCCTCGCGATCGCCGTCGACGAGCTCGTCGAGGCTGATCGTCAGCAGCCGGTCGGGCGGCAGCCCGCGAACCCCGGCCTCGATCTTGCGGAGGCGCCCCTCCCACCAGCGGATGCCCTCGAGGCCGTCGCGCGGATGGCTGCGCTTCTGGCGCTTCGAGACCTTCGACGAGCCGGCGTCGCGGCCGTCGCGGACGGTGTGGATGAGCTTGGCTCCGGGGAAGAGGCGGATCAGCGTCGGGCTCTCGGCGATCGTGAAGCAGCTCATCTCGATCAGCCCCGGTTTGCCCGCCTCGGCCGCGACCGGCCAGAGCAGGTCGAGGAAGAGATTGCGGCAGGCGAGGTCCACGTTCGCGCCGACGGTCCGCTCGAACTCGGCGACTGCGGCGTCGAATCGCTCGCGCTCGACGACCTTGTGCAGGCCGCGGACCTTGCGCCCGAAGGCGATCCGGCGAACGACGACCGGAGCGACCTCGCCGGCGCGGATCCGCCGCCACCAGAACCGCTTCAGCTTGCGGAGGAACTGCTCGGGGGTGACCTGCCCGGCGAGCAGGTCGGGGAAGCCCTGCGGATTGACGTGGAAGCGCGCCTCGATCGGCACGCGGGCCCAGTGGGAGTGGTTGGAGAGGAGTTGTGAGACGACGTGGGTGCCCGAGCGCCCGGTGCCGCCGACGAACAGCAGATCGGGGTTCTCGGGGCGCTCGGCGGCGAGGTCGATCATGCGTCCCGCCTTCCCTTGACCCGTCGGAGCAGCTCGACGCAACCGACGCCGTCGTCCTCGAGACGGTCGAGGATCTCCTCATAGCGCGCGTCGACGCCGGCGTGGCGGCGGCCCGAGACGTCCTCACGCCAGCGCTCGGCGTGGGCATTGCGGACCTTCACCCGGCGGGTGAAGTAGCCGAGCATCGCGTCCTCGTTGCGCAGGCCGGCGAACTGGCGCAGCTTCCGGTAGGTCTTCTTGCGGCGGTTGCCGGAGACGAGGTCGTCGAGGCTGACCTCGTGGACGCGGTCGCGACCGGCGATCCGGATGCCACGCTCGATCCGCCGGATCCGCGACTCCCACCATTCGAGGCCCTGTTCCATGGTTCGCGGGTAGGCGAGCCAGCGGGCCTGACCGACCCGCGAGGCGGCGACGTCGCGGCCATCGCGGACGACGTGGATGAACCGTGCCTCCGGGAAGAGCATGGCGAGCGGCCCGGCCTCGGCGACGACGTCGCAGCTCTGCTCGATCAGCCCGGCCTTGGCCTCCTCGGTCGCGAGCGGCCAGAGCAGGTCGAAGAACAGCTGCCGGCAGGCCGCCTCGGGCTCGCCGCCCTCACAGCGGCGCAGGAACGACGTGGTGGCCGCGTCGAGGCGGCGCTTCGGAACGTAGCGGTGCAGCCCGCGGTAGCTGAACCGGGACGGTTCGAAGTTCCGCCACCAGTAATGGCGGAGCCGGTAGGCGAACAGGTCGGGGCTCGTGCGGCCGGCGAGGACGTCGGGAAAGCCGCCGGAGTCGACGTGGAAGCGAGCCTCGTTCGGGACCTTGCGGTAATGACTGTGCGAGCCGAGGATCTTCGAGACGACATGGGTGCCGGAGCGCCCGGTTCCGCCGATGAAGAGCAACGGGACGGGGTCCCGCAAGTCGGTATTGGCTGTGCGGCCGGGCACAGCCTCGGTGTCGAGTCCGGTCGGCATGGTGCTTGAAAGGGTTGGCGCGGTGGCGCCCGGGGCCCGGAATGGAGCTACCGGACCCGTGCCGACAGGTTAGTGGAGGATCGCCGCCGGGAACGCCCCCGCGACCGGCCTACGACCCGGCCTACTTGACGCCGTCGACGACGTAGGCCTGCTCGGAGGAGCCGACGAGGCCGAGCTTGCGGGCTTCCGCCATCACCGCGGCATCGCTCTCGAGCGCCTTCGCCTTGCGGCTGAGCTCGGCGTTCTCGGTCTTCAGCTCCTCGAGGCGGACCTCCGCCCCCTTTGACTCCCGCCAGCTCTCGAAGACGTGCAGCGAGGGGCCGACGTAGGAGGCGATGACGATGAACAGGACGATGACGAGGACGACCCGGCCGAAGCGGTCCCAGCGGATCCGCGAGCCGCGACTGCCGCGGGTCCCGCGCGGAGCGACGCGGGCGCGGTAGCGGGGCTGGGCCACGGATGCCATTGCAGGGCCGTTTCGGCGCCCGGCGCCCGTCCCCTGCAAGCGTCCTGCAGGAACTCCTGCGGCTCAGCGGCCGCTGAATGCGCCGAGGCCGGGGAACCGGGCCGCCGGGCCCAGCTCCTCCTCGATCCGGAGCAGCCGGTTGTACTTGGCGACGCGATCGGAGCGCGACGGCGCCCCGGTCTTGATCTGACCGCAGCCGGTGGCGACGGCGAGGTCGGCGATCGTGGTGTCCTCGGTCTCGCCGGAGCGGTGCGACATGACCGCGGAGTAGCCGGCTTCGCGGGCCATCCGGACGGCTGCGAAGGTCTCCGTGAGCGTTCCGATCTGGTTGACCTTGACGAGGATCGAGTTGCCGACGCCGAGCTCGATGCCGCGGCCGAGCCGCTCGGGGTTGGTGACGAAGAGGTCGTCGCCGACGAGCTGGCAACGGTCGCCAATCGCCTCGGTGAGCGCCTTCCAGCCGTCCCAGTCCTCCTCGTCCATGCCGTCCTCGATCGAGACGATCGGGTAGCGGTCGACCTTGTCGGACCAGTAGTCGGCGAGCTCGGCCGCGCTCAGCGAGCGGTTCTCGTGGGCGAGGGCGTAGGCGCCGTCGTCGTAGATCTCGCTGGTCGCCGGATCGAGGGCGATGAAGACGTCCTTGCCGGGCTCGTACCCGGCCGCCGAAATCCCGGCCACGAGCGCTTCCAGCGCCGCCTCGTTCGAGCTCAGATCGGGCGCGAACCCGCCCTCGTCGCCGACCGCCGTGTTCAAGCCGTTCGACTTCAGCCAGCCCTTCAGCGAGTGGAAGACCTCGGTACCCCATCGCAGGCACTCGCCGAAGCGGGTGGCGCCGGCCGGGACGATCATGAACTCCTGGAAGTCGACCGAGTTGTCGGCGTGGGCGCCGCCGTTGACGACGTTCATCATCGGCACCGGCAGCAGCGCGGGCTCGTCGTTGCCGTAGACGCCCCCGAGGTACCGGTAGAGCGGCTCGCTTGCGGCAAGCGACGACGCGCGCGCGGCCGCCAGCGACGCGCCGAGGATCGCGTTGGCCCCCAGGCGCGACTTGTTGTCGGTGCCGTCGAGCTCGATCAGGGCGCGGTCGATCGCCTGCTGATCGGCCGCATCGGCGCCGTTCAGCGCTTCGGCGATCTCGCCGTTGACGTTGGCGACGGCCTTGCCGACGCCCTTGCCGCCCCACTCGCTGCCGCCGTCGCGCAGCTCGGTCGCCTCGAACTCCCCGGTCGAAGCGCCGGAGGGAACCGCCGCGCGGCCCCAGCCGCCGCCCTCGAGGGCGATCTCGACCTCCACCGTCGGGTTGCCCCGCGAGTCGAGGATCTGGCGGCCGTGAACGTCGATGATGGTTGGCATGGGGGCGGCAGTCTAAATAACCCCGGGGAGATCCTCCGCTTCGCGTCCGGTCTCCCCGGTCGGCGCGTTGCGCATACCGCAGCTTTTGTCGACCTCACCGCTGGTCGCGCAAGGCGTCCGCCGCTCGCCGCAGGGTCAGCTCGGGGTCCACCCTCGTCACCCGCGCCAGATCGGTGGTGGCGAGGAGCAGTTGGCCGATCGCCTCCTCGACACGGTCGCGATCCTCGTCGGTGCGGTCCTCGGGATCGGCGGCGATCGGGACCTCGCGGAGTTTCGCGACGGCCTGCTCGAGCCTCGCGGCGGCGTCGGTGGAGCCGGCGGCGGGGCCGGGAAGGCCGGCCGAGGCGGCGCGGCGCTGGAGCTTGCGGGCGTAGAGGAGGCCGGGGAGGTTCTCGGGGACGTCGGCGAATGGGCCGGCGGAGCCGCGGCCCTCCTGCTCGCGCTTGATCCGGTCCCAGTTGGAGCGGACGTCGTCGGTGCCCTCGACCTCGACCTCGGCGAAGACATGCGGGTGGCGGCGGATCAGCTTCGCGGTGGTGTTCTCGGCGACCGCGCGGAGGTCGCCGGCGCCGCGCTCCTCGAGCAGCAGGGCGAGGAAGTGGACCTGGAAGAGCACGTCGCCGAGCTCGTCGAGGAGCTTGTCGTCGTCGCCTGCCGCGGCGGCGTCGGCGAGCTCGTAGGCCTCCTCGACCGTGTGCGGGACGATCGAGCGCTCGTCCTGAGCACGGTCCCACGGACATTCGCGGCGCAGGCGTCGGGTGATCGCGTCGAGCTCGGCGATCGCGTCCGCACCGGCGGCGGCGCGGGCGGCGTCGGAGCACATCGGCGGATCAGGGAGTCGGGGTCGCCGGAGCGGTGCCGCCCGACGTCGTCGGGGCGGCGCCGGTCGGCGGAGCGGCCGTCGTCGGAGCGGCTCCGGTCGGGGCGCCGTTCGGGCCGAGCGGGACGGCGCCGGCCGGAACCTGACCTTCCGGTGTCGCCGATGGCGGCGGTTGCGGGCCCTGGGGCAGTCCTTGCTGGGCGGAGCCGTCGATCGAGATCGTCGAGGTGCCGGGCTCGATCGGCTTCCTGGAGATGACCGCCGGCGGCGTCGGCTGCCCCGGCACCGGCTCGGCGACGGGCGTGACGAAGTTGCTGCAGAGCTCGATCGTCTCGGCCGGCGCGCAGATCGTCTGCGGCGTCCACTTGTCGACGAAGTCGGTCTGGAAGTCGGAGGCGATCTGCTGCTGCTTGGAGGAGACGAGCTGCTGCTCGATCGCCGCGCTCGCCTCCGACAGCGGCTGGGTCGTCTCCGGGTTGATCGCGGCAACCTCGAGCACGTACCAGCCGCGATCGGTCTTGAACGGCCCGACGATGTCGCCCTCGGACGCCGAGAATGCCTGCTGTTCGAGCTGCGGATCCCCCTGACCCTCGGTCAGTCCCTCGAGGAGCCCGCCACGGTCCTTCGACGCCTGGTCCTGCGAGTACTGCGCGGCGACCTTCTTCCAGCTCGCGTCGGAGTCGTCGGCCTCGAGGGCCTTCTTGGCCTGCTCGGCCTTCGCCTCCGAGGAGTTGAGGATCACCCTGACGTCGCGGCTCGCGGGCTGCTTGAAGCTGTCGATGTTGACCTCGTAGAACTTCTTGATCTCGTCGTCGGAGACCGTCGGCTTCGCGACCACCTCCTGCTCGAGCTTGTCACGGAGCAGCGTCAGCTCGACCTGCTCCTGGACGTCGGCCTCGCTGAACTTCGACTGCTTGACGAACTGCTGGAACTCCTTCTCGCTCGAGAAGCTCTGCTCCTTGATCCGCTTCAGCTCGGCGTCGATGTCCTCCTGGGTCACGGAGATGCCGCGGTCGGCGGCCTCACCCTTGACCCACTTGGCGAGGATCAGGCTCTGCATCGCCTGCTGGACGAGCGAGTCGTACTGGGGGTCGCCGGCCGCCGGCACCTTCGGCAGCCCGCTCTGGGCAGCCGCCTGGTCGAGCGCCGAATCGAGGTCGTCCTGGGTGATCGACCCGTCGTCGACGCCGTCGACCAGCGCGACGTCTCCCTCCGGGAGCCCGGGCTGGCCGAGACCGCTCGTCGCGGCGACGAGCGCGATGGCCCCGACGAGGAGGAGGGCGAGGACGATCGCGAGGTTGCGCTTCCGGGACCGCGGCACGACGGAGAAAGATACCGGGGCGGCGGACGCTTCCGCGCACCTCGACCGCCGCCGGTCCCCTCAGGCCGCCTCGGCGGCCTGCTCGCGCGAAGCCGAGATCGCCTCGGCGAGCTGGGAAAGGCGCTCGACCCGCTCGGTCTCGGGAGCATCGGCGTCGGGCGCCCGCAGCGTCAGGCTGCTCTCGCGGGAGCTGTAGATCGCGTCCGGAACCCGCTCGCGCAGGCGTCCGACCCGCTCGGAGTCGAACTCGAGCGGCTCGGCGACGATCCGCGACCCGCGGAGGACGAGGCTGCGGGCGCCGTCGCGGCCGAGCTCGATCCGCGCACGCTGGATGGCGAGCAACGCCTCGATCGGCTCCGGCGGCGGGCCGAAGCGATCCCGCAGCTCGTCGTGGAGGGCGCGCAGCTCGCCCGGTGCGCGGGCGCCGGCGATCCGCCGGTGGATGTCGATCTTCGCCGCCTCGTAGGGCACATACGACGACGGCACGAAGGCCGAGAAGTCGGTGTCGACGCGGACCTCCTCCTCGGTCCGCTCGGCCCCGCCGGCGGCCCGCAGCTCCGCGACGGCCTGGTCGAGCATCTCGACGTAGAGCTCGAAGCCGATCGCGGCGACGTGGCCGGACTGCTCGGCGCCGAGCAGGTCGCCGGCACCGCGCAGCTCGAGGTCGCGCATCGCGATCCGGAAGCCGGAGCCGAGCTCGGTGTGGTCGGCCAGCGTCGCCAGTCGGGCGGCCGCCTCGCGGGTAACGCCCTCCTCGGAGGGGTAGAGCATGTAGGCGTAGGCGCGCTCGCGGGAGCGCCCGACGCGGCCACGGATCTGGTACGCCTGCGCGAGCCCGAGGTTGTCCGCCCGCTCGACGATCAGCGTGTTGGCGGCGGGCACGTCGAGTCCCGACTCGATGATCGTCGTCGCGACGAGGACGTCCGCGTCGCCGCGCAGGAAGGAGAGCATCGTCGTCTCGAGCTCGCCCTCGTCGAGCTGGCCGTGGGCCTCGATGAAACGTGCCTCGGGGATCAGCGCGCGCAACCGCTCGGCGGTGTCGTGGAGGGTCTCGATCCGGTTGTGGAGGAAGAAGGCCTGGCCCTCGCGGCGGACCTCGCGGCGCAGCGCCTCGGCGACGAGCTCCTCGTCGTAGGGGCCGACGTAGGTGCGAACCGGGCGCCGGCCCTCGGGCGGGGTCTCGATCACCGAGATGTCGCGGAGGCCGGCGAGGCTCATCTGCATGGTCCGCGGGATCGGTGTCGCCGACATCGCCAGGACGTCGACCTTGAGCTTGAGCTGCCGCAGCAGCTCCTTCTGCTTGACGCCGAACCGCTGCTCCTCGTCGATCACGAGCAGCCCGAGGTCCCTGGCGCGGACGTCGCGGGACAGCACCCGGTGGGTGCCGATGAGGATGTCGACCGATCCGTCGGCGAAGCCGGCGAGCGCCTTCTTGACCTCCGCCGGCCTGCGGAGCCGGGAGATCATCTCGATCTCGTAGGGGAAGTCGCGGAGCCGCTCGCGGAACGTTCCGAGATGCTG
Source organism: Solirubrobacterales bacterium (assembly GCA_036257785.1). GTDB lineage: Bacteria > Actinomycetota > Thermoleophilia > Solirubrobacterales > 70-9 > RHKX01. Next base: position 4,616 of record DATAFA010000101.1, on the reverse strand, counting down.
GGTGGCGAGGATCGTCGTCGGGACGAGCACCATCACCTGCTTGCTGTCGGCGAGCGCCTTCTGGGCCGCGCGGATGGCGACCTCGGTCTTGCCGTAGCCGACGTCGCCGCAGATCAAGCGGTCCATCGGGCGCTCCGACTCCATGTCCGCCTTGACGGCCTCGATCGCCTCGAGCTGGTCGGCGGTCTCGCGGAACGGGAACGAGCGCTCGAGCCGCAGCTGCCACTCGCCGTCGGGCGAGAAGCCGTGCCCGCGGCGGGCCTGCCGCTCCGCGTAGAGGTTGATCAGCTCGCCGGCCAGCTCGCGGGCCGAACGGCGCGCCTTCGCCTTCATCTGGCTCCAGCGCTTGCCGCCGAGCTTCGAGAGCTCGGGATGCTCGCCGCCGACGTAACGGGTGATCTTGGCCAGCTGCTCGGCCGGGACCAGGACCCTGTCGCCGTCGCGGTACTCGAGCTCGAGGTAGTCGCGGGTGATCGCGGCAACGGTGCGGGTGTCGAAGCCGGCGAACCGGGCGACGCCGTGGTCCTCGTGGACGACGTGCTCGCCGGCCGCCAGGTCGCCGAGCGAGGCGAGCCTGCCGCCGGTCGGCGCCGGCGCCGCGGCGCGGCGGCGATGGACGAGCCGGCGGTACGGGATCACCGCGAGGCGCAGCGCCGGGGCGACGAACCCGTCGGCGACCCGGGCCTCGGCGAACAGCACCGCGGGGTCGGAGGGCGGCGGCCCGTCGCCGAGCAGCTTCGGGGTCAGCCGCTCGAGCGCGTAGCGGGCCCGCTCGGCCTCGCCGATCCGCTCGAAGGCGACGACCGTCGTGTATCCCGACCGCGTCTGCTTCTCGAGCTCGGGCTCGGCTTCGGCGAGGCTGCGTGCGGCGGAGACCGGGATCGACGCGCGGAACGCGCCCGCCCCGTCCGCCGAGTCCGGATCGCCGTCGGCGACCGCGGTCATGCAGAGCGCCGCGCGGGCCCGCAGCGGGTCGCGGACGGCCACGTAGAGCTTGGCGACGTCCTCGTCGTGGATCGCGGCGCGAACATCGGTCAGGTGGTCGTCGAGAGCCGCGTCGAGCTCGTCCGGCGCGGCGATGACGATCGCCGTGCGATCGCCGATCAGCTCGAGGAACGAACCGAACCGGTCGGTCGGCAGGAGCTCGGCCAGCGGCCGCTCCGCACCCTCCTCCGCGGCGTCGGCGAGCGCCGCCTCGGCGAGCAACCGGTGATCGGGGTCGATCTCGGCGGCCGGGTCGAGCTCGATCCGGTCGGTCTCGCCGAGCGAGCGCTGGGTGAACGTCGAAAACCAGCGGATCGACTCGATCTCGTCGCCGAAGAGCTCGATCCGCGCGGCCTGGTCGACGGTCGAGCCGAAGACGTCGAGGATGCCGCCACGGACCGCGAACTGGCCCCGGTCGTCGACCTGCTCGACCCGCTCGTAGCCGCAGCCGGCGAGCAGCTCGGCGACGTCGCCGAGGTCGATCTCCTCCCCCTTTGTGAGCGCGAAGCCGGCGGGGCGCAGCGATGCGTCGGGCACCGCCTCGGCGAGGGCGACGGCACTGGCGACCACGACCGGCGGCTCCTCGGCGCCGGCGCCGACGAGCGCGTCGAGGGCGGCGATCCGCAGCCCGACGAGGTGCGGCGGCGGCGCCAGGTGCGATTCGTAGCCGGTGCCGCGCGACGGGTAGTAGCGGACGCGGCGCGGCGCGAGGTAGGCGCCGAGCTCGGTGGCGAAGTCACGGGCGCCACGGTCATCGGCGGCGACGCAGAGAACCGGGCGGCCCGCCAGGCCGGGCTCGGACTCGGCCAGCGCTGCGAGCAGGTAGGGCCGCAGCCCGGCCGAGACGGGGACCTTCAGCTCGTCGCCGGGCGCGGCACCCGCGGCCTCGGCGGCGAGCAACGCGAACGCGTCGTCGCCATGGGCGAGTTCGAGCAGGGAACGGAGCGCCACCGCGGCGGTCAGGACCTGTAGCCCAGGCCCGGGCCCTCGGACTGCCACTCGACCTGGCCCTCGCCCTCGGCGCGCGAGCGCTCCTCGACGCCGTCCCAGGCGTGCAGCATCGACTTGATCCGGCTGACGGACTCGGGCGGGTGCTCGGCGACCTGCGTCGCCAGCTGCAGCGCCGCCTCCTCGGTCCGCGGCGCCGCGGCGACCTTGTGGACGATCCCCCAGCGGAACGCCTCGTCGACGGCGATCTCCTTCGAGGTCAGCAGCAGGTACTTGGCGACCGACAACCCGCAGAGGGTGACGAGGCGGGCCGGGCCGACCGGGACGCCGAGCCCCGCTCCCGGGAAGCGCATCCGCATGTTCGAGCCGCCGACCCGGAGGTCGCAGGCGACGGCGATCTCGGCGCCGCCGCCGACGCAGGCGCCGTGGCAGGCGGCGATCGTCGGGCGTGGGAAACCGGTCAGGGCGTCGTAGAGGTCGGCGAACAGCTGCATCCGCCGGATCGCCCCGTCGCGGTCGAGGTCCTCGCGGACGTCAGCGCCGGCCGAGAAGCCCATGTGATCGGTCGACGAGAGCACCAGCACGCGCAGGCCCTCGTCGGCCCGGGCCGCCTCGAGGTGGGCGAGCAGCTCCTCGAGCATCTGCGTGTTGATCGCGTTCCGCGCCGCGGGCCGGTCGAGCCGCAGCAGCCCGACCCCGTTGCCGTCGATCTCGTAGCTCGTCAGTGGATCCATCTCACTCCTCGTTCTCGTCTCCGTCGCTGGAAATCTCGTCGATCAGGCGCTCGGTCGCGTCCGCCGCGGCGGCGAACAGCCCGGCGACCTCCTCACTGCGCTCGGCGAAGCGGCCGAGCACGTGCCCGGAGACGATCTCGGGGTCGGTCGAGTCGGGACGCCCGACCCCGATCCGCACCCGCCGGAAGTCGCGGCTCCCGAGACCCCGCTCGAGGCTCTTTAGGCCGTTGTGGCCGGCGACGCCACCGCCGAGCTTCGCCCGGACCTCGCCGAACGGGAGGTCGATCTCGTCGTGGAGGGCGATCACACGGTCGAGGGGGACGCCGAACGACCCGCGGGCGGGACCGGCGGCATTGCCGGACTCGTTCATGAACGTCTGCGGGAGCAGGATTGCGACCCGCGGCCCGCCCGGGCGGATCCGGCCGCTGGTGACGAGGCCGCCGAACCGGCGCTTCGCCTTCGGCAGCTCCCAGCGGCCGCTGAGCGCGTCGGCGACCTCGAAGCCGGCGTTGTGGCGGGTCCCGGCGTAGCGGCTCCCGGGATTGCCGAGGCCAACGATCAGGAAGTCGGCGGAGCCGGATCCGCCCGCGGTTCCACCCGCGCCGTCGGAGCCGCGACGGCGGGCGAGCCGGCGCACTGCGAGCTAGTCCTCGGAGCCCGAGTCGCCCTCGTCGCCGCCGGTCTCCTCGGCGCCGGTCTCCTCGGCCTCGCCCTCGCCCTCGCCGACCACCTCGGTCTCCTCCTCGACCTCGGGCTCCTCCTCCTCGACCACCCGCGGCGGGTTGAGCGTCGCGATCGTGATCTCTTCGGGGGCGTCGGCCACGAACTTCGTGCCCGCGGGGGCCTCGATCGTCGAAAGCTGGATGGTGTCGCCGATGTTCATCTCGGAGACGTCAATGCTGAGTCCCTCGTCGGGAATGTCGGTCGGCAGCGCCTCGATCGTGATCTCGCGGGTGACGTGCTCGAGGATGCCGCCCTCCTTGACGCCGGGGGCGTCCTCGGTGCCCGCGAGCTCGATCGCGATCTCGGCCTGGATCTCCTGCTCGAGGTCGACCTGCTGGCAGTCGAGGTGCATCAGATCGCCGCGGACCGGGTGGCGCTGCTCCTCTTTGACGACGACCGGCACCTTGCCCTCGCCGTCGATGTCGAGGTCGAAGAGCGCGTGGCCCTCGTTGATGAACAGCGAGAGGTCATGGGCGTCGGCCTGGAAGGGGCGTGCCTCCTTGCCGCCGGTGTAGACGACACCGGGCACGAGTCCGTCCCGGCGCAGGCGACGCGCGGTGCGCGAGCCGAAGCCGGTGCGCTCGGAGACCTTGAAACTGGGGCGCGAAGTGGCCATCGGGCAGGGCAGGATAGAGAGTTCGGGCGCTCGGGCGCCGCTCGGTCCGACCCGCGCCTACTGCAGCAGCCGCGGGTCGTTGGAGACGATCCCGTCGACCCCGATGGCGCGAAGCCGGGCGATCGTGGCGGCGTCGTCGACGGTCCAGGCGATCAGCTCGATCCCGAGCTCGCCGGTGACCGCGGCGAGCCGCGGCGTCGCGAGCCGGTGGAAGATCCAGATCGCCGACGCACCGATCAGCGGCGCGCGGCGGCGGGCCACGCGCGGGAACCGCCGCCGCATCAGCTCGAGCGCGGCCGCGACGGCCGGCTTCGCCACGGTGCTGCGATCCCAGGCGCGGGTCACCAGCGGGTAGGTCCACCCGCGCCGCAGCCGCGGCTCGAGCGCGGCGACGCGGGCGAGGCTCTCCACGTACATCGTCGAGACCATCGCCCGCTCGACGAGCTCGCGCTCCCGGAGCGCCCGGACGAGCTCGTCCTCGCGACCGGGCAGCTTCAGGTCGCAGTCGATCTCGACCCGGTCGAGCGGCGGCCTCGTGAAAGCGTCGAGAGCGGCATCCAGGGTCAATTGGGTCGCAATGCGGCGTCTTCGTGGTCATGGGCGACGACGAG